>JBBSUT010000016.1:0-25506 GCA_038234155.1 Sphingomonadales bacterium | reverse complement strand
ATTTTTGTGGACGATATGCGGCGGCTGGACATCGCCTGCCTGCCGCCATCGCTCGGGCACAGCGAACCGGCCTTTTCGGTGGAGCAGCACGGCGCTGGCCGCGCGGTGCGCTATGCCCTTGCCGGTCTCAAAAACGTCGGAGAAAAGGCGATGGAGACGTTGGTGGCAGAGCGCCGCGCAGGCGGGCCGTTCCCGTCGCTCGATGATCTGACGCAGCGGATCGATCCCAGCCTGCTCAACAAGCGCAGTATCGAGACGCTGGCCGCGGCGGGCGCGTTCGATGCGCTGAACCCGGACCGCGCGGCGGTGCAGGCGGGCGCGGAAACCATATTGGCCGCCGCCCAAAGCGCCAAATCCATGCGCGACAGCGGGCAGGGCGGGCTGTTCGGCGGAGACGAGAGCGACGCCCCGGCGCTGCGCCTGCCCGCCGTGGCCGCCTGGACAGCCGGCGAAACCATCGTGCAGGAGAAGGATGCGTTCGGCTTCTATTTTTCGGCCCATCCGATCGCGCAATATGCCGCGCAGCTGGCAGCGATGCCCATCGTCAGACAGTCCGATCTCGCTGCGCTGCCACCGCTGCGGCCCGGCCAGAAAAAGTCGATCAAGATGGCGGCGCTGGTGGAGAATGTCCGCCGCCGCGATGGCCGCCGCGGCGCCTTCTACATGGCCGAATTCTCCGACCAGACCGGCCAGTTCGGTGCCAGCTGCTTCGAGGATGCGGCGGGCAAGGCGTTGATCGAAGCGGCGGAACAATCGGCCTGCGTGCTCCTCGATATCGAGCTAGACCTGCGTGACGGGATGGACAGCGCGCGCATGACGGTACGCCATGCCAGCCCGATCGGTTCCGCAGGTGCGCTCGGTTCCGCTGGCGCAGGCGGCCCCGCTGGCGCGCCGCAGCGCGATCCGCGATGGCGCCTGCGCGTGCAGGTGGAATCTCCGCAGGCGATCACCGGGATGGCGGCGATCCTGCGGCCTCTGTCCGGCGGACGCAGCGAGCTCGTGCTGGACGTACCGGCAGCAGGAGGACGCGCACGAATCTCGCTCGGGCGAACATTCCGGGTTGACGAAACCCTGCGCGAACGGCTCAAGTCGCTGGAAGGCATCAGCCATGTCGCGGAACTGGAGCCGGCCGGCTCGCCGCCCTTGCGTCTGGTCTTCTGAAGGCAGGCCGGCAATCGGCCGCCGGGATCTTGGAGAAACCAATGTTCGCCAGCATGCAGGACTTTCCGCTGCTCGTTACCCGCCTGATCGATCATGCCGAGCGTGAACATGGCCCGCGCGAAATTATCACCCGCTTTGCAGATGGTGAACTGGCGCGCAGCGACTGGGCGACGGTAGCGCTGGAAGCACGCAAGTTCGCACAGTTGCTCGAGCGGATGGGGTTGCAGCGCGGGGACCGTATCGCAACCATCGCGATGAACCATGCGCACCATATTTCCAGCTGGTACGGCACGGCCGGCATGGGCGGCATCCTGCACACCATCAATCCGCGCCTGCACGCCGATCAGCTCGTTTATGTTCTGAATCATGCCGGAGACCGCATTCTTTTCTTTGATAAAATGTTCCAGCCGATCGTGGAAGCAATCCGGCATCGGCTCGAAACGGTCGAGCATTTCATCCTGTTCGACAACGCCGCCGCGGGCGATGGATTTGCGTGCTACCGCGATCTCATCGATGCCGAGGATGGCGCGTATCAATGGGTCGAGGCGGGTGAGCGCGATCCTGTGGGCCTGTGCTACACATCGGGCACCACCGGCAATCCCAAGGGCGTGTTGTACGAACATCGCTCCAACGTGCTGCACGCCATGACGGCGCTGCAGCCTGCGATCATGGACCTGTCGGCGCGCTCGGTGATGCTGCCGATCGTGCCGATGTTCCACGCCAACGCCTGGGGCATCCCGTTCGCCGCGGCCGCGGTGGGGGCCAAGCTGGTCTGCTCCTGTTCCAACGACGGGGCCGTGCTGTGGAAGCTGTTCCGCGAGGAAAAGGTTACGTTCAGCGCGGGCGTGCCGACGGTCTGGCTGGCGATGTTCGCCGATATGGACGCAAACGGAGGCGATTACGGCGCGCTCGAGCGGGTGGTCATCGGGGGATCGGCCGCGCCGCGTGCCATGATCGAGCGGCTGAAAAAGGCCGGCATCACCGTGGCACATGCGTGGGGTATGACTGAAACCTCCCCCATCGGCACCGCCGGCGCGCGCCCGCATGATTGGGATACGCTCAGTTTCGACGAGCAGGTGGACGTGATCGCTCGCCAGGGGCGCCCGCCGTTCGGTGTGGAGCTGCGGACCGTGGGCGAGGATGGCGCAACGCTGCCGCGCGACGGCAAGACCAGTGGGCGGCTGCAAGTGCGCGGCCCGTGGATCATGAAGCGCTATTTCCGGGCCGACGAGGATGCGTCGGGCGACGACAACTGGTTTGATACCGGCGATGTCTCGGTGCTCTTTCCCGACGGCACCATGCAGATCACGGACCGCGCCAAGGACGTCATCAAGTCGGGCGGTGAATGGATCAGCTCGATCGAACTGGAAAACGAAGCGTTGGGCTGCGACGGTGTGGCCGAGGCGGCTGCGGTGGGCGTGCATCATCCCAAATGGGACGAGCGGCCGCTGCTGCTGGTGGTGCGCAAGCCAGGATCGCAGATCGGGCCGGAGCATATCCTGGAGCATCTGCAGGGCCGCGTCGCGCGGTGGTGGCTGCCGGACGAGATCAAATTTGTCGATGAACTCCCGCATACCGCCACGGGCAAGATTCTGAAGCGCGCACTGCGCGATGAATATGCGAACTATAAACTGGAGACCGCGAATGACTGACGCCCATGTCGATCCCGAGCGCGAACAGTTCGAGGCTTTCAAGGCGTTGCCGCGCGATGTGCCGATCGAGATGGTGAACCTCGTGCGCTTTGGCGCGCATGCGGCCTATCCGGCGGACCATGTTCTGGCCGGCAAGGGCCTTTCGGGCGCCGAAGCCTATAAGAATTACAGCCGGGAAAGTGGACCGATATTCGCGCGCGTGGGCGGCACCATGGTTTACAGCGGCGCGTTCGAGACAGTGCTGATTGGCCCGGCGGACGAGCGCTGGGATGCGGTGTTCGTGGCGCACTATCCGAATGCCGCCGCTTTCCTGGAGATGATGACCGACGAGACCTATCGCAGGGCCGTCGTCCACCGGCAGGCGGCGGTTCAGACGAGCCGGCTCATCCGGCTGTCCCCGCGCGGGAATGCGGGCGGGGCGTTCGGTTGAACGCTGCACGCCATTATTATTCGCACGCAGCTATGCCAAGTCACCGGGTCTCAAAATTTTATAGCAGCCGCATCTGACCGCCGGTTTCGGGCCGCTGGAAAAGATCGCAACGCAGATCGAACTTGCCCTTGACGAAACCATGGCGTCGCCGCGCAATGTCCATGCGCGTGCGCAGCAATTGCGCCCATGGTCCTTTGCCGCGCATGCGATCGAAAAAGGCCGGGTCATTGTCTCTGCCGCCGCGCAGTTCGTTGACGATCCGCATCACCTTGCCCGCCCGATCGGGGTAATGGACATCCAGCCAGTCGCGAAACAGCGGAGCGAGTTCGTGCGGAAGGCGCAGCGGAACCGCGGATATGCCTCTGGCCCCGGCCGCCGCCGCTTGCGATGCAATAGCCTCGATCTCGTGATCGCTGATCGCCGGGATCACCGGCGCGATATTGACATAGGTCGGCACGCCTGCGTCTGCCAGCGCACGCACCGCCTTCAGGCGCCGCGCCGGATGCGCCGCGCGCGGTTCCATGATGCGGGCCAGCGCCGGATCGAGCGTGGTGACCGATATCGCAACCGCGGCGAGGCCGTCCCGGGCCAGATCAGCCAGCACATCGATATCGTCCAGGACGCGGTCCGATTTGGTCGTCACGCAGATGGGGTGCCGGGTCTCGGCCATCAACGCCAGCAACTGACGGCTGATCCGATAGTGCCGCTCGATCGGTTGATAGGGATCGGTGTTGGTGCCGATGGCAATGGGGCGGACGCGATAGCCCGGCTTGGACAGCGTGGCGCGCAGCAGCGCAGCCGCCCCGGGCTTGGCGAACAGCCTGGTTTCGAAATCCAGACCGGGCGACAGGTCGTGATAGGCGTGGCTGGGCCGTGCGAAGCAATAGACGCAGCCATGCTCGCACCCGCGATAGGCATTGACCGACCGGTCGAACGGCACATCCGGCGACGTGTTGAAGGTGAGGATAGAGCGCGGATGCTCCACGGTCACCTGCGTGCGCACCGCATCCGGCTCTCCGTCGACGCCGCCGCGCGCATCGCGCCATGCTCCGTCCATTTCGCGCGCGGCCAGACCGAAGCGCTGCGGCGCGTCGGAGCGTGTGGCCCCGCGGCCTTTGGCTGTCATGCGATCGGCGGTATCCGTCATGCATACTGCTTAGCATAAGAACAAATACAGAACAATGCCTTCAATGCGGCGGCAGAAGTCTGTCTCCTCGTGCAGATTGCGCTGTATCTTCGCAAACAGACGATGGATCCATGGAGCGCAACGCGACAGCGCTTGCCTCAGCGATCGGCGAGCCGGGGCATCAGCTCGACGAAATTGCAGGGCTTGTTTTGGCTGTCGAGCTGATCGGCCAGAATCCCGTCCCAGCCGTCTCGCACCGCACCGTTGGAGCCGGGCAGGGCGAATATATAGGTGGTGCCCGCCAGCACGGCGGCGGCGCGCGACTGGATAGCCGAGGTGCCGATGGTCTTGAAGCTTAGCCAGCGGAACAGTTCGCCAAAGCCGGGAATATCCTTGGTCTTCACCCGGTCCAGCGCCTCTGGCGTCACGTCGCGGCCGGTGAGCCCGGTGCCGCCGGTGGAGATGATGCAGTCGATGCCCGGATCGGCCATCCATATGCGAAACTGGTCGCGCAGCAAATCGGCATCGTCGGTGACGATCGTGCGGGCGGCCAGATTATGGCCGCCGTCTGTGATCCGCTGCGCCAGGATATCACCGGACGTATCGTCGGCTGCGGTGCGCGTGTCGGAAACGGTCAGGAGCGCGATGTTGACGGGCTTGCCCGCCATCAGCGCTGCGCCAGGCTGCGGCCGGTGTTGAGGCGCACCCAGGCCGGGCCGCTCATGCCCGGAAAACGTGGCCAAGCGTTTTGCGAAAGACCCGTCAGGCTGCTCGCATCGCTGCCAGCCATCTGCTGGTACATCCAGTAATTGCGCAGGATGATGCCGACATAGGCACGTGTCTCCCAATAAGGGATCGATTCGATGAACAGCAGCGGATCGCCCTGATCGCGCACTTCATATTTCCATCGGCCGACCGGCGCTGGCCCGGCGTTGAACGCGGCGATCACCTTGGGCAGAAGGCCTTCGGTCTGCCCCATATCGCGCAGCTGTTCCAGATAGCTCTGGCCATATTCCAGATTGACCTCGGGGCGGTTCAGTTCGGCGGCGGAAAAATAGGCGCCGCGTGCACGCGCCAAGTCGGCAGCGGTGCCGGGGCGTACCTGCATCAGGCCGCGCGCATCGGCCGGGCTGACGGCATTGGCCTGAAAGCGCGATTCTTGCAGGGTATGGGCAAACACCAGCGAGGGATCGACGCGCCAGCCATCGCGCGGCGCCCATTTCGGTGCGGGATAGCGATCGAACGGATCGGCGCTTGTTCCGTTTGGACCATAATGTGCCAGATAGAGCTGCGTGGAGGGCAAGCTCAGCGTGCGGGCCATGGCCAGCAGATCGCCGCGCTCGGCGTCGCCGCCAATCTTCGCCTCGTGCCGCAAAACATCGTCGGCCATCGCGCTTTCGCCGAACCCGGCCAGCGCGGACGCGATGCGGACGTTAGGGATGCCGTTATCGCCGCGCGCGGACGCTGCCGGTTTGCGCATCGGCACCGCGCGCGCCATGCCCAGTTGTTCCTGCGCCAAAATGCCATAAAAAGTCTCGGCATATTGCGCGGCGGTCTGAAGGCGTGGCTGTGCCTCGTCAGGGCGCTGGGCCGCCACGCTGGCGCGCGCGCTCCAGAACAAACCGGCGGCGCGGGTTTCCTCGTTGCTGGCCAGGCGGCCGACGCGGTCAAACGCCTGCGCGGCATCGGCATATTCGCGCAGCCGCCAGCTGGCGAGGCCGCGTACCCAATCGGCCTGCGGGGCCCATTCGCCCGTGCCCGTGCTGCCGATGGCGGCTACGCGGCGGGCATTGCCGTCGTCATTCTCGATATAATAGCCCCAGGCGACCCGCTGCTGCATCTCGGTCAGCGCGGACGGGGACAATGTATCAATGCCGGAGAGCATGGCGGTTTCCGCGCCCACGGGGTCGTCGTTCTTGATCCGATCGATCACCGCGCTGCGCACGCCGGCGGCGGCGGCATCGGCAATCTCGTCCGGATCGGCGCGGCGCGGGCTGGCACCAAGATAGGACAGGCGGCGTATCTGCGGCGTTTCCGGCAGGAACTGCGCGCCGCGTTTCTGCGCCAGGCGGCCAAGCTTTTCGGCCTGCGGCAGATAGGGCGCATCGCCGATCAGCGACAGCAGCGGGCCCATTTCCACACGCGGACTGCCGGGCGCCAGATACAGTTCCGCGCGCGCCATGGCGCTCAGCGGGCCGGACGGTGCGTTGGCAAGCATGGCCTGCGCATCGCCCCAGCGTTGCTGCTTGATCGCGGTGAACACCTGCGCAAAATCGGCATCCGAGCGGATCTGCGGAACGGGCGCGGCAAGCGCGATCGGCACGGCAGACAGGTCGGCTGCCATATCGGTCATATCGGTCATATCGGTCATATCGGCCGTGGGGAGGGGGCCGCCATCTCTGGCCAGCGCCGGTGCGGTAAGGGACGTCGAAACGACGAGCATCGAGAGGAATAACTTGGTCACCAGCGGCCTTCTTTCAGGAGCATTTGCAGATCTTCCCACGCCGGCCGCTTGCATTGCGGGCGCTTGAGAAGCGTGCGCGGATGATAGGTTGCGATGAGCGCCACCCTTCCGCCATTTTGGTTAAAATCATGTGAACTTTCGCGCGCCGTCGCGACGGGTGCATCCAGCAGCGCCTCGCTGGCGCCGCTGCCGAGCAGCAACAGGTTGCGGGGCCGGACGAGGGCGATGTGATGGCGCATCAGATCGGCCAGCGCGCCCATATCCGCGCCGGGCAATCGCCCGCTGGCCGGACGGGTGACCGCCAGACTGGCCCGGTAACAGCCGGCCAGATCCACGCCGATCGCCGAGAGCATGTTGCGCAGCAGCGTACCAGTGCCAGCGCTCAGGACCGTTCCGGCCACCAGATCGTCGGCATCCGGGCAATCGGAGATGACCATGAGCGGCGCATCGGCAATACCATGCGGCAGCGCGCGGGCGCCGCCATAGCCGGTGCCCGCCAGATCGGCGGCGTGCAACAACTGGTCGTGAAGAGCCTCAAGGCTGGCAGGCAGCGGACCATGGACCGGCGGCGATGCCGGTTCCGGCGCGGCCGCCCGGCGTCCACCTGCGGAGCGATCCAGAGCGGGCACGGAGCGGTTTTGCGCGGCGCGCCCGGCCGCCACCGCCGATGGCGGCGCGGCCGGTATTTCCAGCCAGTTGACCGGTCCGTCTCCGCAGAAATCCTCCACGCCTGCAAGCTGCCACCAGCTGAGCAGGGACTGCATCCGTTCGGTATGGGAAGGCGCTGCGCCGATCATCGCAAGGGTGAAGCCATATTCCGGCCTGCCGCGTCAATTGCAAAGCGGTGAAAAACCTGCAAAACGCCTTACATGCGGGACCGAACGACATTTATCGCCAAAGAAGGAATTGCCGGATGAGCGAGCGCGAATCCATGCCCTACGACATCGTGATCGTGGGCGGAGGTCCTGCCGGGCTGTCTGCTGCGATCCGTTTCAAGCAACTGGCGGATGCGGCCGGGGCGGACCTCAGCGTCTGCGTGCTGGAAAAGGGCTCCGAGATTGGCGCGCATATCCTGTCGGGCGCCGTGGTTGATCCGCGCGCAATGGACGAACTTCTGCCCGACTGGCGCAAGATGGATTGTCCGCTGGCAAAAACCCCGGTGACCGAGAACCATCATCTCGTTCTCTCGAAAAAGGGCTGTTTCTCGATTCCTGAAATCGCCTTGCCTCCACTGATGAGCAACGATGGCTGCTATACCGCCTCGCTCGGCAATACCTGTCGGTGGCTGGCCGAACAGGCCGAGGGCATGGGCGTGGAGATATTTCCCGGCTTCGCGGCATCCGAGATATTGTTCAACGCAGACGGCTCGGTGCGCGGTGTCGTGGCCGGGGTCATGGGCATTGGCCGCGATGGTGAGCATAAGGCGGACTATGAGCCGGGCGTCGAACTGACCGCGAAATACACGTTTTTTGCGGAGGGCGTACGCGGGGGATTAAGCAAGACGCTAAAGCAGCGGTTCGATCTGGAAGCCGATTGCCAGCCGCAGGTTTACGGCCTGGGCCTCAAGGAATTGTGGGATGTCGATCCCGCCAAACATCAGCCCGGCAAGGTGGTCCACACCCAGGGCTGGCCGCTGGACGAGGCGTGGGGCGGCGGCTTCATATATCATCAGGCGGACGGACAGGTGGCGCTCGGCTTCGTGGTGGCGCTGAGCTATCGCAATCCGCATCTGTCCCCGTTTCAGGAGTTTCAGCGCTGGAAACAGCACCCGCGCATTCGCGCGCTGCTCGAAGGCGGCAAGCGCGTGGCCTATGGCGCGCGGGCCATCAACGAGGGCGGCTGGCAATCCGTGCCGAAGCTCACTTTCCCGGGCGGTACGCTGATCGGCTGCGCTGCGGGCTTTGTGAACGTGCCGCGTATCAAGGGCACCCATACCGCGCAGAAATCCGGCATGCTGGCCGCCGAAGCCGCGTTCGAGGCGATTCAGGCTGGCCGCGAATATGACGAATTGACGCATTACGAAACCAATCTGCGCAGCAGCTGGATTGCCACCGAACTCAAGACCGTCCGCAATGCGGAGCCTTGCGTGGACAAGTTTGGCGGCACCTGGGGCACGCTGCTGGGGGGGATAGACATGTGGATGCGCACCGCGCGCATTGGCCTGCCGATCTCGATGAAGCACGAGCCGGATTACACCAAGCTATGGCCGGCCGAGGCGTGCAAGAAGATCGAATATCCCAAGCCCGATGGCGTGATCAGCTTTGATCGCTTGTCATCCGTGTATCTGTCCAACACCAATCATGAGGAAGACCAGCCGGTGCACCTTCAGCTGAAGGATCCCGCGCTGCCGGTGGAAAAGAACCTGCCGATTTTCGATGGTCCCTCGCAGCGCTATTGCCCGGCCGGCGTTTATGAATTCGTCCAGGAAGACGGTGCCGAGCGGTTCCAGATCAACGCGCAAAACTGCGTCCACTGCAAGACCTGCGACATCAAGGACCCCTACCAAAATATCAACTGGGTGGTGCCGGAAGGTGGGGGCGGACCCAATTATCCCAATATGTAAGCCGCGTTAGCTGTGACAATTTCTTTACGCGAAACCGCTTACACCAAGATCAATCTGGCCTTGCATGTGCGCGGGCGGCGAGACGATGGCTATCATGCGATCGAAACCTGCTTCGCCTTCCTCACCGAGGGTGACCGGTTGTCCGCCGCTGCGGGGGATCAACTGTCGCTGGCCATAACCGGCCCGTTTGCGCAGCCGCTGGTTCGCAACACCGCCGACAATCTGGTGATGCAAGCCGCGCGCGCGATGAAGACGCGGTTCGCGCCGAGCCGTGGCGCTACGCTCACGCTCGAGAAATATTTGCCGGTTGCCTCCGGTATCGGGGGCGGATCGGCCGATGCGGCTGCGGCGATCCGGTTGCTGGACCGGTTGTGGGGGCTGGACCGTCCGTTGTCCGACTATGCTTCACTCGCCGCTGACCTTGGCGCAGATGTGCCCGCCTGTCTTTTCAGCCGTACCGCGATCGGAACCGGAAAGGGGGAGCAGCTGGACTTTTGCAACATCGCGGGTCTTGACGGGGTGTCTGTTCTGCTGGCCAATCCCGGCGTCGGCGTGTCGACGGCGGAGATCTTTCGCCGGTGGGACGGCCGCGACGGGGGGCCGCTACCATCCGGCGATCTCGCCGCCTGTTTCAATGCCGGACGCAACGATCTGGAAGCGCCCGCGATCGCGCTTGTGCCGGCGATCGGCGACCTGTTGGCGGCGATGCGCCGTCATAGCGGCCATGTCCGCATGTCCGGATCGGGCGCGACCTGTTTTGCGCTCTTTCCGGCACATCATGACGCCATCGCGGCGCAGGAGGCGCTACGCGCGCAGTTCGCGCCGCTGTGGACCATGGTGGCACGCCCGCGCCAATCTTCTTGCACGGCAGCATTTCCCGCTCCACTGGAGGCGCCGACATGATACGCACCCTTATCCGCCTCGCCCCGATCCTGTTGCTTTGCGCCTGCGACGAAGCGCCGGACAACGCCAGGCTCTCCGAGATGGAACAGGAGCAGGGCGATCAGCAGGCAGCCAGTGGCAAGGTGGAATGCGCGCTGGCGGGCAGCAGCAGCTTTTCGCGCACCTGCGCGACCGACCGAATTTCCGGACCGAACCGGGAGCTGCTGATCATCAATCATCCCGATGGCGGATTTCAGCGGTTCGAGATCGTGACCGACGGCCGCGGCCTGGTGGCGGCGGACGGGTTCGACGATACGCGTATCAAGCTTCTGGACAATGACATGATCGAGGTGACCGCAGACGACAACCGGTATCGTCTGCCGGCGCGTATCCAGTCCGGCAGCGCCGCGGCCGGGCAGCCGGGCCCATGACGGACGATCCCGATCTGGTGGTGCGCGTGGCCGCCATGGGCGACGGGCTGACCGGTGATGGACGCCATATAGCGCTCGCCGCGCCGGGGGACCTGGTCGCCGCGGACGGCAGTATCACAGCCGGGCCGCACCATGCCGATCCGCCATGCCGCCATTTCCCCGAGTGCGGCGGCTGTCAGCTCCAGCATCTGGACGCGCTGTCGCTTTCAGACTTTGTGCGCGATCGCGTCCTCAATGCACTGGAATCGCAAAACATTGTTCCATACGAAGTAGGACCGGTCCATATGTCGCCGCCGCGCAGCCGCCGCCGCGCGGTGCTGCACGCGGTCAACGGCCCCAAAGGTCCGCGCATCGGTTTCACCAGGGAGCGCAGCCACCATGTCGTCGACATGGCACAGTGCGATGTGCTGGAACCCCGTTTGTTCGCCATGGTCGCTCCGCTGCGGGCGCTGCTTGCCACCCGGCTGCCCAAAGGCGGCAGCGCGGAGATCATTCTCGCGCTGACCGAGCAGGGGGTCGATGTCGCGATCAAGGGCGCGCGGTTCCAAGGGTTGGATGGCCATGACGCCATCATCGCTTTTTGCGAGACCCACGCGCTGGCGCGCCTGTGCGTGGACGACGGATACGGCCCGGAACCGCGCTGGGAGCCGCGCCCGGTTACCGTGCGGTTCGGGCCGGCGACCGTGCCGCTGCCGTCCGGCGCATTCCTGCAGGCCACGTCCGATGGCGAGGCGGTGTTGCTCGGCGCAGTACGCGAGGCGATCGGCGATGCCGCCACGCTGGCCGATCTGTTCGCTGGCCTAGGGACCTTTGCGTTGTCGCTGGGCGAAGGCCGCCGCGTCTATGCCGCCGAAGCGGACCGCGCCGCGATCGAAAGTCTGAAAGCCGGCGCCGATGCCGCGCGATTGCACACCGTCACCGAACATCGCGATCTTTTTCGCAGGCCGCTGGAAACCGCAGAGCTCGACCGGTTCGAGGCGGTCGTACTCGATCCGCCGCGGGCAGGCGCGCGCGAACAGTCGCTGCGATTGGCCACCGCCGGAACACCGCGGATCGCCTATGTCAGTTGCAACCCGGCCAGCTTTGCCAAGGACGCGGTACAGCTCACCGCGGGCGGCTATCGGTTGCGCAAGATCACGCCGGTGGGCCAGTTCCGCTGGTCCACCCATGTCGAGCTGATCGGTGCGTTCGAGCGCTAGAGCGTTTGCAGCAGCGCCAGATGGTCCGCCCCAAAACTGCGCCAACGCCCGGACGAAAAGCTACGCCAACGCCCGGATCGAAACGCAGCCGTCAGCGCTTGCCGATGGCCACCACATTGTCGGCCTCTGGCATGGTGGTATCGCCGCGATAGAGGCTCTCCATGGGTTCATCGCCAACCACGAAACAGCCTGAGGTGCCAAAACCGTTAAACTGCGTGCGCATGGCCGATCCATAAGCGCCGAGCATGCCGATCTCGATATGATCTCCCACCTTGATATCGTCCGGCAGCAGGAACGGCCCCGTCATATGGTCCAGATCGTCGCAGGTAGGGCCGTAGAAGCTGAACTCGGTCATTTCGGCCGCATTGCCATTGGCGCGCAGCAGCTGCACCGGGAAACGCCAGCCGATATGCGCGGCATCGAACAGCGCGCCATAAGCACCATCGTTGATGTAAAGCTCGGTGCCGCGGCGGCGCTCCACCTTCACGATCAGCGAATTATATTCGGCGCATAGCGCGCGGCCGGGTTCGCACCACAGTTCGGCCGAATAGCTGATCGGCAGATCCCAATAGGCGCGGTAGATCGTCTCGAAATATTGCATGAGCGCGGGCGGCTCGAGACCCGGATAAACAGACGGAAATCCGCCGCCGACATCGATGTAATCGACCAGCACCGAGGCCTCGACAATGGCCGCGCGCACCCGTTCGATCGCGGTGACATAGGCATGCGGGCTCATCGCCTGGCTGCCGACGTGGAAACAGATGCCCAAGCCGTCCGCCGCCTGTCGCGTCGCCATCAGAAGCCGGGCAGTTTCATGCGGTTGCGCGCCGAACTTGGCAGCCAGGCTCAGCTGCGCGTGATCGCTCGGCACGCGGATGCGCACGAACAGATCAAGATCATCGGCATGATTGGTCGCCTGCAGGATCTTTTCCAGCTCTTCATGGCTGTCGAGCGAAAAGGTGCGCACGCCGTGCGAGGCATAGGCTTCGGCGATGGCGCTCTGCGCCTTGACGGGGTGCATGAAGCACAGCTTGGCCTGCGGCAGCGCCGAGCGCACCGACCGAACCTCGGCAATCGAGGCGACGTCATAATGCGTCACCCCGGCGCGCCACAACGTGCGCAGCAGCGCAGGCGAGGGATTGGCCTTCACCGCATAGAGCGTCTTGCCGCGGAAATTTTCAACAAAGAAACGCGCCGCGCGCTCCGCCGCATGAGGGCGGACAAGCGTCACGGGTTCGTCCGGCGATGTGGCCTGGACTACGGCGAGAGCGTCAGGAAAATCGTGCAATTCAAGGGACCCCCAAAGGACAAATTTCGGTTTTTAAGCTGCCTTGCGGTTTGGAAGTCCCCATGGGGCAGCGGACGCGCGATATAGGATTGCGCCTGTGCGCTGTAAAGCGGATTTGGTGTTTGCTTGCTGAACGGGCCGCGGCCTTGCGCGTTCCGGCGGTTCAGCTCAGCCGGTCCCGAAACGTGCTCCAGTCGAAGCGGCGTATTTCGCGCAGTTCGTCGGTCTCGCTATCCCAAAGCCAGATCGACGGCAGCGGCACGCCGTTGAACGTGGTGGTCTTCACCATCGAATAATGCGCCTGATCCAGAAAGGCGAAGCGCATCCCCGGCTCCATCGGCCCGGGAAGACGGTAATCGCCGATGATATCGCCCGCCAGGCAGGAGGGCCCGCCCAGCCGGATGACCGGCCCGTCGCGCGCCTCGCCCAGCATGGCGGGTCGATAGGGCGCCTCGATCACGTCGGGCATATGGCAGGTGGCGCTGATATCGGTGATGCCGACGGCCATGCCGTTGTCCATCACATCGAGCAGTTCGCCGACCAGGATGCCGGCATCCAGCGCAATCGCCTCGCCCGGTTCCAGATACACCTGACAGCCGGTGGTCTCGGCGACGTCATGCAGGAACTCGACCAGTTCGTCGCGCGCGTAGTCGGCGCGGGTGATGTGGTGCCCGCCGCCGAAATTGAGCCATTCCAGATCGTCGATATAGGGTTCCAGATACGGCACGATCGCTTCCCAGGTGCGGTACAGCGGCTCGAACCCCTGTTCGCACAAGCTGTGGAAATGGATGCCGTCCACCGCGTCGATATGCGCCTCGACCAGCTGATCGATGGGGAAACCCAGGCGGCTGTGCGGTTGGCACGGATCATATTTCGCCACCGCGCCCTCCGCGTGGAGCGGGTTGATCCGCAGGCCGATGTCGAATTGCTCACCGGCATCGCGCAGACCGATGATCGCCTTGCTGTGGCGCGCGATCTGATCGGGCGAGTTGAAGATGATATGGTCCGACACCGCCGCGATCTCGGCCAGATCCCCGGCCTTGAACGCGGGCGAATAGGTGGCAATCTCGCCCTCATATTTGTCGAACGCCAGCCGCGCCTCCCACAATCCGCTGGTCGCCACGCCGTCAAGATATTCCCCGATCAGCGGCGCCACCTCCCACATCGAAAAAGCCTTTAGCGCGGACAGGATTTTCGCGCCGGACCGTTGCTTGATGTCCGCCAATATCTCCAAATTCGCGCGCAGTTTGGCAGAGTCCACCACGAAGGCGGGCGAGGGCACGCGATCAAGATCGAAATGGACGAAAGCGCCCGGATGGCCGGCCTGGGTTTGCATCAAAAGGAAACCGGCCCGTCCAGCTCGGTCACCTGCCACGGCAGACCGTGGTCGTTTAGCATGGCCATGAACGGATCGGGATCGAAATCTTCCATGTTGAATACGCCGTCTCCGCGCCATGCCCCCGACAGGATCATCGCCGCGCCGATCATGGCGGGAACGCCTGTGGTGTAGCTCACCGCCTGATTGCCGGTCTCGGCAAAGGCGTCTTCGTGATCGCAGATATTGTTGATGTAAAAGGTGCGCCGCTTGCCGTCCTTGGCGATACCGGTGGCGATATCGCCGATATTGGTCTTGCCTCTGGTCGTCTCGCCCAGGCTCGACGGCTCGGGCAGCACGGCTTTGAGAAACTGCAGCGGCACGATCTCGCGCCCTTCGTACATCACCGGGTCGATCCGCGTCATGCCGACATTCTGCAGCACATTGAGATGCTTGATATACTCCTCGCCAAAGGTCATCCAGAAGCGCGCGCGCTGGAGTTCGGGCAGGAATTTGGCGAGGCTTTCCAGCTCCTCATGATACATCAGGTACATCGTCTTTTCGCCCACTCCCTCGAACTCGAATTTCTCCGAGACTTGCATCGCAGGCGTCTCTATCCATGCCCAATTTTCCCAATGGCGGGCGGGCGCAGTCACCTCGCGGATGTTGATTTCCGGATTGAAGTTGGTGGCGAAGGCCTGTCCATGATCGCCGCCGTTGCAGTCCAGGATATCGAGCTGCTCGATCGTATCCAGCTTGTGCTTCTTCAGCCACGCCGCGAACACGCTGGTGACGCCCGGATCAAAGCCGGAGCCGAGCAGCGCCATGAGGCCGGCATCCCGGAACCGGTCCTGATAGGCCCATTGCCAGTGATATTCGAACTTGGCCTGATCGCGCGGTTCGTAGTTCGCGGTATCCATATAATGCACGCCCGTTTCCAGACAGGCATCCATGATGTTGAGGTCCTGATACGGCAGCGCCAGATTGACGACGAGTTTTGGCTCCAGCTCGCGGATCAGCGCTACCGTTGCCGGCACATCGTCGGCGTCGATCTGGTGGGTCGAGATCGAGACGCCGGTGCGTTGCTTGACCGAAGCGGCGATGGCGTCACATTTGCGCAATGTCCGACTGGCGAGCGCGATCTCGCTGAAGATGCCAGCATTCATCTTCTGCACTTGGGCCATCTTGTGAACAGCGACCGATCCGACGCCGCCCGCGCCGATTACCAGAACCTTGCTCATATCGTCTCCGCGAAAGCATTTGTGGGATGGGTTGGCCATCGCATATAGCCTGTGGCCATGACCGGACAAGGACAGCATCTCACCGATCCCGCTCGCAAGCCTTCCGTCGAGGGCGTTAAAATTGCCGCCAGCCGCGTCGCTGCGCTGCTGCCGCCAACCCCGCTGTTACCGCTGGAAGTGGGCGGCGTCATCATCTGGTGCAAGGCGGAGTGCGATCAGCCGGTAGGGGCGTTCAAGATCCGCGGCGGCATCCACCGCATCGCGGATCTGAGCGATGCGCAGGCCGCGCGCGGCGTGGTGGCGTTCTCCAGCGGCAACCATGCGCAAGGGGTGGCCTGGGCCGCCAGGGAGCGCGGCATATCGGCCACCATCGTGATGCCGTCGGACGCGCCGAACACCAAGGTGGCGGGCACGCGGGCGCTGGGTGCCCATGTTATCTTTTACGAGCGGCTTACCGAGTCCCGAGAAGATATCGCCGACCGCATCTCAGTGGAAACCGGCGCGACCGTCATCCCCAGCTTTGCCGATCCTTGGATTATCGAGGGGCAGGGCAGCTGCGGCGCGGAAATCGCCGCGCAGATGAACTTGAATACCGGCGACCTGCCCGAACAGCTCGTCATCTGCTGCGGCGGCGGCGGGCTGGCCTCGGGCAGCGCGCTCGCCAATCCGGACGCGCGCATCATAGTGGTCGAGCCTGAAGGCTGGGACGATATGGGGGCGTCATTGCGTCATGGCGTCATCGAGCCGGTGGGTCCGAACCCGCCGCTCACCGCTTGCGATGCGTTGCAGACATTGCGCGTTTCGCCGCTGACGTTCGACATTTTGCATGCGCGCGGCGCGACCGGCATCGCCGTCAGCGAAGCCGAGGTCGCGCAGGCCATGCGCGTTGCAAAGGATCAGCTGGGCCGCATCGTCGAGCCCGGCGGCGCGGTCGCACTGGCGGCCATTCTGTCGGGCAAAGTGACTCCAACCGCGCGCACCGCGCTTACCCTGTCGGGGGGCAATGTCGATCCGGCGACCTTCGCTAGTCTGACCGGTAGGGCTGCGTCATAAGCCGGTAACGCTGACGCCATAAAGGCGCATCCGTCATTGCGAGGAGCCGTCAGGCGACGAAGCAATCCAGAGCAAATACAGCGCCGCAATGGCTCTGGATTGCTTTGGCCTGCGCCTCGCAATGACGATTAATGCGGATTATGGCCTTTCCCACGTCGTAAGAAAGCCGAAAATGCCCAGCAAAAACCGAAAGATCGAGCAGGCCGTGATCGGCCATGAGGGCGGCGGCAAATTGTGGGACCGGGCGTTCGCGTTCGCCTTCAAGGGGCTGGTCTATGCGCAGATCTGGGAGGACCCGGTGGTCGATATGGAGGCGCTGCAGATCGCGCCCGGCCACCGCGTCGCCGCGATCGCCAGCGGCGGCTGCAATGTGCTGTCCTATCTCACCGCAGATCCGGCCGAGATCGTGGCGGTTGACCTCAACACGGCGCATGTCGCGCTCAACAGGCTGAAGATCGCGGCGGCCCGCAACCTGCCCGACTATGCCGCCTTCCGCAGGTTCTTCGCCGAGGCCGACCAACAGGACAATGTGGCCGCCTATGAGCGCCATGTCCGCCCGCATCTTGACCGGGCGAGCCGCGCCTATTGGGAGGGCCGCGATCTTACCGGCCGTCGCCGTATCGGGGGTTTTGCAAAGGGTGTGTACAGGCGCGGCCTTCTGGGCGGTTTCATCGGAATGGCGCATCTTGTGGCCAGGCTCTACCGGATCGATCCCGGGCAGCTGCTCGAAGCCAAGAACCTCGAGGAGCAACGGCAGATTTTCGAGACCTGTCTCGCGCCGATTTTCGACAAGAAGTTCATCCGCTGGCTGACCGATCAGCCCGCCTCGCTGTTCGGACTGGGCATTCCGCCGACGCAGTTCGAGGCGCTGGCGGGGGATGCCAGAATGTCGGACGTGCTCAGGGCGCGGCTGGAAAAGCTCGCCTGCGACTTCGCGCTGAAGGACAATTATTTCGCCTGGCAGGCGTTCGGGCGCGGCTATGGCAAGGATGCCGGGGCGCCGCTGCCGCCCTATCTTCAGGAGCGCCATTTTGCTGCCGTGCGCAGCCGCGCCGAGCGCGTGGCCGTGCGCCATATCAGCATGACCGAACATCTGGCCGGCGCGCTGGATGCGAGCCATGATCGCTTCGTCCTGCTCGACGCACAGGACTGGATGAGCGATGTGCAGCTGACCGAATTGTGGACCGAAATCACCCGCACGGCCCGCCCCGGCGCGCGCGTTCTGTTCCGCACCGCCGCAGAGGAAAGCCTGTTGCCCGGGCGCCTGCCGGTATCGCTGCTGGCCGCATGGGACTACCGCGCCGAGTTATCGAAGGGATATACGGCGCGCGACCGCAGCTCGATCTATGGCGGCGTACATCTTTACGTGCTGGCGTGATGGGCTGACATGATGGCCTGAGGTGATGGGCTGACGTGATCGGCTGACGTGATAGGCGGGGCCCGCCCTGCGGCGCGGAATTACACGGGCCAGTCCACCGCGCGCTTTGGCTCTCGACAATCAGCGCAGGGCCGGGCGGGTGCAAAACAATATTTCCGTCATTTGAAACATATCTACAATGCCGCGCAACCACCTGGTGTATACTTTGTATACTTTGCCTAGCAATCGAACATGACCGGACCCGCCATGACCCCTTCCAATCATGCCCATCAGATGGACGCGATATACCGGGTCCAGCGCCATTTCTATGACGCCACCCGCAAATATTACCTGCTCGGCCGGGACCGGCTGATCGCGCGGTTGCAGCCGCCGCCGGGGGGCACGGTGCTGGAGATCGCCTGCGGCACCGGGCGCAACCTGGTGGCCGCCGCACGCGCCTATCCGGAGGCGCGGTTTTACGGGCTCGATATCAGCGCGGAAATGCTGGTCAGCGCCCGCGCCGCCGTGGCACGCGCGGGGGTGGCGGACCGCGTCACACTGATGCTGGCCGATGCGACCGACTTTGACCTGCAGACGCTGTTCGGCCTGGAGCGGGTGGACCGCGCCTATATCAGCTATGCCCTGTCGATGATCCCCGACTGGCAGGCCGCGATCGGGCAGGGGGCGGCCGTGCTTGCGCCCGGCGGCCGGCTCCACATCGTCGATTTCGGTCAGCAGGAGCGTTTGCCGAAGCTGTTCCGCAAGGCGCTCTACGCATGGCTCGCGCGCTTCCATGTATCAGCCCGCGCCGAGCTGCCCGAACTGATCGACCGCTTTTATCGGGAGGGCCATGACGTCGCCTTTCAGCGGCTCTATGGCGGCTATGCTTGGTCGGCGGAGATCGGGGTCAGGTCACCATCCGCTTGAGCGTTTCGATGCGGTCCGCCTCATCCGCCGGCTTGTCCTTGCGGATGCGCGATATCCGCGGAAAGCGCATTGCGAGCCCCGATTTGTGGCGTTTGCTGTCATGGATCGAATCGAACGCGACTTCGAGCACCAGCGTCTTCTCCACCTCGCGGACGGGCCCGAAACGCTGGATCGTGTTCTGCCGCACGAACCGGTCGAGCAACTTCAGTTCCTCATCGGTAAAGCCGGAATAGGCCTTGCCGACGGGCAGCAGCTCATCGTCCTCGGTCCAGCAGCCGAACGTGTAATCCGAATAGAAAGAGCTGCGTTTGCCCGATCCGCGCTGGGCATACATCATCACGCAATCGGCGTTCAGCGGATCGCGCTTCCATTTGTACCACAGGCCTGTTTTGCGGCCCGCGATATAAGGGCTGTCCTTGCGCTTGAGCATGACCCCCTCGATCGCCGCATCGCGCGCGCCCTCACGCACGCTGGCGAGATGTTCATAGCTGTCCGACGGGATCAGCTGCGAGAGGTCAAACCGGCGCTCTTCCAGCTGCGGCACGAACGCCTCCAGTCGCCGGCGCCGCTCGGTCCAGGGCCGGGCGCGCAGGTCTTCGCCGCCTTCGATCAGGATATCGTAAAGCCGCACGAAGGCAGGGAAATCCTTCAGAATCTTGCCAGACACGGTCTTGCGTCCCAGCCGCTGCTGCAGCGCATTGAAACTGGCGGCTTCTCCGCCCTGCACGTCGCCGCGCACGAGCAGTTCGCCGTCCACCACCGCGTCGGCGGAAAAGGCATTCGCTATGTCGGGAAAGCTCATGGTGATATCGTCGCCGCCGCGGCTGTAGAGCCGGACCTCCCCGTGCGTACCGACGATCTGCACACGGATGCCGTCCCATTTCCATTCGGCGGCATAATCAACCAGATCGACGCGCGTATCCTCCAGTGGATGGGCGAGCATGAACGGGCGGAAATAGGGCGTGCCTTCGGGATCGGGCCGCGCGGTCTTGCCTTCTCCCCATGCGAACAGCTGCGCATAAGGCGGCGCCAGCGCGTGCCACACCTCCTCGACATCGTCGACATCCAGCGCGAAAGCCTGCGCCACCGCGGTCTTGGCCAGCCTTGCCGATACGCCAACCCGCATGCCGCCGCTGGCCAGCTTCAACAGCGCGTAGCGGCCGTTGGCATCCAGCCGGTCCATCAACCCGGCGAGCAGCTGCGGTGCATTGGCCCGGGTCGTTTCGGCCAACAGGTCGACCACGGCCGAGATGGAAAGATCGGCGCTGTCCTCCTCAGGCCTGCGCGCCGTGCCGGGCGGCGGATCGGGCCACATCAGTGCCACCGTCTCGGCGGTATCGCCGACATAATCCCGGCTCATGCGAAACAGCAGCGGATCGAACCGCTCGTCGGCCATGGCCTTGATCTGCGTGCTCTTCACGGTCTTGAGGTCCAGCTCGCCGGTGAGCGCCGCCAGCGCCCAGCCGCGGTCGGGATCGCGCGCGGCGCGTAGATAATCGGCGATCAGCGCCAACTTGCTGTTGCGCGAGCGGGTATAGATCAGGCGGTCCAGAAGGTCAGCGAAAGCCTGCATCAATCCTCGTCCTCGTCCCGACCGACCATCGCCAGCGCGCGCGCCTTCATCTGGCGCATGGTGCACCAGTGGACCAGCGCATCCTCCCGCCCGTGCGTGACCCATATTTCGCTGGGTGCCACCTCCTCGATCGTGCGGGTCAGCTCCTCCCAGTCGGCATGGTCCGATATGACCAGCGGCAACTCCACATTGCGCTGCCGGGCACGCTGGCGCACGCGCATCCAGCCCGACGCCATGGCGGTGATCGGGTCGGGGAGGCGCCGGCTCCAGCGGTCGTTGAGCGCGCCGGGCGGGGCCAGCACGATCGTGCCTTTCAGCTCGTCCTTGCTGCGCTCCGCGACCGGCGCGAGCGAACCAAGATCGACGCCAAGTTCCTCATACAGCAAACACATCTTTTCCAGCGCGCCGTGCAGATAGATCGTCTCATGATATCCCGCATTGCGCAGTTCGCCGATCACCCGCTGCGCCTTGCCCAGCGCATAGGCACCCACCAGAATGCAGCGATCGGGATGCGCCGCGCGCGCCTCGAGCAGCTTGGCCAGCTCCCCGGCGGTATCCGGATGCCTGAATACGGGCAGGCCGAAGGTGGCCTCGGTGATGAACACGTCGCATTTGACCACCTCGAACGGGGGGCAGGTGGGGTCTGCCCGGCGCTTGTAATCACCGGTAACTACGACCCGCTCGCCTCCGTGCTGCAGCAGGATCTGCGCCGATCCGAGCACATGACCGGCGGGATGGAAACTGGCAACCACGCCGCCGCCCAGATCGACCTCTTCGCCGTAAGCCGCCGCATGGCCTTCCGCGCCAACTCCGTAGCGCAGGCCCATGATGGACAGCGTCTCCGGCGTGGCCCAGACCGCGCCGTGACCACCGCGCGCGTGGTCGGCATGACCATGGGTCACGAGCGCGCGGGGCCGGGGGGTGGACGGGTCGATCCAGACATCGGCGGGTTTGACGTAGATGCCGGTTGGGTGCGGCTCGATCCAGTGTTCAGCGGGCATGGGTTTCATGTGGGCAGGCGGCAGGGCCGGGACAAGAAACCGATCAAAGTTTAGGCAGGAAGCGCAGCTCGCAGGGTGCCGCCTGCCTTGTTATGGCGTGGCTTCAGCACAGCCGCACCCTGCCCCCCGCCGCGCGCTCCAGCCTGCCCGCCAGTTCCAGCTCCAGCAGCACCGTCTGTACCACGCCGACCGGCTCGCCCGATTGGCGGGTCAGCTCGTCCACAGCGACGAAATCATGACTGAGCAGATCGCCCAGGGCGCGCCGGCTGCGGTCTTCGGCATCGGTCGGCTGCGGGGTGAATGCTTGCGCCGGCGCACGTACCGCACGGAGATCGAGCGGCGACAGCTGCTCGGCGATGTCGTCAGCGGACTGCACCAGGATGGCACCGTCGCGGATCAGCTGGTTACAGCCCCGGGATCTGGGATCGAGCGGACTGCCGGGGATCGCCATGACTTCGCGCCCCGCCTCTCCGGCCAGGCGCGCGGTGATCAGCGATCCCGAGCGCGGTGCCGCCTCAACCACCACCGTGCCCAGCGCGAGCCCGGCAATGATGCGATTGCGGAAAGGGAAATGGCGGGCGCGCGGCTCGGTGCCGGGTGGATGTTCGGCGAGCAGCAGGCCCTGATCGGCGATCACTTCCTGCAAATCGCGGTTCTCGGGCGGATAATGGATATCGATCCCGCCCGCAACCACGCCGATGGTGCCAGCCTCGATCGACCCATGATGCGCGGCGGTGTCGATCCCGCGCGCCAGGCCGGAGATGACCGCGAAATCCTGCACGCCCAGATCGCGCGCCAGGCCCCGGGCGTGGCGGCAGGCCGAGGCGCTGGCGTTGCGCGCACCGACCATGGCGACCACGCGCCGATCGAGCAGCGCGCGGTTACCGCGATAGCCGATCACCGGCGGCGGGTTGTCGATCTCGGCGAGCAGTGCGGGATAGTCTGGCGCGCCCAGGAACAGCAATCGCACGCCCAGTGTGTCCAACTGCCGCAGCTCCGCCTCAATGGCGCCGCGGTCCGCCAGTCGGGGCGCACGTCCGCCGCCACGCCGCGCCAGATCGGGCAGGGCGTCGATCGCCGCGCCCGCGCTGCCGAACCGCGCGAGCAGCTGCACAAAGCCCACCGGGCCGATATTGGCCGAACGGATCAGCCGCAGCCGATCAAATGCATCTTCCATCCATCTTCCCCCCGAAAGAATGTTTCTAAGCGCGCCCTATCTTCGGTTCCCGCCCCTTGAGCATCCGCGTCACGTTGCCGCGGTGTTTCCACAGCGTGAGTACGAAGAAACCGAGCAGGAGCGGTGCCAGATCCGGACGGCCGAGCAGCAGTGCGGCAACCGGCGCGGACGCCGCCGCGAGCAGCCCCGCCAGCGAGCTGATGCGCAGCAATACCAGCGCGCCCAGCCAGATCACAGCATAGACCAGCCCGCCCTGCCAGAAGAGGCCGAACAGGATACCCCCCAGCGTCGCGATCCCCTTGCCGCCGTTGAAACGCAGCCAGATCGGGTAGAGATGGCCAATGAACGCGCCGCCCGCAGCAGCCTGCGCTGCCAGTTCCGGCGTTCCCGCAAATAGAATCCGCGCGAGCAATACCGCAGCCAGGCCCTTCAGAAGATCGAGCAGTAGCGTCGCCGCCGCCAGTCCCTTGCGGCCGGTCCGCAGCACATTGGTGGCGCCAATATTGCCCGAACCGATTGCGCGCAGATCACCCGCGCCGCCCAGCCGCGTGAGCAGCAGACCGAAGGGGATCGAGCCGAGCAGATAACCGATCAGGACAGCGTAAAGGAGAAGCATGGCTTTCCATAACGCGCTGAGCGCTTTTGTCTAAGCCTCTGATCGATCATGGCACCGGTACCAGCCGGCCGTACTATTCGGATCGCCGCGATGCCGGTAGGATCGGCGGCGATATGACCGATCCAGACACCGATCCCGAACGAAAAGCCGTCGCGCGTTTGACCGAGAAGGAACGCGATTGCCTGACGCGCTGGCTGCACCACGCCACCGCCAAGGAAATCGCGCTGGACCTCGGCGTAACCCATCACGCTGTCGAAAAGAGATTGAAATCCGCGCGGCAAAAACTGGATGTGTCGACTTCGCTTGAGGCGGCGCGGCTGTTTGGGCGGGTTGAGGGCTACGGCCGGGCCGCATCCGGTTCGCCGGAGCTATCGATCGCAGCCGAATCCGTCGACATCCTGAGGCACGCCGTATCCCGGCCGGAAACCCCGGGACTATCGCGGCGACGTGCCACGGTTTCCGGAGTAATCTTGATGAGCCTTCTTCTTACCACTCTCGCGGTCGCCTTGGCCGGTCAGCCCGCCGTGACGGCATCGTTCCAGCCAAGCGCGCAATCCTCCACCGTCACATATATCGGGCCCGACAAAGGCCTCGACGAGAAGATTGCCGACTCCTTCGCCAAGCTGGATCGCGACGGCTCAGGGTTTATCGAAAAGTCGGAAATGGAATCGATCAAATTCACCTTGCTCGACAAGCGAACGTCCGGTGCCGATAGTTCCGCGCACACCCCCGCGATTGCAGTTGCCGACGGCAATAGTGATGGCCGGGTCAGCCTGGCCGAATATCGCACCTGGTTTCAGAATCTGCTGCCCTCCAAAAGCTGACCGCAGCCGCGATTGACCGGGGCGGCGAACCGCGCCATGCGAAGCCTCTATGGACGACGCCGCCCCCATCCTGCTGTTCGATTCCGGCGTCGGCGGCCTGTCGATCCTGCGCGCGCTGCAGGTGGCCGCGCCGCGCGTTCCTATTATTTACGCGGCAGACTTCGCCGGTCTGCCATATGGCAGCAAGAGCGAGGCCGATATCGCCGCCCGCGTGCCCGCGCTTCTGGGCCGGCTGGTAGAGCGCTATCGGCCGCGCTTGGTCACCATTGCCTGCAATACCGCGTCCACCATCGCATTGCCGCCCGTCCGCGCGGCGCTGGACATCCCGGTTGTGGGCACCGTGCCGGCCGTAAAACCCGCTGCCGAGCGCACGCGAAGCGGCGTCATCGGGCTGATCGGAACCGAGGCGACGATCCGCCAGCCCTATATCGATAATTTGCTGCGCGATCACGGACGGGGTGTCAGGCTGGTCCGCGTCGCCGCACCCGAACTGGTGGAGGCAGCCGAGCGAAAGTTGCGCGGGCAGCGGAACGATCCTGCAACATTTGCTGCCGTGATCGATCGCCTGCTATCCCTGCCGCAAGCGATGGGAATGGACATCGCCGTGCTGGCCTGCACCCATTTCCCGCTGCTGGCGGAAGAGCTGACCGCCGCCGCACCGCCGACGTTGCGGTTTATCGATGGCGCGCAGGGGATTGCCCGGCGCATCCTGTCTCTGTGCGATACCGATTTCTGCGATAGCGATCCGGCGGGCGGCCTGTTCGTCTCAACCGGTCCTCCCAAGCAGGCCGCGCCCTACAAGGCCGGACTGGCGCGATACGGGCTGACCCGTTTCGAAAGCCTGTGACACCTTATTGCAAGCCGTTAGCGCTGGATTTCTGCGGTCCTCGCTCCTATGTCCGCCCCCTGATAGTAGCGACCAGCGGCATGTTTCTATGAGCTTGAATTACAATCACATCTTTTCCCAGGCAATCGATCGCCTGCACGAGGAAGGACGCTACCGCGTCTTCATCGATATCCTGCGCAACAAGGGCGCCTATCCCAATGCGCGCTGCTTCGCCCACCATAACGGGCCGAAACCGATCACCGTGTGGTGCTCCAATGACTATCTCGGCATGGGCCAACACCCCAAGGTGGTCGCCGCAATGGAGGAGGCGCTGCACGATGTCGGCGCGGGTTCCGGCGGCACGCGCAATATTGGCGGTAACACCCATTATCATGTTGAT
>JBBSUT010000015.1:0-25654 GCA_038234155.1 Sphingomonadales bacterium | reverse complement strand
TTCCCTTTTTGGGCGATCGCATGAGGAAGACGAGCGGCGACGCCACGATCACGATTGTCATCAGGAAATAGAACACGTCGATGAAACTGAGCATGGCGGCCTGGCGCTGCACCTGTCCGTACAGCACCGCTATCGCCGTCTGATCCGCCCCCGGCAGGACGCCGCGCGCCTGATCTATCCATTGGGTGTAGTTGGGATCAAGCGGATTGAGCCGATCGACCAGCTGCGCCTGGTTGATCTGAAGCGAATTGGCGAACTTGGTCTGTGACAGCGAAATGCCAATGGATCCGCCCAGGTTGCGGCAGACGTTGAGCAGGCTGGAGGCCTGCGCCGTCTGCGTCTGTTTGAGCCCGATATACGCCACCGCGTTGATCGGCACGAACAGGAACGGCAGGGCCACAGCCTGAAACAGCCGCGCGGTGGCGGCGTCGGCAAAACTCATGTCCGTGTTCAACTGCGCCATGTTCCATAGAGCGGCACCCTGCACCAGCAGCGCCGGGAACAGCAGCCAGCGCACATCCACCTTGTCACTGAGGCGCCCGGCGAACGGCACCGCGGCCAGCGTGGCGAAGCCGCCGAACGTGAGCGCCAGTCCGGCGTCCAGCGCGCTGTACCCCATGACCTGCTGCAGCATCTGCGGGATCAGCTGGGTGGTGCCGAACAGGATGACCCCGGTGATCCCCATAATCAGCAGCGTGACCGAGAAATTGCGGTTTTTCAGCAGCCGCAAATTGACCACCGGGTCCTTGTGGTTGAGCTCCCAGAAAATCAGCGCCACCAGCGATAGCGCCGCGATCGACGCGGTGGTCACGATCAGCGGGCTGGCAAACCAGTCCTCCCGCAGGCCGCGGTCCAGCGTATATTCGAAGAAGCCCAGGCCCAGCACGACCAGAAGCACTCCGATGTAATCGATCGTCAGCCCGCCCTTGAACCGCTCCTTGCGGTCCAGCGTCACCTGATCGGGCTCGTCGACGAAGGTGGTAACCAGGAAAAAAGCCAGGATGCCGACGGGCACGTTGATCAGGAACACCCAGTGCCAGCTGGCATATTCCACAATATAGCCGCCCAGCGTCGGCCCCAGTACCGGCCCCACCACCACCACAATGGCAAAGGCGGCAAAGGCCATGCCGCGCTTTTCAGGCGGAAAGGTATCGGCCAGAATAGATTGTTCGACCGGCGCCAGCCCGCCTCCGCCTATTCCCTGCAGCACCCGCGCGATCACCAGCGTGGTTAGGTTGGGTGCAATTCCGCACAAGAAAGACGCCGCTGTGAACAGCACGATCGACAGCAGGAAATAGCGCTTGCGGCCGATCGCATCGCTCAGCCAGCCCGAGATCGGGATGATGATAGCGTTGGCGACGAGATAGCTCGTCAGCACCCAGGTTGCCTGATCGGTGGAAACCGACAGACTGCCAGCGATATGATCGAGCGCGACGTTGGCGATGGCGGTGTCCAGCACCTCCATGAACGTGGGGATCGAAATGATCGCGACGATCAACCAAGGGCTATATTTGCCCGCGGCCGACCGCGACGGCGTCCAGCCATGACCGCCCGCTGCTGCCTGCGCCACGGGATCAGCGGACCTTGACGGTGGGAAGGGCCGACATGCCCGGGCCGATCGGATATGTGCGCGGATCGGGTCCGTTTTTCACGTCGAACGTGATTCGGACCGGTACGCGCTGCACCACTTTCACATAATTGCCGGTGGCGTTCTGCGGCGGCAGGATGGCGAACGCCTGGCCAGCGCCCCGCTGAAAGCTGTCCACCCGGCCGACAAATTTTACATCGGGAAAAGCATCGATCACAATGTCCACCGGCTGGCCGATGCGCATGTGCTGCAGCTGGGTTTCCTTGAAATTGGCGGTAATCCACATCGTTTCGGGGATAATCGCCATCAGCTGCGCGCCCGGCGAGACGTAACTGCCGACATTGACCTGCCGGTTCACGATCTGTCCGGCAATCGGCGCGGTGATCCGCAAATTTCCGATATTGGTCTGGGTGGCGGCGGCCGACGCTTGCCGCGCGGCAATGGCGGCCTGCGCCACGTCTGCCTGCTTGCGCGCCACGGTGACGGCGGCGGCAGCGCTGTCGATCTGACTGCGCGCGGCAGCGGCCTGCGCGGCGGCCTGGCGGGCCTCCTTGCGCGCCTCGTCCAGCTGCTGGGCCGATACCGCGTTGGCGTCGATCCGGGACAGCGTCAGATAGCGCTGCAAATCCTGCGCCGCCTTCTGCGCGGCGGCCATCGGCACACGCGCTTCGGATGCGGCCTGCTGGCGCTGGGCCTGCGCGGCATCGATCTGCGCCAGCTGCTGGCGATATTGCTCGCGCGCCTGCTCGACATTGGCCTGCGCCTCGTCCTGCCGATCGACCTGGCCCGACGCCTTGATCACCGCCAGCAACGTGCCCGCCTTGACGTGGCGATTGTCGACCGCGGCCACCTGCGTCAGCGTGCCCGCCTCTTGCGCCGCCAGCCGCACGATATGTGCATCGATAAACGCGTCGTCCGTCGACTCATATTGCTGGGCATCGAGATAATAGAGCGTGCCGCCGATCGCGACGGCCGCGGCGATGACGATCAGGATGATCCAGAACAGCGGCTTCTTGAACAGCGACTTCTTCTTGGGGGGATCCCCAACGGCCCCGTTCTCTGGCTGCTCGCCGTGCTGCTCGCTTCCGCCGGCCCCTTCGCCGCGTTCGGTTGGAGCCGCGTCTCCACGAGCATCGCTTCCGCTGCCGTCGACGGCGGCGGCGGCGCGCGGTTCAGGCGCGTTAAAGGACGGGCTCTGATCGGTCATGTCTAGTCTTTCGAGGTGGGAGAGGGTTGCTCGGCCAGCGCGTTCAGAACCGCGTCTATATTGGCCGCCAGCCGGTGCTGGATGGCGATCTTGATGTCCGCGTCGAAGCTTTTGCGATCGAGCTGCCGCAGCAACGTGGCCTTGGACGATCGCGGGCTCATCGCCTGGCCCACCAGCGCGGAAGCGGTGATCGCGGCGGTTTGCCGATCGGTGCCTGTGGTGACGACAATCAGCCGCCGCACGCATTCGAAAATCCCCTGCAGGAAGCCGTCGTAAATTCGATCGAATGCGCTGGTCGGGTTCATCTGCTCGCGCAGTACGAAGCGGGAGACGTCGGCCATCCGGTCGCTCATCATTTTGTCACCCAGTTCCGCAAACAACGCCTTGAGCGCCGCGCGCGCCCCCGGCGCATCGCCGTCCGCGATGGCAGCCGCGCGGCTGAGATGGCGCTCCATGTCATCTCCCATTCGCTCGGCAATACGATCGGCGGCAGCCAGATACAGGCCCTCCTTGCCGCCATAATGGTAGGTTATTGCCGACATGGCGGCATTGGCCGCAGCGGCAATCCGCCGCGTGCTGGCGCCTTCCATGCCATGGGTGCCGAAAGCGGTGATTGCCTCGTCAAGTAGCCTGTTCTCGATCATGCTGCGCGATTTAGTTCGTTCGAACGAACATGCAAGAGCTGAATGGTCCGGGACATGCAAAAAAAATCCCCGGCGCGGTCGTGCCGTGCCGGGGAATGCGATCAAGGAAGGCGCAAACTCAGAAGGTCAGATACGCACCTGGCTGCCCAGTTCCACCACGCGGTTGGTTGGCAGCCGGAAGAACTCCATCGCCGTAGCCGCATTGCGGAGCATCCAGCTGAACAGCTTCTCACGCCACACGGCCATGGCCGGCTTTTCCGACGGCAAAAGCGTCTGGCGCGACAGGAAGAAGCTTGTCTGCATCATATCAAAGGGGCCGCCGCATTCGTCAATCGACAGCAGCGCGAGCGGCACGTCGGTTTCCTGCATAAAGCCGTAATGCAGGATCAGCCGCCAGAAGCCGTCGCCAAGATCGGTCATATGATAGCGCTCGCTCTCATCGACGAACGGAACATCCTGAATTTCCACCGTCAGGATCACCACCCGGTCGTGCAGCACCTTGTTGTGCTTGATGTTGTGCAGCAGCGCCGAGGGCACACCGCGGGTGCTGGACGCCATGAAGATGGCGGTGCCGGACACGCGGGTCGCGCTGCTCTTGGCCGATTTGGTGAAAATCTCGATCGGCAGGGCCACCTCCATCATCCGTTCGCGCATCAGCTTGCGCCCTTTGGACCAAGTGGTCAGCAAGGTGAACGCGAACGCGCCGATCAGCAGCGGGAACCAGCCACCGTCCGGAATCTTGGTGGTATTCGCAGCGAAATAGGCCCCGTCGACCATAAAGAATATGCCCACGAGCGGCACCACCCACCAAAGCTTCCAGCGCCAGACCGAGATCAGCAGTACGGCCAACAAGCAGGTGTCGATCAGCATCGCCCCGGTCACCGCGATGCCATAGGCCGAAGCCAGGCTGGAGCTGTTCTTGAAGGTGACGACCAGCAGCAGCACCGCAATCATCAGCACCCAGTTGATAATCGGGATATAGATCTGCCCTTGCTCGGACACGCTGGTGTGCTGCGTCGAAAGACGCGGCACGAAGCCGAGCTGGATCGCCTGATGGGTAACGGAGAAGGCACCGGATATCACCGCCTGGCTGGCGATAAACGTGGCCATGGTGGCCAAAATTACCATGGGCAGGCGGAGCATATCGGGCGCCAGCAGGAAGAACGGGTTTTCCACGGCCTGTTGTGCCGCCGCGCCGTCCAGCGCGTCGATCATCGCGCCCTGACCGAAATAGTTGATCAAAAGCGCGGGCATCACGAAACAGAACCAGCTCAGACGCAGCGGCCCTTTGCCGAAGTGGCCCATGTCTGCGTACAGCGCTTCCGATCCGGTCACCGCCAGCACGACCGAGCCGAGCGCCAGGAACGCGGTCGCTTTGTCGACCATGAAAAATTGCAGCGCGTAATATGGGTTGATGGCGTAGAGGATCACCGGATTATTGACGATCTGGATCATCCCCAGCACCGCCAACACGATGAAGTAGACGATCATCACCGGGGCGAACAATGTACCCACCTTGCTGGTACCGCTCTTCTGGATCATGAACAGCATGATCAGCAGCACGAACGCGATCGGCACCACGAACGGCTCCATGCCAGCCTGCACCACGGTTATGCCCTCGACCGCCGAGAGGACCGAGATGGCCGGCGTAATCATCGCATCGCCGTAGAACAATGCGGTGGCGAACACGCCCAATATCACGATCAGCGATCCGCGCCTGGCCGAATTGACCTGCCGCATCAGCAGCGCGAGCAGCGCCAGCGTGCCGCCCTGCCCCTTGTTGTCGGCGCGCATCAGGATAACGACATATTTCACCGCCACAACCAGCACCATCGACCACAGGATCAGACTGACGACGCCGAAAATGTGGATACGGTCGATCGCCAGTGGGTGCGGCCCGACAAAGGTCTCGCGAAAGGCGTAGATCGGGCTGGTGCCGATATCGCCGAACACGATCCCGACGGCGCTGAACGCCAGTTTGGCCCTGGCGCTGGGTCCGTCGCGGCGCGTGTGGGCGCTCACCATCTGCGCGTCATCGCCCATATTGTTGCCGGCCTGTCATGAGTTGAATTTCAGATTGGCCCAAGTCCGGGCTGCCCCCAAGTTCGGTTTGACGGCGGCGATAGGACCGACGAAGCGGCGCGATTAGCATGGCCACAAGCGCTGTGCAATCGCGTGTTCGCAGCCGGTGTTCATGTCCGTGGCGGCGGTGCTGGCGGCGGAGTCAACCTCGGATCCGACTGCGGCGCCAACTGCGGCGCCAACTGCGGGGCTGCAGTTGGCATGCGGGAAGACGGGGCAGCGTCCATCACGCCGCGCATTACCTGGCCAAGCGCGTTGACCTGCACGGTAACCTGCTGGCGCCAGTCGCCCGCGCGGTAATCGCCCGACAACAGCCGCGACCAGGCGACGAGTGCGGCCTCCGGCTCTCCCTCCCTCAAAGCTGCAAGCCCGGTGAAATAGAGCGGCCCGGGATGGCGCGGATCGGCCGCCTGCGCTCTGGCAAATGCCAGCTTGGCGGCTGGCGGAAGGTGCCCGTCCGCCGCCAGCACCATCTGCAGGCCAATCGCGTCCCACAGGTCGGCATCGGACGGATTGGCACGCGTGCCGCCGCGCAGGATCTGCACCGCGCCCACATAATCGCCGCGCCGCGCATAGCCGTCGGACGGCGTAACATAGCGCTTGGCCGGCGAAAAGTTGCGGTCCATCTGGTTGCGCAGCGCAATGAGCGAGGCTGCCACCTGCTCGCGCGAGACTTCGGGTTCGGCCGCAACACCTGCCAGGCCCGGCCGTCCCTGCCACTGGTATCCGGCAAAGGCCAGGATCAGCGCCGCACCGACACATTCAAACGCGCTGCGCCGCATCCCGCCCAGCCACCACAGCCCGCCGAACACCGCCGCCGCCAGCGCGATCATGATCGGCCAGCCCATCACCGCCGGAACCGCCCTTTGGCAAGCCACAGCCCGAACGCGATCACCAGAATCGGTGCAAACCACAGCGGCAAGGTGAGCGGAGAAACCGGCGGATCAAAGGTGATGTAATCACCGTAGCGCGCGATAAAATAGGCCCGAATATCATCCACCGACTGGCCGTTGGCGACGCGCGAGCGCACTTCGCTGCGCATCGCGGCGGCGATCGGCGCATCGCTGTCGGCGATCGACTGGCTCTGGCATTGCACGCAGCGGATTTCATACATCAAATCGCGCGCCGCAGCCTCGGCTGCCGGGTCGCCCAGCTGCTGGTTGGCATAAGGCGCGTCCACCCCGCCATCGTTCTGCGCGGGGAGCGCGGCGGCCAGAAACAGCAGGAGAAGCGCCGCAAGCCCCCTCATCCCGCGCGCTCCCAGTCGGCGATCAGTCCGGTCACGTCGTCCGCGCCGATATCGCCGATATGCTGTTTCAGGATCGTGCCGTTCGGGCCGATCAGATAAGTTTCCGGCACCCCGCTCGATCCGAAGAGAACCTGCAGCCGTCCGTCCCGGTCCGCGCCGATGCGCTGGAACGGATCGCCGTTTTCGGCAAGGAACGCCGCAACATTTGCCGGATCGTCTCGCAGCGCCACGCCGTCGATCGGCACGCCGGCCGCCGCCAGCGCCGCCAACTGGGGCGCTTCCGCGCGGCACGGAATGCACCAGCTGCCGAAGAAATTGACCAGCCGCGCCTCGCCCGTCGCCAGATCTGCACTGGACAATCCGGGCTTGCCCGCGATGGCCGGCGGCAGCGTGAATTCGGGCACCGGTTGGCCGATAAGCCTGGAGCGCACGAAATCGTCCCGTTCCCGGTTCATGCCCCACAGCACCAGCATCAGGATCGCTCCGAACAGCACCAGCGGCAGCCACAGGACCCAGCGCTTGCTCACGCGAAACGCTCCGGCTGTTCCCGGCGCTCGCGGCCAGCGCGCAAACTGCGCCAGAAACGCCCGAGCAGCGCCAGCGCGCCCCCCAGCGCGATCAGCACGCCGCCCAGCCAGATCATCGAGACGAACGGCTTCCACCACAGCCGCAGCTGCCAGCGCCCCTGATCGTCCTGCGATCCCAGCGTGACGTAGAGCTGTCCGTTCCAGCGGTTGAGCAGCGCGGCCTCGTTGGTTTGCATCACAGGTGCCGGGTAGCTGCGCGATTGCGGGCGCAGGATCCAGCGACCGTCACCTTTCTCCGCCAGCACGCGCGCCTCGATCGCGGTCCAGTTGGGGCCGGCCACCGGGTCGAGGCCGAGCAATTGGACCTTCCAGCCGGCCACCTCCTGCACCTCGCCATAGCGCACGGCGGCCAGCTTCTCCTGGGTGAAACCGGATTCGGACGCCATGCCCACCGCCGCCACGGCAATGCCGAAATGGGCCAGCACCATACCGTATATTGGCAGCGGTGTGCGCAAGAGGTTGCGGCCCCACAGGGGCCCGACGCTGGCGATTGCCAGACCGGCCGCGAGCACCAGCCCCAGCAGTGGCAAGATGCTCGCGCCCGGCGCCAAAACCAGCAGCAGCACCAGCGCCACAACGCTGGCGCCCGCCGGCAGCAACAGTTTGCGCGGCAGGCCGCCCGACCCATCGCGCCTCCAGCGCAGCAACGGCCCGGCAAACAGAAACAGCATGAGGAGCAGCGCGACAGGCATGGTGGTCTTGTTGAAATAGGGCGGACCGACCGAGAGCTGCTCGCCCAGCAACCCCTCGGCGATCAGCGGATAGAGCGTGCCGATCAGCACGATCGCGAGGATGGCCGAGAGCAGGATGTTGTTGGCCACCAGCCCGCCCTCCCGGCTGAACAGGTGGAAGGGCGCGCCTTGCCGCACGCTGCCGATTCGCGTGGCAAAAAGGGTCAGCGCGCCGCCAATATATAATGCCAGCAGTCCCAGAATGAAGGCCCCGCGTTCCGGATCGACGGCAAAGGCATGGACGCTGGTGAGGATGCCCGATCGCACCAGGAACGTGCCGATCATCGACATCGCGAAGGCCGTCAGCGCCAGCATGATTGTCCAGGCGCGCAAGGCGTCGCGCGCCGCGAGCACGGACACCGAATGCAGCAGCGCGGTCGCCGCCAGCCAGGGCATCAAGGACGCGTTTTCCACCGGGTCCCAGAACCACCAGCCGCCCCAGCCGAGCTCATAATATGCCCAGTAGCTGCCCGCAGTGATACCGAGCGTCAGGAATATCCAGCTGATCAGCACCCAAGGCCGCATCGCGCGGGCAAAACCGGGGCCGGCCTTGCCCGTCAGCATTGCGCCCACGGCAAAGGAAAATGCCACCGAAAGCCCGACATAGCCGATATACAGCGTGGGCGGGTGGAAGGCGAGGCCGGGGTCCTGCAGCAGCGGATTTAGCCCCTGCCCCGTCGGCGCCGCGGGGTTCAGCCGCGCGAACGGATTGGACGAAAACAGCAGAAACGCGTAGAAACCCAAGGCGATCAGCCCTTGTGCGCCCAGGGTGGCGGCAAAGCTGCGCGCGTCCAGCTTGCGCTCCAGCAGCGCGATGAGCCCGCCGGCAAGCGCCAGCACGGTGACCCAGAGCAGCATCGAGCCTTCGTGATTGCCCCAGGTTCCGGCGATCTTGTAGAGCATCGGCTTATCGACATGGCTGTTCTCGGCCACCAGCAGCACGGACAGATCGGTGCGCGCAAACAGCCATATCAGCAGCAAAAAGGCAGTCAGGCTGAGCAGCCCCTGCGCCGCAGCGAAGGCGCGCAAGCACCGCGTCAGCGGCTCCAGCCGATCGCCCAGCCCCCCGAACCCGGCAAAGGTCTGCAGCAGCGCCAGCGCCGCGGCGAGCCACAGGGCGGCAAGGCCGGCCTCGGCGATCAAGATGCGTGCCCGTTCATTTGATCAGCGTCTGGCTTTCACTGATCACCGCCGCCTTGTCGATGTTGCCGAGCTCGCGCGGTACGTAGTTTTCGTCGTGCTTGGCCAGCAAATTGTCCGCCACAAAGACGCCGCCCGCCGCCATCCGCCCGGTGGCGACCACACCCGATCCTTCGGTGAACAGATCAGGCACAATACCGCGATAACTGACCGGCACCGTCGCTTCGCCGTCGGATACGCGAAAATCGGTGGTGACGCCGTCGGCGGCCTTGCGAATCGATCCCGGCAGAACCAGCCCGCCCAGCCGGATCGCCTGCCCCGGCGGCACATGGGCCTTCACCAGCGCAGCGGGCTGATAAAAATAGGCCGCCTGATCGCGCAGACCCAGCATCGCAAGCAGCGCTGCGCCGATCAGCGCCGCAACGGCGACGGCTACGAGCGTGAGCCGCTGGTGCTTGGCCTTCATGTGCGTTGCATCGCAGCAGCCCGGCGCTCCGCCCGGCGCATCGCGCCCCAACTGGCGACAAGCAGCCAGGCCATCCCGATCAGCACCGCGCCATAGGCCAGCCAGACATAGCTCCACTGGGTCACGCCGCCGCCATCCGCTGCAGCCGTGCCTCGACGCGAATGTCGGCCAGCGCCGCGCGCATGCGCATCAGCACGATCGCGCCGAACAGCAGCGAAAAGCCGATCACGCTTGCCAGCAGCGGCCACAGGAAGCTCTGGTCGATGGTAGAGCCCGACAGCGTGATGCTGGGCGGCTGGTGCACGGTCTGCCACCACACCACCGATCGATTGATGACGGGAATATTCACCGCGCCCACAATACCGAAAATCGCGGCCGTGCGGCTGGTCTGCCCGCGGTCGCTGCTGGCGTTCACCAGCGCGATATAGCCGATATAAAGGAAGAACAGGATCAGCATCGAGGTCAGGCGGCCGTCCCACACCCACCAGGTGCCCCAGGTCGGGCGGCCCCAGATTGATCCCGACAGCAGGCACAGCCCGGCAAAAACCGCGCCGGGCAGTGCCGCAGCGCGCGCCGCGATGCCCGCCAGCGGATGCCGCCAGACCAGCTGCAAGATGCTGGCGACAGCGATGGCGACCCAGCCGCCCATGGCAAGCCATGCCGTCGGCACATGGATATAAAGGATACGCACAGTCTCGCCCATCAACCGATCAGCAGGCGCAACGGCCAGTCCCCAGACGCAGGCACCCAGCGCCAGCACGAGCCCGGACCAGAACAGAATCGCGGTCAGCGGCTTGGCGAACTTCAGGAAACGGGTGGGGTTGGCAAAGCGGTGCATGGGTTGGCGCAGAAACTAGGCGCTTTTCTGCTCGATGAAAAGCCGGATAGGGCACCTTGCGCCTCAGATTAACGCGTGCCCCAGCGCAAGGCAGCTATCCATCAGGGAACGGTGCCCGCGGGGGCTCCCGCGTTCCCAGGAGCGCACCATCATCATGTTTACGGAAGCCGGAAATTATCGGCCGATCAATTCGCGCGCCATCCGGTCGGCGACATTGGCGGACGGCACGCCCTCGGCCTCGCTGCGCCGCCAGATCGCCTCGAGCCGCGCGGGGATGTTGTCGATCCGCGCATTAACCTCGTCGGCCGAGCTTTCGCCCAGATATTCCAGGCCGATGTTGATGACGCCGCCCGCGTTGATCACGTAATCGGGCGCGTACAGCACGCCGCGATCAAACAGCCGCTGCGCATCGTCCGGCCGCGCGAGCTGGTTGTTCGCGCCGCCCGCCACGATCGGCACGTTCAAATTGGCGATCGACACCTCGTCCAGGATCGCACCCAGCGCATTGGGACTGAACACGTCCGCCTCCACGCGCATGATCTCGTCCAGCCCGACTTGCCGCGCGCCAATTTGGGCGGACATGGCATCGGCCTTGTCCCGGTCCATATCGGCAATGGTCAGTCTGGCGCCGTCCTGCGCGAGCAGTTTCGCCAGCCCGCCGCCCACGCTGCCCACGCCCTGGATGGCGACATGTACGCCGTCCATCGATTCGCGGCCCAGCTTGTGGCGCACCGCGGCGCACACCCCCAGATAGATGCCGCGCGCGGTAAACGGGCCGGGGTCGCCGCCCGCCTCGTTCGCGTCGGCCTGCGGCAGTCCGGAGACGTAGCGCGTCTGCTTGGCCACCGCGACCATGTCCTCGGTGGTGATGCCGACATCCTCTGCCGTGACGTAGCGGCCGCCCAGCGAATCGATCGCGCGGCCATAGGCCGCCAGCATGTCGGCCGTTTTCTCGCGCGCCTCGCCCGCCAGGATCACCCCCTTGCCTCCGCCGAGCGGAAGCCCGGCCATCGCGTTCTTGTAGCTCATGCCGCGCGACAGGCGCAGCACGTCGGTCAGCGCATCGGCCTTGTCGGCATAATGCCAAAACCGCGTACCCCCCGTTCCTGGCCCCAGATGCGTGGAGTGCACGGCGATAATCGCCGACAGGCCGGAGCCGATGTCGTGGGCGTAATGCACCGTTTCGTGCGCGTCGTAATCGGGGTGGGACCAGAGCGATGACATCGGCGGCAATCCTGTTCAGTCGTGGAAATTAACGGTCTTGGCCACGCAATAATGCTATAGCTGCCGCTTGTCACCGATTTCCCGGCGTTGCCGCGAACCTGCCAGGCCATGGTTGAGAAAAATGGGGCGATCGACGGGTCTTGAACCCGCGACCTCCGGTACCACAAACCGGCGCTCTAACCAACTGAGCTACGATCGCCATGGGCAGTCACGCTGCCGCAAGCGCGCTCTGTAGGGCGGTGCGCTGCGCAGTGCAAGACCGTAACCGACGGGCAAGGCCGTTGCCGTATACCCGCAAAGCGCGCTACCAAAGTGCGTAATGTTCGTGCCTTCCTCCACCTGCTGTCGCTGCCACGATATGGCCCGTGACCCGCTATAGGCCCGGCCCTGGCATGCTGGTCGCCGCCGCCTTCATAGGGCCCGGCACCGTTACCGCTTGTTCGGTGGCCGGCGTTGGCTTCGGCATGGCGCTTCTTTGGGCGCTGGTGTTCGCCGGGATCGCGACCATCATACTGCAATATACCGCCGCGCGAATCGCGGTGCTGCGCGGGCAGGGTCTGGCGCAAGCGATGGTGGGCAGCGTCGCCGCGCCAGCCGCCAAACTGGCCATGGGCTTGCTGATTGTTGTCGCGCTGGCGCTGGGCAATGCGGCGTATGAAAGCGGCAATATCGGCGGCGCGGCGCTCGGCCTTGGCGCGCTGGGCTGGAATGCGCCAGCCCCATGGCCCGCGCTCACCGTCGGCACCGTCACCGCGCTGCTGCTGGCGCTGGGTCGGCTGCGCTGGCTGATGCGGCTGATGATCGGGCTGGTAATCGTGATGAGCGCCGCCTTTCTGGTGGCCTGCATCGCGGTGCAGCCCGATCTGGGCGCAGTCGCGCGCGGCCTGATCCCGCGCGTTCCAGAGGGCGGGCTGTTCACTGCCATCGCGCTGATTGGCACCACCATCGTACCGTATAACCTGTTTCTGCATGCCGCCGCCGCACGCGAGCGGTGGACGCCCGGTTCCGATGTGGCGGAGATGCGGCTTGAGACGATCGTCTCAATCGGCATTGGCGCGCTGGTGTCGATTGCCATTCTGATCACCGCGGCGGCCAGCGGCGTTGGCGGCGATATTGCCAACGCTGCCGATATCGCGCGGCAGGTGGAGCCGGTTTACGGACCGCTGGCGCGCTATGCCATCGGCTTCGGGCTGTTCGGTGCAGGCCTGACGTCGGCCGTTACCGCGCCGATGGCGACCGGCTATATCCTGTCCGAACTGTGGCCCGGCGGTGATCCGCGGCGGTTGGTGTTTCGCGTTACGGCCACGGCGATCGTGCTGATCGGCACGCTGGTGGCGGCGACGGGGGCCGATCTGGTCTCGATCATCCTCATCGCGCAGGTGGCCAACGGATTGCTGCTGCCGCTGGTCGCCGGAATCCTGGTGTGGATGGCCTATCGATCCGCCGAAACCAGCCGCGCGCTGGCGGGCTGGGCTGCGCTGGTCTGGCTAATCTGCCTGTTGCTGGGCGCGCGGCTGGTGCTGCGCGCGCTGGGCCTGTGGCCATGACGCGCGGCATCGATCTCAATGCGGATCTGGGCGAAATGCCCGAGGCGCAGGCGCGCGACATCGCCATCCTGAACATGGTCAGCAGTTGCAGCATCGCGTGCGGCGGCCATGCCGGGGATGCCGGCAGCATGGCGGTGATGCTGGCGGCGGCAAAGGCGCGCGGCGTTGCGGCCGGCGCGCATCCCAGCTATCCGGACCGGGCACATTTCGGCCGCCGATCGCTGGACATCGCGCCGCATGACCTCATCGCATCGATCGCCGCGCAGCTTGCGGCGTTCGCGCAGGCCGCGCGGATCGGCGGCTGCGCGATGTGCCACGTCAAACCGCATGGCGCGCTCTACAACGACATGGCCGACGATCCCGTTCTGGCCGCGCTGATTGCCCGCGCCTGCGCCTATGCGCTGCCCGGCACGCCGCTGGTGGGACTGGCGGGATCGGCCGCCGCGCAGGCTGCCGCCGATGCCGGATTGCCTTTCATCGCAGAGGCGTTCGTCGATCGGCGCTACACCCCGCGCGGACGGCTCGTGCCCCGCAGCGCGCCGGGCGCGGTCATCGCAACGCCCGCCGGTCGCGCCGCGCAGGCGCTGGCGCTGGCCACGGGACAACCGGTGCGCACCGCGGACGGGGGCACGCTGACCATCGCGGCCGACAGTCTATGCCTTCACAGCGATAGCGACGCGGCGCTGGAAAGCGCCGCCGAAATCCGCTGTGCGCTCGAAGCGGCGGGCCTCACCATCCGCCCCGCCCCCGGTGCCTGATGAGCGCAGACAGGCCTGTTATGAGCGCGGACGGACCTTTTTTGAACGCGGATGAACTGGCGATCTACGTTGCCGACGACTGGCTCAGCGCGCCGATGCCGGACCGGCCACGCCGGCTTGCGGCCACGCAGGCGCTGCTCGGGCGCGCCGATTGGGAGGAGGTGGTACCAGGTCTGGACAGCCTTGCCGTGCGCTTCGATCCCGAGCGGACCGGCCCTGATACCGCGCGGCTGTTGTTCGCGCGGACGCTAGCTTCGGTTGCTGTGGAGGAAGACAGCGCGGTGGAAACCTTCGATATCCCCGTCTGCTACGCCGCCGCTTTTGCCCCCGACGCTGCGGACGTAGCCCGTCATTTGGGGCTCGCCGCTGCCAATCTGCCGAGCTGGCACGCGGCGCAGAAGTGGACCGTCGACATGATCGGCTTCCAGCCCGGCTTTGCCTATTGCCGTGCCGCCGCGGATGTCATGCCCATCCCCCGCCTCGATCAGCCGCGCCAGAGCGTGCCCGAAGGATCGATAGGGCTGCTCGGCGGCTTGTGCGGCCTCTACCCTTTTGCGGGGCCTGGCGGCTGGCCACTGATCGGCCGGACGCCCGCCGCGCTGTTCGATGTCGCCCGCAATCCGCCCAGCCTACTGCGCGCGGGCGTGCGGGTGCGCTTCACGGCGATAGACCGGGCGCAGTTTGATCGGCTCCGGCGGCGATGAGCGGGCGGCTCCACATTCTGGACGGCGGGCTGCAGACCAGCCTGCAGGGCAGGCCGATGACGGGACACCGCCACATTGCCCTGCCCGGCGCGGGCCCGGCCGATCCGGTTACGCTGGCACTGGCCAACTGGTGCGTTGGCAATGCCTGGGACATGGCCGGGCTGGAGATCACATTGTCCGCCGCCAGTTTCCATTTCGACTGTGCGGCGACTGTGGCGATCTGCGGCGCGGCGATCAGCGCGGACATTGACGGTACACCGGTCGATACCGGCCGCAGCCACCGCATCCCGGCGGGCGCGGCGCTGCGCATTCATGGCGCGCGGACGGGCGTGCGCAGTTATCTTGCGGTGGCTGGCGGCTTCGCGATCGCAGAAACGCTGGGCGGCACATCGACATATCTGGCCGGCGGTATCGGGGGCGCGGCTTTGCGCGCCGGCGATCATCTGGCCTTGGCTGGAGCCGCTGGCCCGCTGGATCGGAACGTGCCGCCCGCGTACCGCCAGGTCATGACCGACGAGATCGGCCTGCACTGCGTCCCAGGCCCGGAACACGGCCTTCTGAGCAAAACCGATAGCGACGCGCTGTTCGGCCAGCCGTTCACCATCGCGAACCGCGCCAACCGGATTGGTTGTGCGCTGGCCGGACCTGAATTGCGCGCCCGGCCCGGCGGCATTGCCAGCGCGGCGGTGTTCCCCGGTACGCTGCAGGCTCCGCCCTCGGGACCTCCGTTCCTGCTCGGCATCGATGCGCAGACGACCGGCGGCTATCCGCGGATTGCGCAGGTGGTCCGCGCCGACCGACACAGCATGGGCCAGTTGCGGCCTGGCATGCGGCTGCGCCTGCTGCGGACCGATCCGGGCAAGGCGCGCGAGCTCCTGCGCCGAAAGCTGCTGCTCTGGCGCGCCCTGATCCCGGACTTGCGATTGTAGAAATACGGCGAACGCGCAGGCGCGCGGCCGCTTATTTTTTAAGGCTGATACCGCCAAATCGCTTGTTGAAGCGCGCCACCTGGCCGCCCTGATCGAGCATGCGCGAGTTGCCACCGGTCCATGCCGGGTGCGAGCTGGGATCGATGTCCAGCTGCAGCGTATCGCCCTCGGAGCCCCAGGTGGACCGCGTCTGATACTGGCTGCCGTCGGTCATCTGGACGGTGATCATGTGATAATCGGGGTGGATGTCGTTCTTCATGCGTATCGCTCCGGTTGCGGGCTGATTTCCGAACAGCCACCGCGGGAAAGCGCGGGCCTTACCGGTGCCGCTGGGTTTATGCAAGCCGCGCGGGAACGCCGTTGCGATCCTTCGATGTCGCTCAGGCGTCGGCGGGGGGATCGGCGATCATGGCGGTGAAGCTGGCCTCGGCCGCCAGCTTGCCCTCGATCGTCGCCTTGCCCTGGAACCGGCAGACGCGCGGGCGCTTCTGGATGAAGGACACGTCGAGTTCAAGCAGGCAGCCCGGCTCCACCGGCGCGCGAAACTTGGCCTGCTCGATCGCCATGAAATAGACCAGCTTGCCCGAACCGGCCAGATCGAAGCTTTCCATCGCCAGAACGCCGGCAGCCTGCGCCAGCGCCTCCACGATCATTACGCCCGGCATAATCGGGCGCCCGGGGAAATGTCCCTGGAAGAAACCCTCGTTCATGGTGACGGCCTTGATCGCCTTGATCGAGACGTCTTTTTCCAGCGCGATCACCCGGTCGACCAGCAGCATGGGATAACGGTGCGGCAGCACCGCCATCACCTTGCGAACGTCATACTCCAGCTTAGCGACGATCGGACTATCGGCCATCAAACCGGGCCTCAGCGGCCTTCAGGCTGCGCGTTGGCGGGCTGGCCAGCGGCGGGCTGCTGCGCCTGCTGCGCGGCCTGCCGGTCGCGCTGGGCGGCGGGCACCCAGCCAGCCGGCGGCACGATCTGCACGGTGGGCAGCAAACGGTTCAGTTCAGCCGTAATCTCGTCGGTCAGATCGTAGCTTTCGTCCGAATCGATCACCGCGCCTGCGGTCAACAGCATCGTCACCTTGGCACGCGAGCGCGCGGCATCCACGGCCGCTTTCAGCTGGGCGCCGATCTGTTCGTTCACATAAGCTTCGGACATGGCGAGCGGCTGCAGAATTTGCTGCGTCTTGGCTTCGCTCTCACCCTGGATCTGCTGGATCTGGGTGGCCAGCGTGCGCAGCTGGTTTTCGTCCGGCGTGGCCGATGCGCGCTGGGCGTTGAACTGGTCCGCCAGCGGCTGCAGGCGGGCGGCGTCGGCCTGCCGCGCGGCCTGTGCTTGCTGGATCTGCGCCGCATAGGTGGTCTGGCGCTGCTGTGCGGCCGTGGTGTAAGCGGTGGACAGACGCGCGGCCCCTTCCAGATCGGCATAGGCGATGCCCTTGACCTGCTGCGCCATGACCGGCGCGGTCAGCGCGATGGTGGCGGTGGAGGCGGTGAGAGCCAGACACGCGGCTTTGACGATATGTTTCATCAGAATTGGGTTCCTACATTGAATGTGAAGGTCTTGGTGTCGTCACCGGTCTGCTTCAGCAGCGCGCGGGCGACGTCGATACGCAGCGGGCCGAACGGTGAATTCCAGTTGACGCCGACGCCGATAGCCACGCGCGGTTGCGCGCTGTTGCCGACGAACCGTTCCTGGAACGGCGTGCCGGTCTGCGTCAATATGGTGCTGCCCGTAGGACAGGTCGTGCCCATGCCGACCATGCTGGCAGTGCCGTCCGCAGGCAAGCAGAACACATTACCGGCAGCGTCGAGCGGTGTGGTGGTAAGCCGCGGATCGCCCGGCAAAAAGGTGTCGGTGAGCGGCGAGGTGATATCGAACACCGCGCCCGCATCGACGAAGATAGAGGGACGCAGACCCAGTTCGCGCACGCTGGCGCTGAGCGGAATTTCCAGCTCCAGCCGGCCGAGGTAATAAGCACGTCCGCCGATCGGGCTGTCCTGAATGGTCTTGCGATCCGTTGGGAACAACGGATTGCCGTTACCATCCAGCGCAATGTCGGCCGCTACATTGCCGGCGGCGCATGGCTTGGGATCGGTGCCGTCGGTTGCCATACAGAGCACCGCGGCACGCTGCACGCGGGGACCGACACCGCGAATATCGAAGCCGCGGATCTGCGGTTCACCCAAGAAGAAGCGATCGGTCAGCCGGACATTGTCGACGCCCTGCCCCTCAAGCCCGCGCTTTTCGAGCGGGCGAATGTAACCGCCCTCGGCTGTGGCGGAGAGGATGAAGCCCCCCAGTACCTTCCAATATTTGCCGCCCTGCAGCTTGGTGCGCAGAAACTTCACGTCGCCGCCGAGCCCTGCGAAATCCTGCGTCAGTACGATGAACTGGCCGCGCGTCGGGCGATAGCGGCTGTCACGCGCGTCATAGCTGAGCGAATAACTGAGCTGCGACGTGATGCGCGAACCCTCTGCATCGCACAGATAGCGGTTGATCAGCGCCGGATCGCAGCGAAGCACGCCGTCGCCCAGCAGATCGCTGCGGAAGCGGTCAGCCACGGAGACGTCATCGTTGACCAGGCTATAACGCAGCGATGCCGCCAGATACTCGTTGATCGGGACCGCAGTACCCACCTGGAACCCAGTCGACACCTGGCTGTAGTTGGTCTGACGATTGCCGCCCACGCCGAAGAAGAAGTTGTTCAGATCCTTACGGAAAATATCGCCGCTCAGCGCGATGTTGCGATCGAACAGATAGGGCTCGGTAAAGCCCAGCTGGACAGATTTCGAATAGCTGGAATAGCTGGCCGATGCGCGCAGCTGCTGCCCCTTGCCGCGGAAATTGCGCTGCTCGATCGAGCCGGAGAAGATGAAGTTCTCGATGCTCGAGAAGCCGGCCGACAGCGTCAGGCTGCCGGTCGATTTTTCCTCGACATCGGTGGACAGGATGATGCGATCGGGCGCGCTTCCCTGGCGTTGCTTGATCTCCAGACCATCCTGAAAATAGCCAAGCGACTTGATGCGGTTGGCCGAACGCTGGACCTGGAAGCTGTTGAACGCATCGCCTTCGGCCAGACGGAATTCACGGCGGATCACCTTGTCCTCGGTAACCTTGTTGCCGTTGATCTCCACCTCTTCGATATAGGTCCGGTCCGCGTCGGCCACCACGAAGGTGACATCCATGACGTGGGTTTCACGGTTCGGCATGAAATTGGGCCGCACATCGGCAAAAGCGTAACCGAACAGACCGGCCGTCTCGGTCAGGCTCTCAACCGTATCCTCAACGAGTTTGGCGTTGTACCAGGCGTCCTTCTTGATGGCGAGGTTCTTTGACAATGCCGCGCCGTCGAAATCGCGAATTTCGCTCTCGACCTTTACATCGCCGAATTTGTAGCGCTCGCCCTCCTCCACCACATAAGTGATGATGAAGTCTTCCTTGTCCGGGGTCAGCTCGGCCACGGCGGACACCACCCGGAAATCGGCATAGCCCTCGGTCAGGTAGAACTGCCGCAGCTTCTGCTGGTCATAGGCCAGGCGATCGGGATCATAGCTGGTGCTGGACGATAGGAAGCGGAATATGCGCGACTGTTTCGTCGCCATCTCGCTGCGCAGTTGTCCGTCCGAATATTCCTCGTTGCCGATAATGTTGATCGCGCGGACCTTGGACTTGGGCCCTTCGTTGATCTCAAACACGATATCGACGCGGTTCTGGTCGAGCTGCACCGCCTTGGGCTCCACGCTAGCAGCGAAGCGACCCTGACGCTTGTACAGTTCGATAATCCGCGCAACATCGGCGCGCACCTTGGAACGAGTATAGATCTGGCGCGGGGCGAGCCGGATTTCCGGCGTGATCTTCTCGTCCTTGATGCGCTTGTTGCCCTCCACCAGGATGCGGTTGATGACCGGGTTCTCGGTCACCTGGATCAGCACCGCGCCGTTTTCGTTGCGGATGCTGGCATCGCCGAACAATTCGGTCTGATACAGATCGCGCAGCGCCTCGTCGGCCGCTTCCTGGGTATAGACCTGCCCCGGACGCAGCTTGACATAGGTCAGCACCGTGGTCGGCTCGAGCCGCTGGGTGCCGGCCACAGAGATGGTGCGGATCACGTCGCCTTGCGGTGGCGCGGCCAATGTCGGCGCGGCAGCCTCCGGCGCGGCCGCGGGCGGCGGCGGAGCCTGATTCTGCGCGATCGCCGGCATGGCGATTCCGGACAAAATCGTGCCACCCAGCAGCATGGCTGCAAAATGCGTACGACTGTTCTTGCGAAGGCGTGCTGTCACCTGGGTCAATCCCGTTCCCTTACCGGCGTGGCCGGTCCCTTAGCTACCGGCTTGGGCCGGCTCCTATGCGATCGGGCGCCGCCTTGCACGATGCAGGCGATCCGATCAAGAAAGCTTCGCCTCAGAAAAGGCCGAAGGACGACAGATCGTTGAATGTCACCAGCACCATGAACGCGACGACGAGCGCAAAGCCCATGCGGTAGGCCCATTCCTGGGTATGCGGCCCGACCGGTTTGCGCCGGACGGCTTCCGCCGCGTACATCAGGAGGTGGCCTCCATCCAGCATCGGAATTGGCAGCAGGTTAATGAACCCCAAGTTAATCGAGATGAGTGCGATAAAACCGACAAATGCATAAGTACCCTGGCTCAGCTGCTCACCGGAAATCTGCGCTATCTTGAGCGGTCCGCCCAGTTCCTTGACGGAACGGCGGCCGCTGAAAACCTGTCCAAGCGTGGTCACCATCAGGCGAACCACCTCTCCCGTCTGCCTGGTGGCCGCGATCGGTGCCTCCCACAACGGCACATCGCGCATCACCTGCGCCGGCCAGGGGATGCCGAGCAGTCCGAACTTGTAATCATTGCCGAACCGGTCCCGCTCCAGCCGCACGCCGATGTTACCGGCCAGCGCGATGTCGCGCCCGCCGCGATTGACCGCCATGGTGACACGCTCGCCAGGGTGGATCGACACTTCGCGCGCCATCGCGCCAAAGGTCTTGGTCCGGGTACCGTTGATCGCGCGGATTTCGTCGCCGGGCTGCAAACCCATTTCGGCCGCCGGGGTACCAGGCAGAACCTGCGGCACCACGCTCGGCGTCACCGGTTGGCCGAGCGCCACGAAGAAGCCCGCAAAGATCGCGATGGCGACCACAAAGTTGGTCACCGGCCCGGCCAGCACGATCAGCGCGCGCTGGTAGAGCGGCTTGAACTGGAACATCTGTGCGCGCTCGGCTTCCGGCAGCGCCGCGCCGTCCGGGTCCGGCTGGCTGGACGCGCCCATATCTCCGGCAAACTGCACATAACCGCCCAGCGGCAGGACGCCGATCTTCCAGCGGGTTCCGCGCTTGTCGGTCCAGCCGGCGATCTCCTTGCCGAAGCCGATCGAGAACGCATCCGCCTTTACGCCGAACAGACGCCCGGCCCAATAATGTCCATATTCGTGCACGAAGACGAGGCTGCCGATGACAAGGGCAAAGGCGAGCAGCGTCAGGAACAGGCCGGGGCCCTCAGTCACCACGGGTCATCTCTCCCACAAATTCGCAAGTACGAGCACGGGTAGCGCGATCCACTGTGAATATGTCCTGAAGGCCGCACGGTTCGGCCGTGTCGGCGGTGTCCATCACCCGCGCGACCAGCCGCGCGATATCGAGGAAACCGATCCGCCGATCCAGAAACGCGGCGACCGCAATTTCATTGGCCGCGTTCAGCGTGGCGGGCGCGGTGCCGCCACGCCGCAGCGCCCCGCGGGCCAGGTCCAGCGCGGGGAAACGCACCAGATCGGGCGCTTCGAAGTCCAGCCGGCCGATCGCGGCCAGATCGAGCGGGCTGCAACCGCTCTCGATCCGCTGCGGCCAGGCGAGCGCGCTGGCAATCGGCACCTTCATGTCGGTCGGCCCCAGCTGCGCCAGCGTCGAGCAGTCCATATATTCCACCATCGAATGGACCACCGATTGTGGGTGGACCAGGATCTCGATCTGCTCGTGCCCGACGGGAAACAGGTGATGCGCCTCGATCAGCTCGAGCCCCTTATTCATCATCGTGGCGCTGTCGACCGAGATCTTGGCACCCATGGACCAGTTGGGATGGGCAACCGCCTGCTCCGGCGTTACCGCTTCCATGCGCGCCAGCGACCAGTCGCGGAACGGCCCGCCGCTGGCCGTCAGGATCAGTCGGCGCACCTCTGCGATCTGCCCACCGGCCAGGCACTGGAACAGCGCGTTGTGCTCCGAATCCACCGGCAGCAGCGTGGCACCGCTGCGCGCCACGGCCGCCATCATCAATGCGCCAGCCGAAACGAGCGATTCCTTGTTGGCGAGCGCAACGGTTTTGCCCCGCCCGATCGCCGCCATAACCGGCTCCAACCCGGCGCAGCCAACGATGGCCGCCATGGTCCACTCCGGATCGCAATCGGCCGCATCGCACAGCGCCTGTTTGCCCGCGGCCACACCGATATTGGAGCCGGCCAGCGCAGCCTTGAGGTCATCATAGCGATCTTCGTCGGAAATCACGGCCAGCTTGGCGCCGAATTCCCGCGCCAGTTTGGCCAGGCCATCGACATCGCTGTGCGCCGTCAACGCTTGCACGTCATAAGCACCCGGATCGCGGCGAACAAGATCCAGCGTCGAGGTGCCGACCGAACCCGTCGCGCCAAAAATGCTGATTGTGCGCGCGTTCACGGCATCCACCACAGCCACAGCAGCGCCACGAGCGGGGCGACAGGCACCAGTCCATCGAGCCGGTCCATCACGCCGCCATGGCCGGGCAACAGGTCCCCGCTGTCCTTCACGCCTGCGCGGCGTTTCAGGTAACTCTCGAAGAAATCGCCAGCCTGCGCCACCACCGAAAGCAGGCCACTTGCCAGCGCCAGGCTGAGCGGCAGGCGGCCGAAATAGTGGAACAGCAGACCCGCGCCGATCGCCGAAAGAACGCCGCCGATTGCACCGGACCAGGTCTTCTTCGGGCTGATCGCCGGCCACAGCTTGGGCCCGCCGAGGGTCTTGCCGACAAAGAAGGCGCCGATGTCGGTGGACCAGACCAGCGCCAATGCCCACATCGCAATTTCGTGGCCAAAATCGAGCTCGCGCAGGAACACCAGCGCGACCGCGGGCAGACCGGCGTAGAACATGCCCAGCGCCAAGCGAATCGATTGCGCGCCGACAGCCAATGCCGCCGCCATGGCCACGAACGCGGCGATCACGATCAGCGAGGGGCCGGGGAACGGCGGCTGCGGCGCCAGCAGCAGCAGCGGCACGCAGATCGCGGCCTGGGCCAAGCGGCGCTTGTACCCCTCCTTCACCAGATCGGACCATTCGCCCATCATCAGGATCGAACCGAGCGAGACGAGCGCCCAGAAATACAGCCAGCCCAGCCAGATGTCGCCCAGCGCCAGCGCGATCAATGCCACGCCGACGGTCACCCGGCGGGTCAGCTCGCGCTGGAAGCGGGGACGCAGATAGCCGGCAACGTTCATCGGCCGCCGAACCGCCGCTCGCGCGCGCCATAGTCCGCCAGAGCCTGGGCGAAATGGGCGCGGCTGAAATCGGGCCACAACGTCTCGGTGAACCACAGCTCGGCATAGGCGCATTGCCACAGCAGGAAGTTGGACAAACGCTGCTCGCCCGAGGTGCGGATGAGCAAATCGAGCGGCGGCATATCCGCGGTATCCAGCCCTGCGGCAAAATCGTCGGTTGTCAGCGCATCGGCGCTGAGCTCTCCGTCCGCAATCCGACGTGCCAGCAGCGCGGCGGCGCGCAGCAGTTCGTCCTGCGCACCGTAATTCAGCGCCACCACCAGTGTGGTGCGATCGTTGCCGCTGGTCCGGGCCACCGCGTCGTCGATCAGCGCCACGATGTCGGGCGCCAATTCGCGGAACTGGCCGATCACCTTCAGCCGCACGCCCTTGGCCACAAATTCGTCGATATCCGTGACGATGAAATGCCTGAGCAGCCCCATCAGATCGCCCACCTCGGCGGCCGGGCGCTTCCAGTTTTCAGACGAAAAAGCGTAGAGCGTGAGCGCCTCGAGCCCCATCTCACCGGCTGCGCGGACAATTTCGCGCACCGCTTCCACACCCCGGCGATGGCCCAGCGCGCGCGGCAAATGCCGCTTCTTGGCCCAGCGGCCGTTGCCATCCATGATGATGGCGACGTGGCGCGGCATGCCGCCCGCGCCGCCGCCGCCATGTTCCGCCGCTGGTGCTGTCCGTTTCACCCCCTCATCCCCTCACTGGGTGAGAATTTCCTTTTCCTTGGACTCCGCCGCAGCGCCGGCTGCCGCAATATGATCGTCAGTCAGTTTCTGAACTTCGCTCTCCAGCTTCTTGGCATCGTCCTCGCCGATTTCCTTCCTGTTTTCGTCGGTCTTGATCATGTCCATACCGTCGCGGCGTACGTTGCGGATCGCGATGCGCGCCTTTTCGGCGTAGCTGCTGGCGAGCTTGGCCAGTTCCTTGCGGCGCTCCTCGGTGAGATCGGGAATCGGCAGGCGGATCGTGGTGCCGTCGCCGATGGGGTTGAGCCCCAGCCCGGCCGATCGGATCGCCTTTTCCACCGGCGTCACATTGCCCTTGTCCCACACCTGGACAGACAGCATGCGCGGCTCCGGCGCCGAAACCGTCGCCACCTGATTGAGCGGCATCGTCGCGCCGTAGACCTCGACCGTCACCGGATCGAGCAGCGCGGTGTTGGCGCGGCCGGTGCGCAAACCGCCCAGATCGCTCTTGAGTGATTCCACCGCCCCCTGCATGCGCCGATCGATATCAGCCTTGTCATATTGCGCCATCAGTTCGTCTCCTTGTTTCTGACGGTCGTGGCCGTCCCCTCGCCTGCCAATACGCGGGCCAGATTGCCGCGCTCGCGGATCGAGAACACCACGATCGGTATGTCGTTGTCGCGGCACAAGGCCACAGCGCTGGCGTCCATCACCTTGAGATTGTCGCTCAGCACCTGGTCATAACCCACGGTTTCGAAACGCACCGCATCGGGATTGGTCTTGGGATCATCGTTATAGACCCCGTCGACGCTGGTACCCTTGAACAACGCGTCGCACTGCATTTCGGCCGCGCGCAGGGCGGCGCCGCTGTCGGTGGTAAAATAGGGACTGCCGACACCCGCCGCAAAAATCACGATGCGGCCCTTTTCCAAATGGCGCAGCGCGCGGCGGCGGATCACCGGCTCGCAAACCTGATCCATCTCGATCGCCGATTGCACGCGCGTGGCCACGCCCAGCTGCTCCAGCGCATTCTGCATCGCCAGCGCGTTCATGACCGTGGCCAGCATGCCCATGTAATCGGCCTGGGCGCGGTCCATGCCCTTGGCGGCGCCGGCCATGCCGCGGAAGATATTGCCCCCGCCGATGACCAGACATATCTGGATGCCATCGTCTTTGGCGGCCTTCACCTCGGCGGCCAGGCGGCCCACGGTTTCGGGATCGATGCCGAACTGCCCGTCGCCCATCAGGGCCTCGCCGGACAATTTCAGCAGGATGCGGTTGAAGCCGCGCATGATATCCCCTCTGTGGTTCGTGCCGTCAGCGCGCCGGAACACCTCCGCGCGCCCGATGCCGGACATGATGAAGGCGCGCACCTTAGGGGGCACGCGCCTTCAGGCCAAGTGGCCGCGGCGGAAAATTCGCCGCTGTTGGTCGAAGCGATCAGATGCCGGCGGCGGCGGCCACCTCTGCGGCGAAATCGCTTTCCTCCCGCTCGATGCCCTCGCCCAGTTGGAAGCGGACATAGTCAGTCAGCGCAATCTTGGTGCCAGCATCCTTGGCGGCCTGCGCCACCACGTCTTCGATCGGCGTCTTGTTGTCGATCACGAACACCTGGCTCAGCAGCGCGTTTTCCTTGGCGAACTTCTTCATTGAGCCCTGAACCATCTTCTCGACGATATCGGCCGGCTTGCCGCTCTCGGCCGCCTTCTCGCGGGCGATCCCGGCTTCGCGGTCCATCGT
>JBBSUT010000014.1:0-25770 GCA_038234155.1 Sphingomonadales bacterium | reverse complement strand
GATAGTGTTCCTGACCGGGAGCGCAGGCGGCGCCGTCCGATGGAGCAAGTTGCCGCCGAGAGGCCTGTCGTGTTGCATTTTGACAAAGGCAGCGCCTGTTCGTGCCGACGGCAAACTTAAGATGACTCGCCGGATATGATACGGCAGGGAACCAGAAGGGCTTGGCCGACGATAAAGGGATTTGGCTGCGCTGGTCGGCCGCAACCGATGGACCAACGATCATACGGAAACGCTCGAGCGGCTGTGAAGCTATCAGTCTGGCGCGTTTCAACAGAGGAAACTTATGAAAAATTTCTACGGCTCGATTGCCTTTACGGCCGTGTGCCTGATCCTTGCGGGCATCATGGGTTACAACCAGACAGGCTTGCTGTCCGGCGCCTTTTCGCTGGTATTCCTGGCCGCCGTTCTGGGCGTCATGGAGACGTCGCTCAGTCTCGACAATGCCGTGGTCAACGCTTCGATCCTGAAAGATATGAGCCCGCAATGGCAACAACGCTTCCTGACCTGGGGCATTCTCATCGCTGTCTTTGGCATGCGGATTGTGTTCCCGATCGTCATCGTGGCAGTTGCGGCCTGGGTCACACCCTGGGACGCCCTGTCCATCGCGATCAGCGATCAACAGCGCTATGAGGAGATCGTTTCTGGCGCCCATATCGGTATTTCCGGTTTTGGCGGCGCCTTCCTTCTGCTGGTCGGGCTAACTTTCTTCTTTGACGAAGATCGCGAGCATCACTGGATCGGAATCATAGAAAAACCGCTTTCGGCCTTCGCCAAGGTGCCTCTTGCGTCGTATATCGCAACCACGGCCATCGTAGCGGCGCTCTCCTTTACCGTGGATGCGGACGAGCAAAGAACGTTCCTCAAAGCGGGCATCGCCGGTGTCGTAATATTTTTTCTCGTTCAGAAGCTCGGAGATATGCTGGGTGCTGAAGAGGACGCCACCGGCAAGGTCGTCCGCTCGGGTCTCGGCGCATTTGTCTATCTCGAGTTCCTGGATGCCTCTTTTTCCTTCGACGGCGTCATCGGCGCGTTTGCCATCACCAACGATATCTTGCTCATCGCGCTCGGTCTTGGCATTGGCGCCATGTTCGTGCGTTCCATGACGATCGCACTCGTCCGCGGCGGACATCTGGAGGAATTCCGGTTTCTGGAAACCGGGGCCTTCTATGCGATCATCGCGCTGGCGACGATCATGCTGATCTCGATCCGGGTGCATGTTCCGGAAGTTGTCACCGGTCTTATCGGGGCGGTGCTGATCGGATTGTCGCTTTGGGCCTCTGTGCGGCATCGGAAACGGTACCCGGGTGCCTATGCCGAAGCCGTGGACGCCGATGCCAGCACGCCGAGCGGGGATGTCGCTGCGGGCGTCGATCCGTCGTGACCGCAGCGGCCACGCCGCAGCAGCGAACCCCGTACGCGTTAACCGTTATCATGTAGTACGTCAAAAACAGGCTGCGGGTTCGCGCACCATGTTTGCTTCGACCCGCTGATCGATATTGCGCGAGGCGGTCGTTTGCGGTGATACTATATGTGCTGCGGCCTCGGTCAGCGGGCCGCACGAGGGCCGTTCGCAACCAATGCCGCGGCGAAACGCTGAGGGGGCATTGGAGGGATCGGAGATGGCTGCACGCGCGTACTGGACCGGACAGATCAGGCTTGCGCTGGTGTCCATCCCTGTCGAAATTTATACCGCCACGCAATCGGGCGCGAAGATCCGGTTCAACCAGATTCACGAACCGAGCGGCCAGCGCGTCCATTATGAAAAAGTGGTCGACGGCGTGGGCCCGATTGACCGCGACGACATCATCAAGGGCTACGAGCTTTCCAAGGGCCATTACGTGTTGCTCGACGATGCGGAAATCGAGGCGGTGAAAGTCGAAAGCAAGAAGACGCTGGAGCTTGTCCAGTTCGTCGAGGCCTGTGAGATCGATCCGCTCTATTTCGAAAAGCCCTATTACGTCGTGCCGGCGGACGATTTGGCCGAGGAGGCCTTCATCGTTCTGCGCGAGGCGCTGCGTCAGGCAAAGAAGGTCGCGCTCGGCCAGCTGTCCGTGCGCGGGCAGGAAAAGCTGGTCGCTATCAAGCCATGCGGCAAGGGCATGCTGCTGGAAATCCTGCGCTATGCCGACGAGGTGAAAAAAGGGCAGGGCTTCTTCGCCGATATCGGCGAAGACAAGCCGCAGCAGGAGTTGCTGGATCTCGCCACCAGCCTGATCGACAAGCGGACGGCCCCGTTCGACGCGGGTGAATTCCACGATCGCTATGCCGATGCATTGCAGAAGCTGATCGACAAAAAGGCCAAGTCGAATAGCAAAAAGACGATAATAGAGGAGGATGATGCCTTGCCGGGATCGTCCAGAGGCAATGTTATCGACTTGATGGCCGCACTGAAAAAGTCAGTCGGCAGCGACGGCAAGGCCGGTAGCACGGCCAGGGTTAAGGCCAAGGGCCCGGCAAAAAAGAGCAAGACCGGCTGACATGGCGCGCGCTTCGGACTTGCTGGCGAAATACAACGAGAAACGCGATTTTTCGCGGACTGCCGAACCTGCTGGAGAACGGACAGGCGGCGCTCTTGGCAACCTGTTCATGGTGCAAAAGCACGATGCCACGCGGCTGCACTGGGACCTCAGGCTGGAAGCGGACGGGGTGCTCAAAAGCTGGTCGGTGACCAAGGGGCCCTCGCCCGATCCGGACATCAAGAGATTGGCAGTGCGCACGGAGGACCATCCGCTGTCCTATGCCACCTTCGAAGGGACCATTCCGCAAAAGGAATATGGCGGCGGCACGGTGATGCTGTGGGATCGCGGTACCTGGGAGCCGGTCGAGGGCAAGAGCTGGAAGGATATCGACAAGGGCCATCTCCATTTCATCCTGCATGGCGAACGGATGAAGGGCGAGTGGCTGCTGATCCGCCTCAAACCGCGCGGCAAGGAAACGCGCGAAAACTGGCTCTTGCGCAAATTGCAGGACGCGCACGCCGCGGCAGGCGACGGGTTGGTGGATAGGGAACTGACCAGCGTTTCCAGCGGTCGGTCGATGGCGCAAATCGCCGCCGACAAGGGCGGGGCGTTTTCGCTAGCAGGGAAGAAGGGGGCCGATCTTCCGGCGCAGATGAGCAAGGCCGCCAAGCATAGCAAGGCCAAGAAGCAAGCTCCGCGCCGCCGCAAGGTGCCGGGCAAGCCTCCCGGCTTTCGCAAACCGCAGCTCGCCACGCTGGTCGATGCGGTGCCCGCCGGCAACGGTTGGATGCACGAGATCAAGTTCGATGGTTATCGCGCGCTGATCGCCGCAGCGGGGAACAAGGTGCATGTCTATACGCGCAGCGGCAAGGACTGGACCGATAAGTTTGCGCCATTGGTCGATACGCTTGCCGCGCTGGATTTGCCCGCCTGCCTGATCGACGGCGAGATCGTCGCCTATGGCACGGATGGCAATCCCAGCTTTTCGAACCTTCAGGCGATGCTGAAGCGCGGCCATGGCAGTCAGGGCGAGAGCGATGCGCTAAGCTATCACGCCTTCGATTTGCTGGAACTGGAAGGGGAGGATTTGGCCGACCTGACCAATATCGAGCGCAAGGAACGGCTCGAAGCGCTGCTGGCCGGGGCGGAGCCGCCAATCCATGTCGCCGACCATGTCATCGGGGCAGGCGAGACGCTCTATCGCGCGATGTGCGATGCCGGGCAGGAAGGGATCATCTCGAAAAAGATCGATGCCAAATACCGTTCCGCTCGAAGCAGGGCCTGGGTGAAGGTCAAATGCACGCGGCGGCAGGAGTTCGTTATCGTCGGCTGGAGCGAGAGCCGCGCGAAAGGCCGTCCCTTTGCCTCGCTGGTGCTGGCACAGTATGAGAACGACGCGCTTGTCTACAAAGGCAAGGTGGGCACCGGTTTCGACGGCGACATGCTCGATACCCTCGCCGCCAGGATGAAGCCGCTGTTGCGCAAAACCGCGCCGGTGGAGGCGGACAAGGCAAAGGCGCGCGGCGTTCACTGGATCACGCCGAAACTGGTTGCCGAGATCGCCTTTGCCGAGTTCACCGCAGACGGACAGGCGCGCCATGCCAGTTTTCTGGGCCTGCGCGGCGACAAGCATGCCCGAGAGGTGACCACGGAAGAACCCGAAGCCGCGCCGGTGGACGATGCCGGCGTCGCGATCTCCAGCCGCGAACGTGTGATGTTTCCAGACAGCGGGCAGACCAAGGGCCAACTGGCGGATTATTATGTCGCGGTGGCACCGCTCATGCTTCCCTTCGCTGCGCGCCGCCCGATCAGCCTGGTCCGCTGTCCGCAGGGCCGCGACAAGAAATGCTTTTTCCAGAAGCACGACAGCGGTTCGTTCGGCGATGCCGTCCACCACGTTCCCATCACTGACAAGCAGGGCGCGACTGAGGATTATCTTTATGTCGAAGATGTGCGCGGGCTGCTGCAATGCGTGCAGATGGGCACGATCGAATGGCACGGCTGGGCCGCGCGCAGCACCGATGTCGAGGCACCGGACCGGATGATCTTTGACCTGGACCCCGATGAGGGCCTGGATTTTGCCGATGTCAAACGCGCCGCGACCGACATTCGCGATCGGCTGGCCGATCTGGGCCTGGCCAGCTTTGCGATGCTGTCTGGCGGAAAGGGGGTGCATGTGGTGGTGCCGCTGAACCCGGATCATGACTGGGACACGCACAAGGATTTTGCGCGGCGGTTTTCCGAAGCGCTGGCACTGGCCGAGCCGGACCGGTTTACCGCAACGATGAGCAAGGCCAAGCGCAAGGGCAAGATTTTCATAGACTGGCTGCGCAATCAGCGCGGCGCGACGGCGGTGGTGCCCTATTCTGCCCGCGCCCGCAGCGGTGCGCCGGTGGCGGTGCCGATCGCCTGGGCGGAATTGGCCCAAGCCGATAGCGCGCACATGTACGCCATCACCGATGCTCAGCGCCTGACCGATCACGCGGGGCAGGATGCGATGAGGGGGTGGGGTTTTGCCAAGCAGGCGCTGCCGGACGTATAGATTGCCTCATCGTCTGCCAGCCGATCTCCACGGCCGACACAGCTTCCGGGAAACGGGACGCTCAGCACGTCGATCGCTGCTGGATCGCGGGTGACGGCATCGCTGCGGTCCTGCGGTCCTGCGGTCCAGTCCCGCCCGGCATAGCCGTTTTGCGCTCTTTCAATCCTCCGATCCTCCAACCGTCCTTTCCCATGACGTGCTTGCGCAAACCGCGTAGGGACCGCCCCGTTCCTGATATCACCCAACCCAGAGAAACTATCGTGACCAAAATCGTCAACGGTGCCAGCCTGCAGCCGCGGTCTGGCGGTGCGCCGCGGCAGATCGTGCTGTTGCTGCATGGCTATGGATCGAGCGGCGATGATCTGATCGCGCTTTCCCCGCATTGGCAGGATGCGCTGCCCGATGCGCTGTTCCTGGCGCCGCATGCACCGCAGCGTTGCGGCATGATGGGCGCGGGCTACCAATGGTGGGGCCTGACAGGGTTCGCGCCCGCTGCACTGGCCCAAGGCGCGGCTTCGGCGGCCCCGGCCATCGATGCGTTTATCGATCGCAAACTGTCGCAATATGGTTTGACCGAAGCGGATCTCGCGCTCGTCGGCTTCAGCCAGGGCACGATGATGGCGCTGCACGTAGGCCTGCGCCGGCCACGCACCGTGGCCGCCATCGTCGGCTATTCCGGCATGCTGACGGCAACGGTGGACGTGGCAAAAGATAGCGTCAGGCCGCCCGTGCTGCTGGTGCACGGCGCGGCCGATCTGGTTGTGCCGGTGGCGGCGCTGCACATGGCCGAGGACGAGTTGAAACGCCTGGGGGTGACGGTGACCACGCATGTTTCGCCGGGCGTACCCCACAGCGTCGATCCGGTTGGTCTACGGCTCGGCCGGGAATTTCTTGGCAAGGCGTTAGGGACCGCTGGCTGATCGGCAACCTTCTGGCGGCAAGGGCAAACGCTAGAAATAGCGCGTCAGGCTGAAGCGGATACGCGGATCGGCATTGTCCGTGTCATAACGGACGCCGGACAGCGGCACTGCGATTTCCAGTCCGGCGTCGGTGCGCCGGTCGACATCGGCACGCAAGCCGCCGCCGGTGGAGAACAGCGAACCGCTGCCAAACCCGTCGCGCAAGTTCATTGCCCGTCCGCCGTCGGCAAAGGCGTAAAACTCAATCCCGTTGAGCGGTCCAAAACGGCGATCCCAGCCATAATTCAGCTCGACATAGCCGGCGACCCCCTGATCGCCCGACCGCTCGCTGTAATCATAGCCGCGCACGAAGCGCGCGCCGCCGATCCCGAGCTCTTCGGACACTAGCAGTGGCTGTGTCGCCAGCTGGGAGCTGACGACGACATTGGTACCGAAATTACCGACGATGGTCTTCTTCCAGTCCGCAGAAAAGGAGAAGGCCGTAAAGGTGCCGTCGGCATCATCGCGTGAGGAGAGCGGATCGCCGCGCCTGGATGCGCCGAGCAGATTGAGGCCCTGCGCCACCGTGCTGTTCACGCGCAAACGGCCGCCCGCCACGCCAGTATATCCGTAAAGCCCCAGCCGCGCGATGGTAAGCCTGTCCTCGCGCGCCAGGACATCGGCGCGGGTTTGCCGGATTTCGCGGTGCGATAGCGATCCTTCGATCCACAAGCTGGTGCTGCGCGCGCGCGTCAGCGGATGGAGCGCGCCCAGCGAGACCAGCCAACTGGTGCCCATGATGTCGAGGCGTTCCAGATATGCGCCCGGCGCGCTGCGGGAATAGGAACCGGTGAGCGAAAGCTCGGTGCCGTCGGCGCTGATCCGTTTGCCATAACGCACCCGCGCAAAGGCGAGTTCGTGGAACTGCGGCACCGTATCAAGCGCAAAAATCTGCAGGCTGTCGTCGTTGGCCAGCACGCCGTTGAAGCGGGCCGAACCGTAGAGTTCGAGCGGACCGAGCGGCTTGGTGCTGTCGTTATCGAAGGTCAACTGGGCCCGGTAGGCGCGGTGCTTCGCCTCGACGTGCAGAATAGTCTGCCCGTCGCGGCGATCGATCTTGGCGCTGCCGAGCGATATGCCGTCGATGTCTCCGGCGATCAGCAGCCGCCGTTCCAGCTGCGCCGCCGTGACAGGCTGCCCGGTGGCAAGCGGCTGGAGCGCGGCGAGGACTGCAGCGTTCTGCGTGCCGTCCAGCGCGATAGCGTCAATCCGTCCTTCGTCGATTTGCACCGTCAGCACACCGGCGCGAAGAGCTTGCGGCGCAATGGCGGCGCTGGCGAGCGGAAAGCGTATGCGGGCACGATCGGCAAGCCGATCGGTCAGCGCGGCAAGATCGGCCGGGGTGAGCGAGCGGCCGATGTAGCTTTCGATGATATCGGAGAACGCGCTGCGCGGCATGATCTCCAGGCCCGCGATGTCGATCGCGCCAACGTCATAGGTTGCGCCTTCGACCTCGGTGACCGCCGGCGTGATGACCGCAACAGGCAGGGCCGTGTTGTCATCTTCGGGCAGCTTTTCCAGCGATCGGTCTTCGGCGCGGGCCGGATCGACGCGGTCCAGAGTCTGCTGGGCCATGGCCGGTGCGGCTGCCGCGATGCCAAGGAACAATAAAGTAAGCGATCGATAACGCACGGCGACCTCGGATCAGTACAGGAACTCTAGCTGGCTATATGCTTTATAATCCTTTCGGAAAGGTCAATGGAAAGGTCCTGATAACCATCGTTGGAAAGCCCTTTTGCATACCTCCCGGCCTATTGCGGAGGCTTGTAGGAGAGTATTTCCATGTTCAAACTGGCAACCCGGCTGGCCGTCACGGCCCTACTAGCAAGCGCGAGCACTCAGGCGATCGCCGGATCGGACGGCTGGAGCGTCAGCGAGGCGACCGGCAATGTCGTTCTGCAAAGGGACGGCAAGAATGTGAGTGCCAAGCGCGGTGCCGCGGTCAAACCGGGCGACGCGGTGGTGACCGGGAAGGGCGGCCGCGCCGTGCTGGTGCATGGCCAGGATTTCGTCACGGTGGCCTCCAACAGCCGCATCCGCATTCCGGCGGAGCAGGCGGAATCGGCCTTCACCCGTTTTGTCCAGGATCTGGGCAACGCCATTTTCCGCGTGGAAAAGCGCGGCACGCCGCATTTCTCCGTCGATACCCCCTATCTGGCCGCTGTGGTGAAGGGCACCACTTTTTCGATCACCGTAGGACCGTCCGATACGTCGCTTCAGGTGACCGAGGGCGTGGTCGAAGTCGCCACGACCGACGGCGGCGCGCGTGAACTCGTGCGGCCCGGGTCGGTCGCCATGATTGCGGCGGGCGATCGCTATCGGCTGTCGATCAGCGGCGATCAGCCGCGCGTAGTCGATTCGCCGCTGCGGCAGGAAGCTACGATCACGTCGCCCGCAGTTCAGCCCGCCGCGGATGCGTCCGGGCAGCCGTCTGCCAGCGCGCCCGGCGATCTGCTGATCAAGGACGCCAGGACCAGTGCAGGCGCCGAGGTCGGTCTGGCCCTGATCTCGGCCATCATCACCAGCAAACCTGTCGACATGGGCAAGGCTACAGGTGGCATGCTCACCGGCAGTTCGCCCGTCATGCTCGCGTCACTGGACGTGAGCCCGGCCACCAAGCCAGCTCCGGCGGAATCCGCACTGGGCAGTCCGGTGACGGGCGACGGCTCCGGCACCGATACGGCCGGTACGCCCCCCACGTCTGGCGGCGGCGATGCCGCAGGTGACAATCCTCCCGTAACGAACGGCGGCGATACCGCAGGTGACAATCCGCCCGCCAACGACGGCAGCGACAAGAGCTCTGACGATGCTCCGCCCAAGGACAACTCCGACAAGTCGGGCAACGATAAGTCGGGCTCGGACGGTTCCGACGAAGACAAGAAAGACAAGTCTGCTGACGACAAGGACGCGAAAGACGCCAAAGACGCTCAGGACGCCAAGGACGCCAAGGATTCTAAGGACGCCAAGGACGCCAAAGACGCGAAAGACGCCAAGGACGCCAAAGACGCTCAGGACGCCAAGGACGCCAAGGACGCCAAGGACGCCAAGGACGCTCAGGACGCCAAGGACGCCAAGGACGCCAAGGACGCCAAGGACGCTCAGGACGCCAAGGACGCCAAGGACGCTAAGGACGCCAAGGACGCCAAGGACGCTAAGGACGCCAAGGACGCCAAGGACGCCAAGGATGACAAGGGCGGCAAGGATGACAAGGATGACAAGGGCGGCAAGGACGACGGCAAAGACAACGACGACGACAAGGGCGGCGGCGGCAAGCCAAAGGATTGATCCGTGATCAGCGTCGCTCCTGTCTTGCGCGGACCGCTGTGGAAGGCGGGGGCGCTGGTTGCGATCGCGCTGGCCGTCTGGTCCGTTGGCGGCACAACCGAGATGGAGAATGCCGTCCGCGCTCCATTCTTTGGCACGCAGGCCCACGAAGCGAGCGGCGATCTGCACGTCGTCGAGATGGATGCAGCCAGCCTGGCCAAGATCAATCGCTGGCCCTGGTCGCGCGATCATTATGCCGCCGTCGTGCACCAGCTGAGCGAAGCGGGCGCGCGTTCGATTACCTTCGACGTCGATTTCTCCAGCCCGTCCGACGCTGGTGGGGACGCCGTCCTTGCTGCCGCTCTCAAAGCCAGCAAAGCGGTCGTCACGCTACCAACCTTTGCGCAGCATGCCGGGTCGTCAGATACGCGCATGCTCGATACGTTGCCGATCGCCAGCCTGCGCGAGCATGCGATGGTCGCGTCGGTGGCCGTCACGCCCGATAGCGACGGGCTGGTGCGCACGATGCCGCTCGGCAGCGTCACCGACGGCGTGCCGCGGCCGTCACTCGCCGCCCAGATCGCCGGCAGGAACGGAACGGTGGGCCACGAATTTCCCATCGACTTCGGAATTGATCCACGGTCGATACCGCGGCACAGCTTCATTGATATCGAGGAAGGCCGGTTCGAGGCATCCGCGGTTTCAGGCAAGGACATCGTCATTGGCGCGACGGCGATTGAGCAGGGGGACCGCTACGCCACGCCGCGCCACGGCGTCCTTCCCGGGGTAATAGTGCAGGCCATGGCGGCGGAGACGCTGTACTGGGCCATTCCGTCCTATGCCGCGCCGATCGCGCCGCTGGTCGCCGCGTTCGCTTTCGCTTTGTGGATCATGGCAGCATCGTCGCGCAGGGCAGGTCTGGCGCGCGGCGGCGCGGCGACCGCATTGATGGCTGGTCTATATTGGATCGGCTGGTCCGTCTTTGCGCAATTGTTCGATATCGTGCCCGCATTCGCCGTTATCGTTAGCGCCACCGTCGTACTGCTGGTCCAGCAGTTTCGCGCCGAGCAGCGCCACCGCGAGATGCACGATGCGCGCACTGGGCTTCCCAACCGGTTCGCCTTCGAACAAGCGGCGGACAAGCAGGCCGCGTTCAGCGTCGCTGCGACCATCGGCGGATATGAGCGGCTGGAAACGGTGCTGGGTGAGGACATGTCATCGCAGCTGATCCTGCGGATCACCGAGCGGCTGCAAATCGGCAATGCCGGCAACGCCGTCTACCGCGCCGAAGATCGCGCGCTCGCGTGGACCTTCAATGGCGATCATGGCGAACTGGAATCGACGCTGGCTGGCCTCTCCGCAGTGATGCGCAGTCCCATAGAAATTGGCGGGCGCAAGATCGATGTGCAAATGGCGTTCGGAATCGGGCAGGGGCACGCCTTGTCCGAGGCAATCCATGCCGCCAGCCAGTCGCTCCTGAAAGGCGAGCGCTGGCTTTACCATGCCGCAGCCGAAGAAGCCGCGCTGGAACAGCAGGTGTCTTTGATGGGCGAACTCGATTCGGCGATCGGACGGAACGAGCTGGACGTTCTCTATCAACCAAAACTGGCGTTGGCCGAAAACCGGATCACCAGCGTGGAGGCGCTCGTGCGCTGGAACCACCCCAAACGCGGCTATCTTCGCCCGGACCTGTTCATTCCGCTGGCCGAGGAGAGCGACCGGATCATCGATCTGACGCTGTACGTTCTGCAGAGGACGATCGATGACAACGCCGCCTGGCGCGCGCGCGGTCTGGACATCCGGTCGGCCGTAAACATTTCTGCGCGGCTGGTGGTATCGGCGCCGTTCCTGGCAGCAGCGGAAGCCATGCTGACGCAATCGAATGTGCCAGCGCAGAGCATCATCTTCGAGGTAACCGAGTCGGCGGCAATCGCTGATCCGGCGCGAGCCGCCGCTGCGCTGGGGCGCTTTCGCGACATGGGCGTGGCCATATCGATGGACGATTACGGCACCGGCCAGTCCAGCCTGACCTATCTGAAGAACCTGCCGCTGTCCGAACTCAAGATCGATCGCAGTTTCGTACAGTTCGCGCACTGCGATTCGGGTGATGCAATGCTGGTGCGCTCCACCGTGAACCTGGGCCATGAGCTCGGTCTGTCGATCGTGGCCGAAGGCGTGGAGGATGAGGAGTGCCTGGCGTTCCTGCGCGAAGTCGGCTGCGATTATGCGCAGGGCTACCTCATCGGCAAGCCGATGCCTGCAGCCGATCTGGTCGCGCTGGTGGACGAGGGACAGCGGGCCGCGGCATGAGCGGACCTGCGTAACCGGCGCGGCGCGGCGCGTGCGGCCGGATCAGTCGCGCGTGCCAAGACCCTCCGCGATCAGACGGTTGGCCTCGTCCGAAAGCGCTTCGAGATCGCCGTCCGCTCCCCAGACCACATAACGCAGGCCCAGGAACACGTTCATCCCCATGATGGCCCAGGCGTGGAGTTCGCCGACGTCGCCGCGCAGTTCGCCCGCCGCTGCCCCGGCGCGCAGACGGCCTTCGATGCGGATGGCAATGGTCTCATAATGTCGGCGGTAGCTGGCTGGATCGACAAACTCGGCCTCGTCGATGATACGATAGATTTCCTTGTGCTCGCGCGCGAACTCCAGAAAGCTGCGCAGGGCCAGCCGCTCGATCGCCAGCGCGCCCTGTTCATCGCCGACCGCAGCGGAGGCATGGCGGCCGACCTGGCGGGACATGTCGCGCACCAAGGCGCGGAAGATGGCGTCCTTGCTGTCAAAATAGGTGTAGAAACTGCCCAGTGCCGTTCCCGCCGCGCGGGTAATCGAGCTGATCGAGGCTTCGTGGAAGCCCTTCTCGGCAAATTCCCCGGCCGCCGCATCGAGCAGTTTGCGCTGCGTTTTGCGGCCGCGTTCGGTGCGCGGTTGCTTGGCGTCGTCTCCCTGCGCCATCGCCGTTTCGCCCTGTTGCGAATCCATATCCAAACCCCTCCGTACTGCCAGTCATAGCGCCGCTGCCGATCGTTATGCTGCGAAATATACGCAGCCATGCATATCAAGAGTTGAAAGATGGTTCAACTTTCATTATTGCAGTAATCAGAGAGGCGGCAGTGGCCGTCCGACATGTTTCAGGCGAGGGGATATCAGATGGCTCGATCAACGGTATATTGGCGCGCGGCGCTGTTCTCGGGTGCGGCGCTGGCCGGCCTTTCGACGGTGCCGGCCGCGGCGCAGTCCATGGCTGCGGATGGTGACCAGGCAGCAAATGTATCGGCCTCCTCATCGCCTGGGGCTGCCGAACTGGCCGATCCGGGCGGCGTCATCATCGTCACCGCGCGCCGCCGTGAAGAGCGTCTGCAGGACGTGCCGATCGCCATCACCGCCTATTCGGGCGAGCAACTGGAGCAGTCCGGCGCGCTCGACATTACCGATATCGCGCAAACCACGCCCAGCGTGACACTGGAGCCCTCGCGCGGGACCAACTCCACGCTGACTGCTTTTATCCGCGGCGTGGGCCAACAGGATCCGGTTGCCGGGTTTGAGGCGGGGGTAGGCATCTATCTGGACGACATCTATCTCAACCGGCCGCAGGGAGCCGTGCTCGATATCTATGACGTCGAACGGATCGAGGTGCTGCGCGGACCGCAGGGCACGTTGTATGGCCGCAACACCATTGGCGGCGCGATCAAATATGTTACCCGCCGTCTGGGCAACACACCGCGTCTCAACCTTCGCGCAACCTACGGCAGTTACGATCAGGCCGATATCACTGCCAGTTTCGCCATGCCACTGGGCGACAGCGGCTTTGCCATCGGCGGCGGCGGCGCGGTTCTGTCGCGCGAAGGTTTTGGCACCAACCTGACGACCGGCGAAGAGAATTATGACAAGCAGATCCGCGCCGTGCGCGGGACGCTGGAATATGCCGGCGGCCCGTTGTTCGTGCGCCTGTCGGGAGACTATACCGACGACAACAGCCATGCACGCGGCGGCCATCGGCTAATCGCGGGACTCAAAAGCGGCATCCAGCCGCTGGCCGATGTCTATGACACCCGCGGCGGGCTGAATGACCCCAGGCAGGACGTCGTCGCCTATGGCGGGTCGCTATTTGCTGAGCTGGAGGCGAGCGATTGGTTGACGCTTCGTTCGATCACCGGATGGCGCAAGGACGACAGTGGCACGCCGATCGATTTTGACGCGTTGCCAGCAGTTGATATCGACGTGCCCGCATTTTATAACAACGAGCAGTTCAGCCAGGAAGCGCAGGCGCTGGTCAGCGTCGGCGGCATCAATGGACTGCTCGGCTTCTACTATCTCGATGCCAGCGCGCGCACGGTGTTTGACGTGCGCCTGCCGGGCGGCATCACCGCGCTGACTTTTGGCAATGTTGGCACAAGGACCTACGCGGTGTTTGCCGACGCGACCTATGACCTCACCCCGCAGTTCGCGGTGTCGGTGGGGGGCCGATACACCTGGGACGAACGCGATTCGACGATCAACCGTGCGGTGTACGTCGGCGGCGGCGGCTCGCCGTTCTTTGGCGGAACCGGCTTTCTGGCGGTGCAGCAAACGGATTTCCAGGGTACGCGGAACTTCAAGCGTTTCACCCCGCGCGCCTCGGTCAGCTTCAAGCCGAACGACGATCACCTGATTTACGCCAGCTACTCCAAGGGCTTCAAGGGCGGCGGTTTCGATCCGCGCGGCGTGGGCACTGCGGCGCCCGACACGAACGGCGATGGCAAGAGAAGCTACGACGAGATCTACAATTTCTTCACCTTCGATCCTGAAACCGTCAACGCCTATGAAGTGGGCTACAAGGGCTCGTATTTCGACCGACGGATCAACGTCGGCCTGGCCGCTTTCCGATCAGATTATACCGACGTGCAGATTCCCGGATCGGTCGGAGCCACGGTGAACGGGCAGCAGACGTTCATAGGCGTCACCACCAACGCGGGCCGTGCCCGCATCCAGGGTATCGAATTCGAGGGCAATGCCGTCATCGCGCGCGATTTCGCCGGTTCTGCCAGCCGCTTCAGCCTGTCCGGCACGGCAGGCTATCTCGATGCGAAATATCTGCAGTTCATCGATGCGCGCGGTGTCGACGTGGCCAATAACCGCGCCTTCCAGAACACGCCGGAGTGGACCGGCAGCGGCACGCTCAGCCTCTCGCTTCCCACCGGTTCCAGCTCAATCGATGCCAGTGCCACCGCGGCCTATCGCAGCCGTACCCAGCAGTTTGAATTGCGCAACGATCTGCTCGATCAGCCGGGTTACACTTTGTTCCATGCCAATCTTGTCTGGCACGCGCCGGGCGAGCGGTTCACGCTCGGCGTTCACGGGCGCAACCTGTTCGACAAGCGCTACATCGTCTCTGGCTACAGTTTCGTGGCGCAGAATCCGGATACCGGGGCGTTCATTCCCAATGCCAAGACCGGCAACCTCTACACCGCGACATTGGGCAACGAAGGCGTGCTGACCGCCTATTACGGCAACCCGCGGCAGGTGTTCGTGACCGCCGGAATCAAATTTTAAGGTCGCTCAGTCTTGTTCAGCGCCGGATCGCGTTCCGGCGCTGTTCCAATTTTTTTTTGAAGCCCCGCAAAATGGCGATGGCCGGCATCGCCTGTCTCATGCGGTTACCGCGCTGGCGAACCGCGTGGTCGCCGACGGGCAGGCGCGCGCCGCCGCCATCGCGCTTGCCCAGGACATTGCGCGGTTTCCACAGGCGACCATGCTTGCCGATCGCGCGGGCGTCTATCGCGGGGCGGACATGACGATGGAGGCCGCGCTCGTCAGCGAGACCGAGGCCGGCATGACCGTGCTGGACGTCGCGCGGCAGGGCGCGGCGCGCTTTGCATCGGGCAAGGGCAGGGGCGGCCGTTTCGACGATATCGCCGACTAACGGCGCCGCCAATTCGGAGGAAATCGGAACAAATGCGCCAGCCGCGGCGGATCGGGAGGCCGGCCATCGGCGCGTTGCGGCTGTGTTGCAGGATCAGTGACGACGCATTGGTGATCTAAAATGCAGATTTCACGCGCTTCTCCGCGCTGTCCGGTATGCCGAACAGGAACAGGAGGACCGCCGTTCGGATGGCTGTCGTAATCCCCTTCCATCGCCATGATTTTTTTTGCGATTAATGCTCCGGCGTGTTCACACCGTGCATATCGCCTGCAACAGTCTGGAGCGGCGCGACCGGCGGGGCCATCCGCATCGCCATCGAGTACATCCTGCGCGCGTACGGGTTGCCGCAGTCCTTTAGCCAATGCCATGCGCCGCCGCCGCCGACCAACGCAGCGGCGATATCGGCGGCCAGCACCCTGTGGACGAGGCGACAGGCAAAGCCGGGATTGTCGAACCTGCCGTACTGGCTGGAGATTGCCCCTTTGAGATGCGCACAGCGGAGCTCGGAGCCCCTCAGAATGACGCGAATGGGAAAAATGTGCTGCGACCTCGAGAACTGGGCGATACCGCCTTGTTGACACAATACACCGGCGGCGGCACTCTCTTTTTTCAAGCGGGGGGTGAGTCTCGCGGTTTTCTTTTTCGCATGAGAACTATGAGATGAAAGCGCTTCTTTTCGCCGCCACAGCCAGCGTCGCCTTATTGGGCGCTTCCAGCGCCGTTCTTTTGGGCGCATCAAGCGCCGCCCACGCCGCCGGTCAGCAGGCGGCGCCGTCCGCCGCGGCGGCTCCCGCTGCCACATCGCCCGAGAGCGCCGTGCCGACACCCAAGCCGCTGAACTACGGCGCTTTCGGCGTCGATCTCACCGCGCGCAATCTCACCGTAAAACCGGGCGACGATTTCGATGCGTTTGCGAACGGCAATTGGTTCGACAAAACGGAGATTCCAGCAGATCAGGCGAGCGCGGGCGTCGGCTATGATGTCTACAATCTGACGCAGGACCAGCTGCGCGCGGTGGTCGCAGGCGCGGCGGCGGACAGCCAGCTGGGCGGCCTCTACCAAAGCTTCATGAATGACGATCGTATCGAACAGCTGGGCGCCGCGCCGCTCAAGCCCGATCTCGCCAGGATCGCCGCGCTGTCGAACAAGGCGGAATTCGCGCATTATATGGGAGCGACGCAGGGCCGGTTCGGATCGTCGATCGTCGGCGGTGGGCCCAATGCCGATCCTGCCGATCCTACCACGAATACACTCTGGATCGGATCGGGCGGCATGGGCCTGCCCGACCGTGATTATTATATCACCGACAAATTCACGCCGCAGCTGGCCGCCTACCGGGACTATATCACGCGCACGCTGACAAAGGTCGGCAATCCCGATGCCGCCGCTGCGGCCGACAAGATCATCGCGTTTGAAACCGAGCTGGCCAAGGTCAGCTGGCCGGTCGCCCAGCGCCGTGACATTTCCAAAATGATCAATCCGATGTCGGCGACCGAGTTGATGGCCTACGCACCCGGCCTGAACTGGACGCAGCTGTTCGAGGGCGCGGGCATCCCGATGGAAGACCGCATCATCGTCACCGACAACACGGCGATCCGAGACATTGCCAAGGTCTATGCGGCCACCCCGCTCGATACGCTGAAGCTGTGGCAGGCATTCCATGTCGCCGATCAGGCGAGCCCTTATCTGTCGAGCGACTTTGTCGACAGCCGTTTTGCATTCACCAAGACGCTGTCCGGTGTTACCGATCAGCGCCCCCGCTGGAAACGCGGTCTGACGCTGGTTGACGGCAGCCTGGGCGAGCTGGTTGGCGCAACCTATGTGGCGAATTATTTCCCGCCGCGGTCAAAGACGATGATGGTCGATCTGGTGGCCAATCTGAAGGCGGCGATGGCCGATCGTATCAAGGGCAACGGCTGGATGTCGCCATCCACCAAGACCGAGGCGCTGACCAAGCTTGAGCGGATGGACGTGATGGTCGGCTATCCCGACAAGTTCCGCGATTATTCGGCGCTCGAGATCGAACCGGGCGATCTGTACGGCAACGTCCAGCGCAGCGGCGCTTTTGAATATGCTTATCAGCTGGAAGATCTCGGCAAGCCGGTGGACCGCAAGAAATGGGGGATGAACCCGCAGACGGTGAACGCCTATAATGGCGGACTGGAAAACAAGATCGTGTTTCCTGCCGGCATATTGCAGCCGCCCTATTTCAACGCCGATGCCGATCCGGCCGTCAATTACGGCGCGGCCGGCGCGATCATCGGTCACGAGATCAGCCACGGATTTGACGATCAGGGCCGCAAGATCGACTCCAGCGGCGCGGTGCGCGACTGGTGGACCGCCGAGGATGCCATGCGTTTTGACGCATTGGCGGCTGATTTCGGCAAGCAATATGCAGCGTATGAGGCGGTGCCCGGATCGTTCATCAATCCCGATCTGACGATGGGCGAGAATATCGCCGATCTTGCCGGCCTGCAGATCGCGCTTGATGCCTATCATCGCTCGCTTAACGGCAAGCCCGCGGAGATGATCGACGGCCTGACCGGCGACCAGCGTTTCTTCCTGGCCTTTGCCCAGGCGTGGCGGACCAAGCAGCGGCCCGATGCCATCAAGAACCAGGTTGCAACCGATCCGCACAGCCCAGCGCACTGGCGCGTGATCGGCCCCACGCGCAACGTTGACGCGTGGTACAAAGCGTTCAACGTGAAGGCGAGCGACGCCTATTATCTCGTCCCCCAGGACCGGACGCGCATCTGGTGAGGACCAAGCCCTGGTGAGGAAAAAGCGTTACGCGGGAACGCCTGGCAAGCGGCGATCGCTCTGGCCGCCGGGAACTTGAGGCGATCCGGCAGGGACGAGCGTGGTGGCAGGGGCTGCTGTTCCGGCGCCATGCGCACCGGACGAATTGGACGAACCGGACGCTATAACGCTATTTTTGCGGGGAAGCCTGATAATTCCTGATCAATCAGCCGTTGTCATTGATTGCCGTCTGGCTTTAAACCGGACTTTGGCTGGATCAGGCATGATCGCTCGCAGGCCATGGATGCGCACCCCGGCAGTGAGACCCGTCATGACCAGTAGCAGTTTTTATCCGATCGGCATTCCGGGCCAGCCGTGGGGCGACGATGAGCGGGCGCAATGGCGGGCAAGCCAGCCTCGCCAGCGCCGCTACCAGGAGGATGTGGTTCCCCGCATCGATGCGCTGGCCGACCGCTTCGAAATACGCCCCTATGGCCAGATCGATTATGCTGGTGAGCACTACACGCTCCGGGCCCTTCGCAACGGCTCGCCTGACCCAGCGCTTCCGACCGCTTTGATCACGGGCGGGGTGCACGGCTACGAAACGAGCGGGATCATGGGTGCTCTGGAATTCCTTGAAACCCGCGCGGCCGACTATGCCGGCAAAGCCAATCTGCTGGTGGCGCCCTGCGTGAGCCCATGGGCCTATGAGCGGATCAATCGCTGGAACTATGACGCGATCGATCCCAATCGCAGCTTTCACGCCGATAGCGGCGCGCGCGAATGCACCGCGTTGCTCGATCGGGTCGCCGCGCAGGCCGGGCCATATCTGCTGCATATCGACCTGCATGAGACAACCAACAGCGATGAGGACGAGTTTCGCCCGGCGCTGGCCGCCCGCGACGGCAGTAATTATGAACCGGGCTCCATTCCCGATGGCTTCTATCTGGTCGACGATCAGGAAAATCCGCAGCCCGCGTTCCAGCAGGCCATCATCGCGGCGGTCGAACGTGTCACGCACATCGCTCCGCCGGACCACGAGGGCAACATCATCGGCTCGCCCGTGCTGGCACACGGCGTGATCGCCTATCCGCAAGCCAAATACGCCATGTGCGCCGCGGTAACCGGCGCAAGGTTCACGACAACCACGGAAGTTTATCCCGACAGCGCGCGCGCCGCGCCGCAGACGTGCAACATGGCTCAGGTGACAGCCGTTTGCGCGGCCCTGGATTATGCCCTTGCCCATGCATGAAACCGGCATGATTGGCAGGGTTCGCGCGATGGCGTTGACCAGATCCGGTGGCCAGGTGCACATCTTGCACAGGGCAGGAATTACCCGCGGCGCACAGCGTGTGTTAGGCGTGCCAGCCGCAGCGCGCAAAAGCGCTGGCGTTCGTCCCTCCGGGAAACTTTTATCTGTCGCGCCAATACCGCGGCAGGCAGTGGAATAAGCAGCTCTGGCCCGATTGAGGAAAAAGCCACGATGACCGATCAGCCCGCATACACCCCGCCCAAAATCTGGAAATGGGACAAGGAGAGCGGCGGCAAGTTCGCCAATATCAACCGCCCCGTCTCCGGGCCGACGCAGGACAAGCCCTTGCCGGTCGGCAAACATCCATTCCAACTCTATTCGCTCGCGACGCCGAACGGCGTGAAGGCGACGATCATGTTCGAGGAACTGCTCGAACGCGGCGAGAGCGGCGCGGAATATGACGCCTGGCTGATACGCATTGGCGAGGGCGACCAGTTCGGCAGCGGGTTCGTTGACATCAATCCCAACTCCAAGATCCCGGCGCTGATGGACCGCAGCGGGGCGGAGCCGATCCGGGTCTTCGAATCCGGCGCGATCCTGATGCATCTGGCGGAAAAATTTGGCGCGTTCTTGCCGACCGACACGGCAACCCGCGCCGAATGCCTGTCCTGGCTGTTCTGGCAGATTGGCAGCGGCCCCTATCTCGGCGGCGGCTTCGGACATTTTTACGCCTATGCGCCGACCAAGATCGAATATGCGATCGATCGTTTCTCAATGGAGGTAAAGCGCCAGCTCGATGTGCTCGACAAGCGGCTGGGCGAACATGCGTTTCTGGCCGGTGACGAATATACGATCGCCGATATCGCTGTTTGGCCGTGGTATGGCGCCATGGCCAATGGAGCGCTCTACGAGGCCGGCGAGTTTCTCCAGGTTGAAGACTATGGCAATCTCCAGCGCTGGACCAAGGAGATCGGCGACCGCCCCGCGGTCAAGCGTGGCCGGATGGTGAACCGCACCTTCGGCGACCCCGAAAGCCAGCTGCACGAGCGGCACGCGGCCGGGGATTTTGCCACGAACACCGCCGACAAGACGCCCGGTTCCGAGAAGAATTCGATCTGAAGACCTTGCCAAATTGCGCGTACGGGGAGCATCGCACCGGTCTGCGCGCATAGGCCCCACGAGATGCCTGGCATCAACGTGCCCAATTTGGAGCGCCTGAGCGCAGCCGATCTTGGCTCCAGCGCAGACGGATCGCGCGATCCAGCGCCACGCTTCAAGCCGGGAAGGGGCAAGGAGAGATGGTGCTCCGAACGCCAGGAGGATCAATCGGCTAGCGCGCTGGTGATGCTGCTTTTGCGGCGCCGTCGACCTGAGGATTCATGCTGAGATAGAGCACCAGTCCGACGATCACGACCAGGAAAACGCCGTTGACCGAATAGGTGCCGATGCCCAACCCTCCGTCTTTGGGGGCCTGCGTCAGCAGATCCCCGATCGACGCGCCGAGCGGACGGGTAAGGATATAGGCAAGCCAGAAGGCCAGCACGGCGTTCAGCTTGAAGACGTAATAAGCCAGCGTAATGAGCGCGATACCGCCGCCGAAGATCAGGGTGGAGACGGTGTAGCCGAGATTCATTTTTTCGGCGATCAGATCGCCCGCTGCAGTGCCCAGCGCAAAGGTGAACAGGATTGCGGCCCAGTAGAACGCTTCGCGCCGGGTTGTGGTGATGTCGTGAATCGAGAGCGTGTGTTCGGTGGCGTACCAAACCAGAAACGTAACGATCAGCGCGGCAGTGAAAATGGCGGTGGTGACGTACAGGCTGATGCCCAGATTGTCTGTGAGATTGTCGGTGATCAACGTGCCGACGACGCTGAGCAGCACTACCACGGTCCAGTAGGTCCAGGGGACGTAGCGATCATCGCGAAACTGCACGATCAGGAACAACGCGAGCAGCATGGCCATCACGAGCGAGGTGAGGCTGAGGCCGAGCCCGAGATTAACGTTCAGGAAATCGGCGCCCGTTTCGCCGACCGTGGTGGCGAGGATCTTGATGATCCAGAAGAAGATCGTGACCTGCGGCACTTTGTTGAGCATCATACGGGCGTCGGCCTGGGTCATCATCATGTCCTTGCGCTACGCTCGCCGCATCATCGCGCAAGCATTTGGAAAACCGGATAAAACCGGCGTAGTTCCGGCTTTCGAGCCAGCGTGGCAGCGGCCTAAACAGAAGCACGCCGGCTGGTGTTGGCCCAAGTCATTGGATACAGACAAAAATCAGCCATGATCTATCCACTCGCGCGCGCAAACATTGGGAATTATCAATGTAGGCGCGGCGAACCGCGGACGGTGCCCTGGCACGCGATCGCGCGGCACCGACGGAAATCCCCTGTGGCAATCAGGCCGCTGCAGCCGCTGCGGGGCGCGGCCCGGAATTGCGCCCTGCGCTGCTACTGCCGCGCATACCGGTCATCACCCAGATTGCGGCAGGCAGAAACAACAGGACGAGGGGCACCGCGGCAAACAGGCCGAAGATGATCGCGGTGGCGAGCGGCTGCTGCAGCCCGGCATTGCGGCTCACTCCCAGCGCCAGCGGGCTTAGCGTCAGGATTGCAATCAAGGCCGACATGACGATCGGGCGCATGCGCTTTTCGCCGGCTTCGCGCAGCCTGGCGAGCAACGCCGGTTTTTCGTTATCAGGCTCCTGCGCGGCGTCTTCCTCTTCGATTTCGGCGAGAAAAAAGATGACCAGTTCGCTGACCATGCCCACCACCATGGTAAGGCCCATCAGCGCTGAAATGTTGAGTTCGATGCCGGTGATCCAGAGGCCGATCAGCACCGATGCTGCCGATAGCAGCACCGTTCCAATCGCGGCCACAGTCCAGACCATGCTTTCGAACAGGAACGTCGTCAGCAGCGCAATCAGGAATATCGCGGCGGCAAAAACCATCCCTAGATCGGCAAAGCTCTTTTGCTGCTGGGCGTAAAGGCCGCCATATTCCACGCGGATAGAACCGGGCAGGCCGAGCTTGGTGACGACGCCGCGAATTTCCTTCATGGCCGAGCCAAGGTCACGATTGTCGAGCCGCGCGGTGACCGCGATGAACGGGGCGAGGTCTTCGCGGGTCAGCTGCTGCTGGCCTGCCAATATGCTGACCGTGGCGACTTCGCTGAGCCGGACGCGGTGCCCGTCCGTGGCAACCAATGGCAAATTCTCGACGTCCGAGATTTGGCCGCGCAATGGCTCCGGCCCGCGCACCCGGATGGAAACGAGCTGTTCGCCAATGCGCATGCTGGCATCCGCACTGCCGCCGATGAGCGCCTGAACCTGCGAAGCGATCGCGTCGGCGCTCAGTCCTTGCTGGGCAGCAAGCCCCGGTTCGACCGATATTTGGATCGAATCGCCAGCCACACGCAAGCCGTCGACCACCTCGACGACGCCCTGGACCTTGCCGATGGCGGCGCCAATCTGTCCGGCGGCATCTGCCAGCGCCTTTGGATCGTTAGCAAATAATTTGACTTCGATGGGCTGCGGAACTGCGGTAAGATCGCCGATCAGATCTTCCATCAGCTGGATGAACTCGGTGGTGAGGCCGGGCACCTGGGCATCGATCCGCCCGCCTATATCGGTCATGACAGCCTCGATCGGCCGCCGTGATCCACCCTTCAGACGAACGAAATAGTCACCCTGATCGGCTTCGGTGAGTCCGCCCCCCAGCTGCGCGCCGGTGCGCCGGGAATAACTGGCCACTTCAGGCGTGGACTGGATGATCTGCTCGACCTGACGCAGCAGTCGGTCGGTATCCTCGATCGCAGCGCCGGGCTGCGCCTGATAATCGAGCACAAAGCCGCCCTCATCCATCTTGGGCATGAAACCGGAGGGAACGTGCGACCAGGCGGCATAGCCGAGCACGGTCAGGCCGACACCGAGCAACGCCACGAACAGGCCGGGCCGCGCGAACACATGGTTGCCGCTGGCTGTGTAAACCTTGCCCATGCGCGCGGTCATCTTCTCGCCGCGCCCGATCGCATCGACATCCTTTTGCCGCAACCAGTGCGCGGCCAGCAGCGGCACCACCAACCGGGCATAGGCCAGCGACACGATCAGCGCGGCGACCATGGTAATCGCCAGCGCCTTGAAGAAGCCGCCAGATACGCCGCTGATAAAGGCGAGCGGCAGGAAAACAACGACGGTTGCGGTGGTGGAACCCAGCAGCGGCCGGGTCATTTCGGCGGCGGATTTCAGCATGCCGCGCGCGGTCGCCTCCGCGCCTTCCTGCAGGCGCCGTGCCATATGTTCCAGCACGACCACCGCATCATCGACCACCAGCCCCACGGCTGCTGCCATGCCGCCCAGGGTCATCATGTTGAAGCTCATGCCGAAGACGAGCAGGAACAGACAGGCGGCGGCAAGCACGGCGGGCAACATCAGCCCGGTGATGATCATCATCCGCGTTGAGCGCAGGAACAGAAACAGCACCAGGCCCGCCAGCACTGCGCCAATCAAGATCGCGTCGCGCACGGCGGTGGCAGCGCCCGTGACCAGTTCCGACTGATCGTAGAAGGGCGTAACCTTGACCGTTGGCGGCAGCCCCGCGGTGGCCAGACGCGCATCGATGTCCTTCACCACAGATACCGTATTGCCGTTCAGCGCCTGCCTGATGTTGATCAGCACGGCGGGTTTGCCATCGGAAGTGACGCGCGTGTAAAGGGGTTCGATCGACGGATGAATATCGGCCACCTGACCGAGCGTGACCACGCCGGCGTTGCTGCCGTTCCCGGATTTGAGCGGAGTCGCACGCAGATCTTCGATGGTGGCGATGCGCCGTTCGACGAGCACCAGATAAAGCCGATGCCGGTCCTCTATCCGTCCGGTACCGCGCACGACATTGGCATTGGAGAGCGCTGTCTGCACATCGGTGAGGCTGATGCCGAGCGCTGCCAGACGGCCCGGATCGATATCCACCGCAAATTCGCGCGGGGACCCGCCAAGGATGTCGATCCCGGCCACGCCCTGCACGCCGGTAAGCGCGGGGCGTACCTGCAGTTCGGCCATTTGGCGCAGCGTTTCCTGATTCAGGCTGTCTGAGGTTAACGCAATGCCGAGCACCGGGAATATGGTAGGATCGGAGCGGCGCACGTCGAATTTGGTGTTGGCGGGAAGATTGGATGATAGCGCGGCAAGGGCGGTCTGCGTGGCCAGCGTGGCCGCGACCATGTCCCGCCCCCAATTGAAATTGAGCGATACCTCGGCCGAACCGCGGCTGGTGGTCGACCGGATGCGCGTAACGCCGGGAACGGCGCGCAACGCGATCTCGATCGGCCGCGTGATTTCCACCTCCATCTGGGCGGCCTCGCGGTCACCGGCATCGACGGCCACGACGACGCGCGGATAATCGATTTGCGGAAAAACCCCGACAGGCAGGCGCGTTGCCGCAGCGACGCCCGCCAGCGTGACCAGGATGACCGCCAGCCAGAGCGATCGCGCATGGCGGGCCAGTGCCCCCTTTATCTGCGCGCGCGTCACTTGGTGCGCACCTTCATGCCGTCCTCGAGCGCGATGCCGCCCTGGATGACCACCTGCGCGCCTGGCTTGAGGCCGCCGCTGATCGCAACGCGCGTCCCATCGGTCGCGCCGACGGTCACGTCCTGACGATGCGCTGTGCCGTTGGCTACGACATACACATAAGGCTGGCCGCCATCGTTGAGCAGCGCGGCATAGGGGACGGTGAGGCCGGTTCCGTCAGCCTTGGTGGTGACTTGCGCGCGCAGCGGCTCGCCAGCACCGATCCCGGCGCTGGCCGGGATGCGCGTAAAAATCGCGGCGAGACGGGTGGCGAGATCGACGATCGGATCGATCGAAATGATGGGTACGGTTATCGGCGGCAGGCCAGGGTCCCGGATGATGTCCAGCGAACCGCCGGGCGATATCGAGCGCGCCAGCGCGGGATCAAGGCCAAAGCGCGCACGCAGATCGCCTGCTTTTGAAATCACCGCGACGGCGGTGCCAGCGGCCACGAGTTGCCCCTCGCTAACCGGGTAGCTTTCCACAAATCCTGAGACCGGCGCGGTCAGAGACAGCGCGCCGGCGCGGCCGGACAGACTGGCGACAGTGGCTCCGCTGCTTTGCGCGGCGGCGCGGGCGCTTTCTACCTCTGCATCGCTGACCAACCCGTCATTTCGCAGACGCTTTGCGCGTGCGAAGGCGAGCTGCGCAGTGGTTGCAGCGGCGCGCGCATTGGCAATATCCAACTTGGTGGTTGGACTGGGGGAGAGCTGCACGATCAACTGGCCCTTGCGCACGGCGTCGCCCTGCGGAACGACAAAACGGCTCACCAATGCTTCGGCGGGGGCCGTCAGGGTGCGCTGGTTGGTCGCATCATTCTGCGCTGCGCCGTAGATGGTAATCATCTGGGCCACCGATCCGCTGGTGACCGGGGCCAGTTTGACCAGCGCAGAAGGCGGAGGTGCGTTATTCTTCTGGTCGGAGCCCGAGGAGCAGGCTGCGAGCGACAGAGCGAGCAATGCCCATAACGGTCGTTTCATGGCCAGTTCTCCCTGGGTGTGCCGCTGAATTGTTCCAGCATGATCATGTTTTCTGCGATTTGCTGCTCGGCCTGCGCGAGGAGCAGTTGCTGATCGCGCAATGCCTGCT
>JBBSUT010000013.1:0-26516 GCA_038234155.1 Sphingomonadales bacterium | reverse complement strand
GCCCTCGGCCCGTTCGCGTCGACTTCTGTACTGCATGATCTTCCCAAAAAGCTTTGCCCAGCGCCTAGCCGATCTATAGCCACGGCTGCAATGCTTTCCAAAGACACCCCGCGGCCACCGATGCCGAGCCGGTCCCGCCTAGGGCCGATCGTGCTGGTGGGCATGATGGGCGTGGGCAAATCGACCATTGGCCGTCGTCTGGCCGCGCGGCTTGGATATGATTTCGTCGACGCCGACGAAGAGATCGAGCGCGCGGCCAACCGCAGCGTGTCCGAAATCTTTGCCGAGCATGGCGAGGCGTATTTCCGCGATGGCGAACGGCGGGTGATCGCCCGGCTGATCGACCGGTCCGATATGGTGCTGGCAACGGGCGGCGGCGCTTTTTGCGACGCGGAAACCCGCGCGCTGATCGGGAAACACGCCGTCTCGGTCTGGCTGGACGCAACCGTGGCCACGCTGGTGGAACGGGTCAGCCGCCGCGACACGCGCCCGCTGCTGACCGGACGCGATCCGGCGCAGGTGCTGACCGAACTGATGAAGAAACGCGGCGCCTTCTACGCTCAGGCGGATATTCGTGTGGCCAGCGACAACGGGCCGCACGAGCGCACCGTGACCGAAATATTGAAAGCGATTGGATCATGACAACGATATCCGTGGCGCTGGCGGGCGCACCTTATGACATCCTGATCGATCCGGGCGCATTCCACGCCGCCGCTGCCCATCTGGCGCGCTATGCACGCGGCGGACGGCTGCTCGGGGTGACCGATCAGGGCGTAGCCGCCCACTGGCTCGAACCGCTGCGGGTCCAACTTGCTGCAGCAGACATCGCGCTCGACACGTTCGTCGTGCCGCAAGGTGAGGGAGCAAAAAGCTGGACCTGGCTGGAAAAGCTGGTCGACTGGCTGCTCGAAAAGGGCGTGGAGCGCGGCGATCATGTGCTGGCGCTCGGCGGCGGCGTCGTCGGCGACCTGACCGGATTTGCTGCAGCCATAGTCAAACGCGGCTGTCGCTTCGTGCAAATCCCCACCACGTTGCTGGCGCAGGTCGATAGCAGCGTGGGCGGCAAGACCGCAATCAACACCGGGGCGGGCAAAAACCTGGTTGGCGCATTTCATCAGCCCGCGTTCGTGCTGATAGATCCCCGGTTGCTGACCACCCTGCCTGTGCGCGAACTGCGCGCGGGCTGGGCCGAGGTGGTAAAATACGGCCTGATCGATGATCCCGATTTCTTCGCCTGGTGCGAGTCGAACCGCGCCGCTTTCTTCGCCGGGGACATCAACGTGCGCCGGACCGCAATCGAACAGGCCGTGCGGGCCAAGGCGCGGATTGTGGCCGAGGACGAGCGCGAGACGACGGGCGTGCGCGCGCTGCTCAATCTGGGTCACACCTTTGGGCATGCGCTGGAGGCGGAAACCGGCTTTTCCAAACGCCTGCTCCACGGCGAGGCGGTGGCCGCCGGCATGGTGCTGGCCTATCGCTATTCGGTGCGGCGCGGAGAATGTCCTAACAACGATGCCCGCCGGGCCGCCGCGCTATTATCCGCCAGCGCGCTGCCGGTGACCATGCTGGAGGCGGATTGCGATTGTGATGGCGCGGTGCTGGTAGATCATATGCGCCACGACAAGAAAATGGCGGGCGGCACCCTTCCATTCCTGCTTACCCGGGGCATCGGTCAGACATGGCTGGCTAAAGACGTCGATTTGACCGATGTGGCGGCATTTCTGGATGAGGAGCGGGCGCGCTAGGCCTGGGCGCTACCCGTGCACTTTCCGCGGATCGAAATCCTCCGATTCCGCGCCGCCGAAACTCATGTTGGCACCGGCATGTAGATCGCCGCTTTCGCGCTGGAGCCGCATGCGTTCGAGGTCGCGGCGCCGATATTCCTCCACCACGCGTTCGATCTTCTGGGCGTCGCAGTCCAGCGCCTCCAGCGCATCGCGCGCCAAGCAAATCGAGCTTTCCAGCACCTCGCGCCGGATCTTGACCCCGCGCGCCGGCTGGAGCGCCAGTGAGTGCCGGCGATCGTAGGCTCGCACGAACAACTTGGTCTTCGGAAACGTCTCCTGGATCGGCACCAGCGCTTCGGCGTCCAGCCCCCGGTCGTCGATGCAGAACAGGATAGCACTCGCCTCCGCCGCGCCGGCGCGTCGCAGCAGATCGACACGCGTGCCGTCTCCATAGAACACCTTGCGGCCGAACTCGCCGGACAAATCGATCTGATCGGGCTTGATGTCGATAATGGTCACATCCCGGCCCGACGCCTGTAATATCTGCGTGGCGGTCTGCCCGAAGCGGCCGTGGCCCACAACGATGACAGAGGTAACGGGCGAGGCTTCCGGATCGTCTAGCCCCGCCTCGCTCGCAGTGCGCTTCCTGGCCAGCCGGCCGGCAAAGATCATCAGGAACGGCGTAGTTGCCATTGAAAGCGTGATGACCGCGCCAAACAGACTGGAGGCTGCCGGATCGATCAGCAGTGCCCGCTCCGCCTCGCTGAACAACACGAAGCCGAATTCGCCGCCCTGGCTGAGCAGCAGTGCCATGATGAAAGCCGGGGCGCTAGCCAGCCCGAACAGGCGGGCAAGACCGAAGATGATGCCCGCCTTTACGATTACGAGCAGGGCCGCAAGCCCTATAATCAGAAGCGGATTGGTGGCCACAACCGACAGATCGAGCATCATGCCGACGGCCAGGAAAAAAAGGCCCAACAGGATGGATCGGAAGGGATCCACGTCCGCCTCCAGTTCATGCCTATAGGGCGATTCGGCCAGCATAACGCCTGCGATGAACGCCCCGAGTGCCGGGGACAAGCCGAGATATTCCATCAAGGCCGCGCTGGCGCACACCGCGAAAAGACCGGCGACCACGAACAGCTCGCGCTCCGATACGCGCCCGACCAGCGCCAGCACAGGATTGAGCACGAACTTGCCCGCCGCGATCAGGACGGCAATGCCGATCGCTGCGTTCAGCACGAGCTGGTATCCCTGCGGTGTGCCCGCCTCCACCGGCGCACGCGACAGGGCGGCGACGATCGTCAGCAGCGGCACGATCGACAGATCCTGAAACAGCAAAATGGAAAAGCTCTTTTGCCCAAATTCGGTTTTCAGGCGCCCCTGCGATTGCAGCAGCGGAAGCACCTGCGCGGTGGAGCTCAGCCCCAGTGGCAGACCGATCACCAGCGCCGCCTGCCAGGTGAACCCCATGATCCACAGGATCAGCGCGAACAGCGAAAGCCCGCAAATGATTACTTGCGCCGATCCGAGCGCGAAAATATCACGCCGCATCCGCCACAATCGGCTCGGCGACAGCTCGAGGCCAACCAGGAACAGCAGCAGTATGATGCCGATCTCGGCAAAGCTCAGGATCAGGTCCGGATCACCGACCAGCCCCAACGCCTGAGGCCCGATCAGCATGCCGCCGACCAGATAGCCAAGCACCGCGCCAAGACCCAGCCGCCGGAACAGCAGGACAAAGACCAACGCCGCCCCGAGCAGGAACACCCCGTTGAGCAATGCGTCGGTTGCCACATGCTGTTCGTTCATGGGACGGTCTTTTCGTCTGCGAGCGCGGCCAGCAGCGCGTCGTAGGGCAACATGATCGCAGCGTGGCGCGCCGGATATTCGCGCGCCGGAGCCAGCAGCGCGGCATCGGCAAAGGGCGGGTCGTCGGACGTCGCGGACAGGTATTCGCTCATGCCCGCACGAGCGTGCGCGATCGCATCGGCGGTCAGCCCTTTTGCCGCGCGCAGCAGGATGGCTGCGGAAGCTTGCCCCAGGGCGCAGGAGGCGATGTCGGCGCTCATCTGCGTGATACGGGCCTCCGCGTCGGTGCGCACCCAGAACGTGACCCGGCTACCGCAGGTCGGCGAGCGTTGTTCGGCATGCCCAGCCGGGTCCGCCAGTGCTGCGCCGTAATCGAGCGACGCGGCAAGCCGCAGGATATCGCGATTGTACAGCGTGGCCGCGCTCATGAGCGGTCTTCGGCCGCGGCTTCTTCGGGCGTCGGCGGATCGGGGCGCGGCAGGATGTCGCTCAGCGCCTGACCCGTCGCATTCATCAGCGGATAGGTGCGCGAATCGGTCATCCATTCGGGCCGCTGGGCGGTCTGGCCCATTATCGTCTCAAGCAGAAAAACGAGAAAGAGGAATAGCAGCGCAGCCAGGATCAGCCCTTTCACCGCGCCAAAACCGAAGCCCAGCACGCGGTCCACGGGACCCAGCACCGATTTGCGTGTCCGCGATCCAATGGAACGCGCGATCGCCTTGCCGCCGGCAAAAAGCACGATCACAATGGCCACGAACGCCAGCGTCGCTGCCCCCGCTTGCGTGCCGATCGGTTCAATCAGGAACGCGGTAAGCGGCGCATGGCCGAAGCGCACCGCGACAACGATCAGCAGCCAAGCAATCAGCGCTAGCACCTCCTGCACGAACCCGCGCACAAAACCCATAACCGCGCCGCCGCCAAGCAGCGCCAGAACGATGATGTCGAAGGCCGTCATGGGCAGCCGATTAGGCGAATTTTTCTCGCGGGGGAAGCCGGTGTCGGCTCAAACTGGCTGCGACTGAACTTCCCCCGGCCATTGGCCCGATCCATTAGCCCAATCCTGTAACGAAGCCTTGGGCCCGTGGCCCTCTCCCCATAACGAAAGGATTTAGCTCGCGCCCAGCATGTGCTCCACCAGTTTGCCAAGCGTCGCGAAGCTCGTCAGTTTTATGCCCTCACCTTTGTCCTTCAGCGATGCTGGCACCATCGCTTCGTTGAACCCCAGTTTTGTCGCCTCGCGCAGCCGCAGCGCTCCGTGGGCGACGGGGCGAATTTCACCCGACAGAGACACCTCACCGAACAGCACCGCGCCGCCGGGCAGCGGCCGCTCGGACAATGCGGACACCAGCGCCGCGGCTACTGCCAAGTCCGCCGCCGGATCGGAAATGCGGTATCCGCCCGCAATGTTCAGATAGACCTCGGCGGTAGAGAAGCTGAGTCCGCAGCGCGCTTCCAGCACCGCCAGGATCATGGCCAGACGCCCGCTGTCCCAGCCGACCACCGATCGGCGCGGCGTGGCACCGGAGGACAGCCGCACGGTCAGCGCCTGGATTTCGACCAGCACAGGCCGCGTGCCTTCGAGCGCGGGAAACACTGTCGCGCCGGTCAAGGCTTCGCTGCGGTCGGTCAGGAACAATGCAGACGGATTGGATACCTCGCTCAGCCCCTCCTCCTCCATCGCGAACACGCCGATCTCATCGGTGCCACCGAAGCGGTTTTTTATGGCGCGCAATATCCGGTACTGATGGCTGCGCTCGCCCTCAAAACTGAGCACGCAATCGACCATATGCTCGAGCACGCGCGGCCCTGCGATACTGCCATCCTTGGTGACATGACCAACCAGGAACAGCGCCGTGCCGCGCGTCTTGGCGAAGCGTATAAGCTCCTGCGCGCTGGCACGGACCTGGCTGACCGTGCCCGGCGCGCCTTCGATCAGATCCGAATGCATGGTCTGGATTGAATCGATGATCAGCAGCGCGGGCGGCTCGCCCTCGCCCAGCGTCGTCAGGATATCGCGCACGGACGTGGCCGCGGCCAGCATCACCGGCGCCTTGCCCAGCCCCAGCCGACGCGCACGCAGCCGCACCTGATCGGAGGCCTCCTCACCCGAGATATAGGCAACCGACAACCCTTCATGTGCCAGCTTCGCCGCGGCTTGCAGCAGCAGCGTCGACTTGCCGATGCCCGGGTCCCCTCCCAGCAAAATCGCCGACCCTGCCACGATCCCGCCGCCTAGTGCCAGATCGAACTCGGCAATCCCGGTCGAACGGCGCGGTGGCAATGGCACATCGCTGTCCAGCGGCGATAACTGGATGGAACGTCCGCCGCGCTGCAGATCGTGCTTCTGGGCAAACACGGTTTCGCCCACATCCTCGACCAGACTGTTCCACTCCTTGCAGTCGCCGCACTGGCCCTGCCAGCGCGGGGAGACCGAGCCGCAGGCTTGGCACACATAACGTTTTTTGGGTTTGGCCATAAAGGTGCTTTAAATCGCGCAGTTCAACTTTTCGCCGGATGCCCATCAAACTGTTTGGCATCGTCCGCGATATGGTACCAGTCTGGCTTATCGGCGACAAATTCGTGGAAACGGTTGCGGACCCCAGGGTCACCATCGAGTGTATTCGCGTTGACAGGAAAACTCTCGCTATCCGATAATATCTCGCCCAGCGCCGTCCCGCATATCCCGCAGAAACAGCGCGAATAGCGATAGCCCTGTTCCGGTTCGTAAGCCACGATCTCGCGGCATCCGGACAGCAGTGTAAAGTCTGCACCTCTCACGACAACGAAGGTCGATGCCCCAACCTTGCGGCAGCGCGAGCAATGACACGTGCCCATCATCGACGGCAGCGCTGTGATTTTGAACCGCACCGCGCCGCAGCAGCAGCTTCCTTCGACCATCGACCTCGCTCCCATTTCTCTATCAGGAACATATATCGAACATCGATTATGTTCCAGTACAAAGTGAAACCGCCAACCCTCGACACACCGACCATGAACTGTAGACAGGCTCCATGCGCGAAAAAGAAATCCGACTGGCGCTCATTTGCTATGGAGGCGTCAGCCTTGCCGTTTACATGCACGGCAGTCTGAAGGAGGTCTGGCGGCTGCTGCGCGCCAGCCGCGCGCATACCGATGGCAGTGATGAGGCCGAGGGCATCGAGCAGGTCTATCTCGATCTGCTGAAGGCGATCGAAGACAAGGCATCGCTGCGGCTGCGCGTGATGTGCGATATTATCGCGGGCTCGAGCGCGGGCGGCATCAACGGAATTTTCCTGGCCGAGGCGATCATCACCGGGCGCTCGCTCGATCCGCTGACCGATATGTGGCTGGACGTGGCGGACGTCGATAAGCTGCTCTCACAGGATGCGCGGCCGCTGAACCGCTTCAGCAAGATTTGGGCCGAGCCGTTGGCCTGGGCGTTGCTGCGCAAAAAAGCGGTGGCGATCGAGAATACTGTGTCCGTCGAAGCGCGCGCCGAGATAGCCGACAAGCTGTCTCGCTTCGTGCGTGCACGCTGGTTCGCGCCGCCGTTCGGCGGACACGAGTTCACCCGGCTGCTGTTCGATGCCTGCGAGGCCATGGGCGCAGGGCCTGTCGGTCCGCGCCTGCTTCCGTCCAGCCAGCCACTCGATCTGTTTGTCACCGTAACCGATTTCTATGGTCACCGGGAACATCTTAAGATCAACAGCCCGGACGAGGTGACCGAGACCGAGCATCGCCTGACGATCGCATTCGACAGCCGCAATGGGCGCGACCATAGTCTGGGCGCGGCCGCCGAACTGATCTTTGCGGCACGCGCAACAGCCAGTTTTCCAGGTGCATTTCCGCCCTTCACTGTGCGCGAACTGGACGATGTCCTGAAAGAACGCGATATCCCCTGGGGCGGACGCGACGCATTTCTCGAGCGTATATTGCCAAAACAATTTGCCGCGGGCCGGGCGGAAGACACGCCCCTGGTTGACGGATCGGTGCTGGCCAATGCGCCATTCGCCCAGGCTGCGGGCGCGCTGCGCAATCGCCCCGCCCGCAGAGAGGTGGACCGGCGCTTCGTCTATGTCGATCCAATCCCGGACGTATATTTGACCGGAGAGGTGCGTGACGAGGCCAAGGAGGCGCAGCGCAGCGGCGTTCCCGGCTGGTTCACCACGATCCTGGGCGCCAGCTCCAGTATCCCGCGCGAACAGCCGATCCGCGACAGTCTGGAGGCGATCGAGCGCCGCTCTGAACGGATCGAACGCATGCGCCAGATTACCCGCAGTCTGCGCGCCGACACCGAACGCACGGTACAAGCAATGTTTGAGCGGACCTTCTTCCTCTCCCGCCCGACGCCGCGCCGCCTTGCCAGCTGGCGGGACCGGGCGCAGGAAGAGGCCGCCAATGCTGCGGGATACAGCTATGCCGCCTATGGCTATCTGAAATTGAACGGCATTATCGACGATATCGTGGCCACTTTACGCCGCGCCTGCCCGGACAAGGACGCCAGCGTCTTTGCCCAAGTGCGCCTTGCGCTACAGCGCCATCTCGATGCGCAGGGGCTGGGCCATATGGCGGACGCCAAACGGCTGAATGCCAACCCGGTGGCGATCGCGTTCTTCCGCGCGCATGATCTGCGTTTCCGCATCCGGCGCATGCGATACCTGGTACGCCATTTCAGCGACGAGCTGGAGGCACCGGGGCTTGCAGATCGCAAGGCGCTAGACGCAATGGAAGAAGCCATGTTCGAGGCACTGGCGCTGTATCTGGACCGCGAGACCGGCGATTTCCTGGGCGACGATGTTGCGCGTGTCTGCGATCTGGCTGGCCATGAACCGGGCTTGTTCCTCGATAAGATCGCCCAGCGCCGCGCCCTGATCGCCACCGACGAACAGGCCGAAACGCTGTTTATTCGCGGGTTGGAGAAACTGCCTGCCGATGCGCAACGCAGCATGTTGCTTGCCTATCTGGGCTTTCCGCTGCTCGACATCGCCACGCTCCCTCTCCTGGAAGGCGAAGGCCTGGGCGAGTTCGATCCGATCAAGGTGGACCGCATCGCGCCAGACGATGCCAGAACTTTGCGCGACGGCGGCACGGCGGCAAAATTAAAGGGCATCGAATTCAACCTCTTCGGCGCCTTCTTTAGTCGCGCCTACCGTGAAAACGACTATCTGTGGGGCCGACTGGACAGCGCCGAGCGCATGATTGACATCGTACTCTCGTCCGTACCGGTGGCGGATCAGCCGCCGATGGAGGCGATAGTGGCCTTCAAGAAACGCGCCTTTACCGCCGTGCTGGACGAAGAGGAAGAACGGTTGGGGCGTGTTCAGCCGCTATTCGCCAAGCTGCGCAAGGAGATCGCCGCGATCGGATAGCGCTGGGCTCAGCCGACACCCAGCGGCCCGGCTCTATCCGCAGACTTGGTGCGATAAGCGCAGCGCGGTTTGACTTTGGAGCCCAGCAGCTGCCCCTGCGGCTCCTACGGATGCGCAAACCAGAGACCTGACCGAAATCTCCCAGAGAAGCGCTGGATGCGCTCTTTCACTCCGCGAACATCGTGCGGATCTTGCCAAAGAAACCTTGCGCTTCGGGGCATTCATCGCCGGTTTCCGTATCGCGGAACTCACGCAGGATTTCCTTTTGGCGCGCCGACAGCCTGGTCGGCGTTTCGACGGCGATTTCCACAACCAGATCGCCAAAGCCGCGGCCCTGGAGCACGGGCATGCCTGCGCCGCGCTTGCGCAGCTGCTTGCCCGACTGGATGCCGTCTGCAATGCGGATGCTGTGTTCCGCCCCGTCGAGCCCCGGCAACTCGATCGATCCGCCTAGAGCGGCGACGGTGAAGCTTACCGGTACGCGCGCGAACAACGTGGTGCCCTCGCGCTGAAACAGGGCATGTTCGCGCACATGGACGAAAATATAGAGATCGCCGTGCGCAGCGCCGTTCGGCCCCGCCTCGCCCTTGCCGGAGAGGCGGATGCGCGTGCCGCTGTCGACACCTGAAGGGATGCTGACGTCCAGCGTCTTGGCCTTGTCTACCCGCCCCTCACCCCGGCATTTACGGCAGGGGCTTTCGATCACCTGGCCGCGGCCCTGACATGTCGGGCAAGTCCGCTCTACAACAAAAAAGCCCTGCTGCGCGCGCACCTTGCCGTGTCCGTTACACATGGTGCAGCCGCGCATTTCGGTGCCCGGCGCCGCGCCCGTGCCCGCGCAATCGTCACAATGTTCGGATACCTCGATCTCGATCTGGCTTTCCTTGCCATGATACGCGTCTTCCAACGATATTTCGATATCGTAGCGCAGATCCGCGCCGCGGCTTGGCCCGCGCCGTCGCGCGCCACCCGCGCCGCCGCCGAAGGCATCGCCGAACATGCTTTCAAAGATATCGGCAAAGTCGCCGAACCCCTGCGCGCCCGCGCCTCCGCGTCCGCCTCCACCCTGGGCTGCTTGAGTATAGGCCGCATGACCATATTGGTCGTAAGCTGCGCGCTTCTGCGGGTCCTTCAGGCACTCATAGGCTTCGCTGCACGCTTTGAACCGGGCTTCGGCCGTGGCGTCGTCCGGGTTGCGATCGGGATGATGCTGCATTGCCAGCTTGCGATACGCTGACTTGATCGTCGCGCCATCGGCGGTTTTGGAAATGCCGAGCTGTTCGTAGTAATCGATGGTGGTGGTCATGACACGGCCCCAACCCCTGCTTGTATCGAAGAATAAGCTTGTATCGAAGAATAAGCTTGCATCGCAAAATATCGCAGCCTTGAGCCTGTCGAAGAACGCCTCACCAGTGAGACGCATCCTTCGACATGGCGAAGACTACGATGCTTTGCCATCGGGCTTTGCCAAGGAAGCGTAAACTCAGCCCTTGGTGTCTTCGTCGACTTCGGAGAATTCGGCATCGACCACGTCTTCATCGCCGCCAGACGCATCGCCAGTCGTCGCGCCGTCGTTTGCGTCGCCGCCGTCGGCTTGCTGCTTCTCGTAGATCGCCTGGCCCATCTTCATCGCGGCCTGCGCCAGCGCTTCGGACTTGGTCTTCATGGTATCGGGATCACCGCCCTCGATCGCCGTCTTGGTCTCGGCCATGGCGGTTTCGATCTCGGTCTTGAGCGACGCGTCGATCTTTTCGCCATGTTCGGTGAGCTGCTGCTCGGTCGAATGGACCAGGCTTTCTGCGTTGTTCTTGGCCTCCGCGCCAGCGCGGCGCAGCTTGTCCTCCTCGGCGAACTTCTCGGCATCCTGCACCATCTGATCGATGTCCGCATCGGACAAACCGCCCGAGGCCTGGATCTTGATCTGCTGCTCCTTTCCGGTGCCTTTATCCTTGGCCGAAACGTTGACAATGCCGTTAGCGTCGATGTCGAACGTCACCTCGATCTGCGGTACGCCGCGCGGCGCGGGCGGAATGCCAACCAGATCGAAATTGCCGAGCATCTTGTTGTCGGCCGCCATTTCGCGCTCGCCCTGGAAAACCCGGATCGTCACCGCATTCTGATTGTCGTCGGCGGTGGAATAGACCTGGGATTTCTTGGTCGGGATCGTGGTATTGCGGTCGATCATGCGGGTGAACACGCCGCCCAGCGTTTCGATGCCCAGCGAGAGCGGGGTCACGTCGAGCAGCAGCACGTCCTTGACGTCGCCCTGCAAAACGCCTGCCTGGATCGCTGCGCCCATAGCGACAACTTCGTCAGGGTTCACGCCGGTGTGCGATTCCTTGCCGAAGAAATCTTCAACAACCTTGCGCACCTTGGGCATGCGGGTCATGCCGCCGACCATGACGACCTCATCGATGGCGGCCTTTTCGACGCCGGCATCCTTCAACGCCTTCTTGCAAGGCTCCAGCGTGCGCTGGATCAGCGCCTCGACCATCTTTTCCAGGTCCGCGCGGGTGATCGTCTTGACCAGATGCTTGGGCCCATTTTGATCGGCGGTGATGAACGGCAGGTTGATCTCGGTTGTCTGCGCGCTCGAAAGCTCGATCTTCGCCTTTTCGGCGGCCTCCTTGAGGCGCTGTAGCGCGAGTTTGTCGCCCTTCAGATCGATGCCTTCGTCTTTCTTGAACGAGTCGGCGAGATATTCCACGATGCGGCTGTCGAAATCCTCTCCGCCCAGGAAGGTATCGCCATTGGTCGACTTCACCTCGAACACGCCGTCGCCGACTTCCAGAATCGAGATGTCGAACGTGCCGCCGCCAAGATCATAGACCGCGATGGTCTTGTTCTCTTCCTTGTCGAGCCCGTAAGCGAGCGCAGCCGCCGTCGGCTCATTGATGATGCGCAGCACTTCGAGACCGGCGATCTTGCCGGCATCCTTGGTCGCCTGACGTTGGGCGTCGTTGAAATAAGCGGGAACCGTGATGACGGCCTGCGTCACCGTTTCGCCGAGATAGCTTTCGGCGGTTTCCTTCATCTTTTGCAGGATGAAGGCGGAAATCTGGGAGGGGCTGTACTTTTCGCCGCCCGCTTCGACCCAGGCATCGCCGTTCTGGCCCTTGACGATGTTGTAGGGGACAAGTTCCATGTCCTTCTTGGTCGTTGGATCGTCGAACCGGCGGCCAATCAGGCGCTTGATCGCGAACAGGGTCTTGTCGGGGTTGGTCACCGCCTGGCGCTTGGCCGGCTGGCCAACGAGCCGCTCATTATCCTTGGCAAATGCCACGATGGAGGGCGTAGTGCGCGCGCCTTCCGCGTTCTCGATCACCTTGGGCTTGCCGCCGTCCATAACAGCAACACAGCTATTGGTGGTGCCCAGATCAATACCGATTACTTTTGCCATCTTTGTCCCTCGAAGTGCTCGACAGTTGGTGGGATCTCGGCCCGACCCGTTACGGAATCGAACCAATCTCCCTCTGAAACGCGATATAGGTGCCAATTCGCTTGGCACAAGACGGACCGGCCATTAGGTAAGTGGGGTTCGCCGCAAGGCTGGAAACACCGTAAGCCCTAAGGGAAAACTATGTTTCGCAAGCGTTTAATCGGCTGCCTTCTGCCGCTATCGGCCCTCGCCGCGCTGTCCGCCTGCGGGCAGGGGCACGTCCTCGCGGTGCACGATGCGGTGGTCAAGCTTAGCCCGATAGAAGACAATCCCTCGGCGCTCTATTTTTCTATACAGGGCGGTCCGGAGGCAACCACGCTCGAGGATGTGTTGAGCGCGTCAGTTGTGCGCGTGGCAATGCATGAAACCGTGCGAGATCCGCGAACCGGCGTCACTGCGATGAAGCCGCTGCTCCGCGTTTCCGTTCCCGCCAAAGAAGACACAGACTTTGCGCCGGGTAGCCGGCATGTGATGCTCTATGGCATCAATTTGCCGGCGCGGCGACTGAATGAGGTGAACCTCATCTTCGTCTTCGGCAGTGGCGAACGGATCGCGGTCACCGCGCCGATCGAGGCGATGGGGGGAGTGCCGATCACAGACGGCTTTAAGGATATGGACATGGGCGGCAAGGCCGGCCAGCCAGCACCCGCCTCCGTGCCCGCCCGCGCGCAGCCCGGCGGGGCAACCGCCGCGCCCGCCGCCATCTGATCCGCGCGGTCCTGTTCGGTCCACACTCCTGCGGCCGCGCGCTGACCGATGGCGAGCGGAATATCTGCGCCAGCATATTCGGCGATGCGATAAACTATGCGCCGGTGCGAATCCACAATCGCAAATATTTTCCGTTCCAGCCGAAAAACGTTACCATGGCGCCCAATGGTCATCTGTGGTTCCATCCGGGCGGCAATCTGTTCTGCAGAGATTTCTGCCAGACTCCGCTGCATCTGCAGGGACTTTTCATCCACGAAATGACCCATGTCTGGCAGCATCAGTCCGGCATCTTCCTGCCGCTGAAACGCCGCCCCTTCTGCCGCTACGACTACAGCCTGAAGCCGGGATGGCGGCTGCGGCAATACGGGCTGGAGCAGCAGGCCGAAATCGTAAAACACGTCTTCCTGCTGCGCGCCGGTGCCAAGGTGCCAGGCGCACCGCCGCTGGCGCAATATGACGGAGTGCTGCCATTCAAGACAGGTTGAAGTTTCGTGCTGTCGCGCCGACTCATATCCATGGGCGCGCCGCTCTTCGCGTAGCACCCATGGATATTCGGGCCTGAATTGGATCAGTAGGGACGGCGGGCCGGATATCCGCGCGTGCCGTAGCAATCGTCGTCGAGGCGGCCACGATTGTCATAGCCGTTGCAGCGGTTGTCCTTGTCGATGAAATAACCGGCAGCGGCGCCTGCCGCCGCGCCCACGGCGGCCCCAGTTACCAGATCTCCGCCCGTCACGGCTGCTACGCCTGCGCCAAGCAGACCGCCCGCGCCGGCACCTTCGGCCAGATAGTTGTCGGCGCAGCCAGCCAGCGGCACCGCCATCAGCACGGCGGCGGGAAGAAGTGCTTTGTTGAAGTTAATCATGGTCAATACTCCGGATCAAAACTGAAATTGCGTAACGAGGACCTAACCCGTTAAGGCATGGACGGTTCCGAAACGATGCGCCCGATTGTTCACAATTCTTATGCGCACCGGACCGGAATTGATGCGCCGTCGATAACCTCTGCGACGTGCCTGCGAGACATCAACGCGCAATATCCCGTGCGTGCGTTCGCATAATGCTGGCCACCCACAATGCCGACCACTGTCCTGCGCAGCCCTGAGCGACTATAACACATACGTGCGCTTGCCATTACCTTGCCCCTCCACCCTTTCCTTCGTTGCCGAAAAAACGCGCAGCACTGGCAGGTCGCGCTCGGTGCAACGGCAAGCGTGCGAACTTTCAGTCTGCGTGCCGTTCAGCATTTTACCAATCATATCCAGCTCTGTAAGAAGCGGCCAATGAACCGCGCCCGCGTTCTCCTGCGCACCGCCGCGGTAGGCCCGCTCGACTACCGCGTGCCGCACGGCATGGCGGTGGCGCACGGATCGGTTGTCGAGGTGCCGCTCGGCCCGCGCAAGCTGGTCGGCGTTATATGGGAGGAAGACAAATTTGATGTCGACGCGGTGGGCGACAACCGACTTCGCAATATCCTGAATGTGACTGACACACCGCCCATCCGTCCAGAGTTGCGGCGCTTGGCCGAATGGACGGCGGATTATTATCTCAGTCCATTGGCCGCCGTGCTGCGCATGATCCTGCCCAGCAGTTCGGCGCTCGGCCCTGGCGGCACAGTGATTGAATATCGCGGCACCGGAATTGCCCCGCCGCGCATGACTCCCCAGCGCGAGCAGGCGCTGGAAAGACTGGACGGTGAACAGGGGCTCGTGCGCGAACTGGCGGCGAAGGCGGGTGTGACCGATGCGGTGATCCGCGGCCTGATCAAGGCCGGATCGTTCGAAGCCGTGGAGGTCAGCGGCGACGCGCCCTTCATGCCGCTCGATCCGGCGTTCGTGCAGGTCGATCTGACCGAGGAACAGGCGACCGCTGCCACCCGGCTACGCGCGGCCGTCTGCGCACGCGCCTTTGCGCCGATCCTGCTGGACGGCGTAACCGGTTCCGGCAAAACTGAGGTCTATTTCGAAGCAGTGGCCGAGGCGCTGCGGCTCGGCCGCCAAGTGCTGGTGCTGCTGCCCGAGATTGCGCTGACGCAGGCTTTTCTCAAACGGTTCAAGGCACGCTTTGGCACCGAGCCCGCGCTGTGGCACAGCTCGATGCGCTCCACCCAGCGCCGCCGCACCTATCGCGGCATAGCGGACGGCAGCGCGCAGGTGGTGGTCGGCGCGCGATCAGCCTTGTTCCTGCCCTATGCCAGTCTTGGCTGTATCATCGTGGATGAGGCGCACGAAACCAGTTTCAAGCAGGAAGACGGCGTGCGCTATCATGCGCGGGATGTGGCGGTCATGCGCGGGCTGATGGAAGGCCTGCCGGTTATCCTGGCATCCGCCACGCCCGCACTGGAATCGCGGCACATGGCGGAGATCGGGCGCTACGAGCAACTCGTGATCCCTTCGCGCTACGGCAGGGCGCGTCTGCCCGACATCCGGTCGCTGGATCTGTTAAAGGATCCCCCCGAACGCGGCCGCTGGATCGCGCCCACGCTGATCCGTGCGATCGAGGAACGACTGGAACGCGGTGAACAGTCGCTGCTGTTCCTCAACCGCCGCGGCTATGCTCCGCTCACGCTGTGCCGCCACTGCGGACATCGGATCCAGTGCCCGAATTGTACCAGCTGGATGGTCGAGCACCGACTGATGCGCCGCCTGGCCTGTCACCACTGCGGGCATCTGGAAAAATTACCGAAGACATGCCCCGATTGCGGCGAGGCCGACAGCCTGGTCGCCTGCGGACCCGGCGTGGAGCGCATATGCGAGGAAGTGCAGTCGCTGTTCCCAGAAGCCCGCACTGTCGTTGCAACATCGGACACCATCTCCAATCCCGCTCATGCCGCCGAATTTGTGGCCCGGGTGGAGACGGGAGCGATCGATATCATCGTAGGAACGCAGTTGGTGACCAAGGGCTATCATTTCCCCAATCTCACCTTGGTGGGCGTCATTGATGCCGATCTGGGGCTGGAGGGCGGCGATCTGCGCGCGGCAGAGCGCACGTTTCAGCAGATCGCTCAGGTTGCTGGCCGTGCCGGCCGGGCTGAAAAGCCGGGCACGGTGATCGTGCAGACGCGCAGTCCCGGCCATGCAGTGATCGAGGCGCTTGTGGCTGGTGAACGCGACGCTTTTTATGACGCCGAGACGGCGGCGCGCCGCCATGCAGGGGCCCCGCCCTTTGGCCGATTGGCGGCCATTATCGTCTCGTCTGAAGACCAAAGCGAGGCGGCCGAAACTGCGCGGATCATCAAAGCCGGCGCGCCCGACATGCCGGACGCAGTCGTCTATGGCCCCGCCCCAGCCCCGCTCGCCATGCTGCGCGGCCGCCATCGCCAGCGCCTCCTCGTCCACGCGCGCCGCTCCGCTCCCTTGCAAGACGCGTTGCGGGAATGGCTCGGCAAGCTCGACTGGCCGCGCGGCGTGCGCGTGACGGTCGACGTAGATCCATACAGTTTTCTGTGATGGGAGCCGCTTTATGCCAAGTTTGGAACTGGGAAAGCGGCTGCGTGCGAAGGGCGTTCGATGAAGGGGCTTCACAAGCCGCGCCACCGCGTTAGTCTTACCGCCGGGAACGAAGGGTTGGGAGGAAAGACATGCCTTTGAAGATGCTTTTATTGGCCGCGGCCGCCATTGCCGGTCCGGCGCAGGCGGAATGGTGGGAAGCCAAGACCGATCATTTCACTATATATTCGGAAGGCAAGAGCACGGACGCCAAGGCGCTGGCCACAGAGCTGGAGCGCGTGGATATGGCCATGCGGGTGCTTCAGAATGTCAGCCCGGACGATAAGCCCAGCGTGCCCGTCACCGTGTTTCGCTTCGGCGATACCGACGATATCGGCGCGCTCATATCCAGCCGCGGCGTCGCAGGCTTCTATATTCCGCGCAGCAGCGGATCCGTGGCGTTCGTGCCGGCGGAACGGACCCGCGACCTCCGATCGTTAGGTACTCGCAGCGACGGACCGAGCGATCTGGAATCGGATAACGTCCTGTTTCACGAATATGCGCATCATTTCATGCTGCAATATTTTCCGGCCCGCTATCCGGCCTGGTATATAGAAGCGTTCGCCGAGGTGTACGGCACGATCGAGATCCAGCCGGACGGCGTCTTTCGCGTCGGCAATCCGGCCAATCACCGCGCGGGGCAGTTATTCTATGATCTGCCCTTCCCCGCCAAGCGCCTGTTCGTGCCGGCCGAAGATCTCGTGCCTGGCGATCAGCGCCATTTCTACAGCGTGGGCTGGCTGACGCTGCATTATCTGACGTTCGACGATACCCGCAAAGGGCAGCTGAAGACCTATCTGGATCTGGTCAACAGCGGCAAGACAAGCATGGAGGCCGCGCAGACGGCCTTTGGCGATCTCGACAAGCTGAGCCGCGAGGTGAAGTCCTATCTGCGCAAGCGGCTGCAGGGCATCGAAGTCAAGCCGGCCTTCTACGAAGCGCCTGAGGTAGCCGTGCGCCAGCTCGATTCCGGCGAGGATGCGATCATGCGCGACATGATCCGCTCCAAACGCGGCGTACGCAAGCGCGAAGCCGACTCGGTCGTCGCCTCTGCGCGCAACGTGGCGGCGCAATATCCCAATTCGATCATGGTGCTACAGGAACTGGTCGAGGCGGAATTCGATGCCAAGAATTTCGACGAGGCAGACCGCGCGGCCGATCGCCTGATCGCGCTCGATGCAGAAAATGCGGAAGCCATGACTTATAAGGGCCAAATTCGAATGGAGCGCGCCAAAGAGAACCCGGCGATCTATGCCGACGCGCGCAAATATTTCCGAAGCGCCTATCTGCTCGAGCCAAGCAGCGCCGTGGCTCTGGCCCAAAACTACGTCGCCTACCGCAAGGGCAACGAAACGCCGCCGGAAAGCGCGGTAATCGGGCTGGAGGAGGCCTATCGTCTCGCCCCCTACGATCCCGAGGTGCGGCTGCTGCTGGTGCGCCAACTGGTGGAGGAAAAGCGGACCGATGCCGCACTCACGGTCATCGCGCCGCTGCGCCAGAGCGCGCATAGCACGGACAAGCGGCAGAAGTCGGTCAACGAAGCAGCCGTCGCTATCGAGAAGGGCGCGCTCGACGACGCAAGGATGAAGATCACGCAGCTGCTCGATCAGGGCGAAGACGACGACAAGGATTGACCCCGGCCGATCGACGTAATGACATCTCCGTGGCGGCACGCCGCGCCGCTCGGGCATGATGGCCGCCTTGTCATCTCCGCAGCTTTGCGCAACATCGCTATGATGCGTGTCATTTTGCTCCTCTTCGCCGCGATCGCTTCCTTCGCTCTGCCCGCCTCGGCCGCCGCCGATCCTGCCGATATCGCAGCGGCCAGCCGGGGCGTTGTGCGGGTGGTATTGGTGGCGCGCGATGGGGAACAGGTGTTCTACGTTGGCCATGGTTCGGGTGTGGCAATCGCGCCGAACCTGATCCTGACCAATGCGCATGTTGTCGAGCCGGCACGGGGCGATGCATCGATCGTGATCGGCGTCGTGCCATCCGAAGGGGCAAAGAGCTACGGCGCGCAGGTGATCGCCTACAGCCCGGGCAACGATCTGGCGCTGCTCAGGCTGGCGAACGGAGCGCGCGTTACTCCCGATGCGATTTACACCGGTCCGCCCGGTGACGGGATGGACGTGACTGCGATCGGCTACCCCAGCACCGTTGACAAGGCGCAGGGACTGCAGGTGGCGGATATCATTCGTCCGCAGGCACCGGTCAAGACGCGCGGATCGGTATCCGGTGGCCGATCGGCGCGGCAGTTCGATACAATCCTCCATACCGCTCCGCTAGGTGCGGGCAATAGCGGCGGACCACTGGTCGATGCCTGTGGGCGCGTGATTGGAATCAACAGTTTCGGATCGGTGTCTGGCGGCAATGATGCCGAGTTCTTCTTTGCCGTTTCTGCGCGCGAAATTACGGCATTCCTGCGCAAGGCCGGGGTCAAATTCCAGACCATCGCTGGGCCCTGCCGATCGGTCGCCGAACTGACCGCTCAGGAGGACGAGCGCCGGGCAGCAGCGCTGGAGCGGATCGACCGGGAGGAGCAAAAAACGGCCGCTGTGCGCGCCAATGCAGAAACGGCGGCACGGCGCACGGCCGAACTTAGTGTGGTAGCCGATCGGGAGGACGGTATGGCGCTGGCCGGGCTGCTGCTGGCGCTGGCCGTGGTCGGCGCAGGAATTGGCGGTTTATTTTATGCGCAGGGGAAGACTTATCCGGCGATTGCGGGCGGGCTGGCCGGGGGCGGGCTTTTGCTCGGCGCAACGCTGGTTTATTTCGCCCGCCCGGCGATGGGTGATATCGAAGACCGGATCATATTGCCAAACATCGCGGCCAAGACCGCGGGCGAAACAACGCCCAGACTGACGGGTCAACTCGTCTGCCGTCTTGATGCCGATCGCAGCCGCGTCACAATATCGGGCGAAAGCGAAATACCGTTTCGATATGAAGCGGGTGGCTGCGTCAACGGGCGCACGCAATATGGCGAGGATGGCGCCTCTTTCACGCGCATCTTCGTACCCAATCAGGACGGCGCAGTCTCGCGCAACAGCTACGATCCGACGCGCGAAGAATATCGCGTGGCGCGCTATCTACTTGGCATGGAAGCCATGGAGCGAGCGCGCGGTATTCGGGGCCAGTTTGACGTGCCCAGTTGTGATGCTGGGGACGATGCGCAGCAGCGGCTGAGCGCCATGCGCAGCGCGATCGATGCTGTGTTACCGGCACAGCCGAACGAACTCCTTGTCTACAAATGTACGGCCGAAAAGAGTTAGTCCGATTCGCTCGCAAGCAGTTTGCGTTTTATCTCGAGGCCATAGGCATAGCCGCCCAAGCTGCCGTCGCTGCAAATAACGCGGTGGCATGGGATGAGCACGGCGACGGGGTTTCTGGCATTGGCGGACCCGGCTGCACGCACTGCGTTCGGGCTGCCCGCAGCCACCGCTATATCCGAATAGCTGCGCGTCTCGCCCGGAGGAATAGCGCGCAAGGCATTCCAGCAGGCTTCCTGAAAGGCGGTGCCCTTCACGTCGAGCGGGATGTGCCCGGCGCATTTGGCGGGCGTTTCAACCGCGTTCACCACGCTCTGCAGCAGCGCGGCGAACGCCGCCCCGCCCTGTGCCAGCTTTGCCTTGGGGAACCGCCGCGCCAGCGCCGCGCCATCTTCCGCGAAAGAAAGGCGGCATACGCCCTTGTCGGTCGCCGCGACCAGCATGTTGCCGAGGCTGGTCGAGACCACCGCCCAGTGCAGCGTCACGCCGCTGCCGCCGCCATTCCAGATCGAAGGTACCATACCCATTCTTCCGTCCACTTGTTCGTAGAAGCGCGAGGGGGCGTTGAAGCCCGCTGCGTAGATCGCGCCGGTGACGCTGCCCGATCCGTCGAGCGCACTGGTCGCCCGTTCCCTTCTCAGGGCACGGGAGTAGGCCGCCGGCGAAAGCCCGACCTGGCGTTTGAAGATGCGCTGAATATGGCCAGGCGAATAACCGGATTCCAGCCCAAGGACGGTCAGTGATATCGACGCATCGGCCGCTTTCAAACGGCGCAGGGCGGCCGCAACGGCAGCATCGTCGCGGGCGACATCATCCGGCAAGCATCTTTTACACGGACGCAGACCGGCCGCCCGCGCCGCGCCGCCGTCGCGATAAAAGCGCACGTTACAGCGCATCGGCGTTTTGGCGCCGCAGCTCGGTTTACAGTAGATGCCTGTGGAATGTACGCCGGTGACGAAACGACCGTCGAACGTCCGGTCCCGCGCGGCGGCGGCGGCCCACGCAATATCGTCGTCGATCGTCGAATCGGTAGCGTCCATAAGCGGCAATGTGGCCGCTCGCGAACCGGTCCGCATCCCGAAACTTGCGCCCGAACATGTGAATGCGCACCGCGCGGCCTAAAAAGCCTGACTTTGCTCCGCTGGTACCGCCCTCCTCTTGCAATGGGCAAATCCGGATGCTAACCGCGCCGCAAGATTGCCAAGGTCGGTTCCCCGGCCCGGTGCCGTGCGGCCGAATTGGTCTGCTCGGGAATTTTCGTAATGGAAGGACAATTCGCGCGTGGAGACATCCAGCGGCATTTCGGCCAGCGGCATTTCGGCCAGCCTTGCCGGACGTTACGCGACCGCTTTGTTCGAGCTCGCGCGCGACCGAAGCCAGATCGAGGCGGTGGAGCGTTCGCTGGCAAGTCTGAAGCAGGCTCTGGATCAGGTGCCCGAGTTCCGGACAGTCGCGACCAGTCCGGAGCTGTCGCGCGATCAAGCCGAACGCAGCGTGCTCGCCGTGGCGGATCACATGGGTGTGGACGCATTGACGCGGAATTTTCTGGGCGTCTTGTCCGAAAATCGCCGTTTGGGCCAGATCGGCAATGTCGCGCGAGACTTCGGTACGCTTGCCGCTGCTCACCGCGGTGAAGTTACCGCCGAAGTGGTTAGTGCGCACGCCTTGTTGGACAGTCAGATGGAGGCGCTGCGCAAACAATTGCGCGCCCGTGTCGGCCGCGACGTCAATATTCAATCCCGTATCGATCCGTCGATCCTGGGCGGTCTGGTCGTCAAGATTGGCAGCCGCATGATCGACAACAGTATCCGTACCCGACTCAACACGCTCGCCAGTGCGATGAAAGGCTGAAGGCAAAACCCATGGACATCCGCGCCGCAGAAATCTCGAAGGTCATAAAGGACCAGATCGCCAATTTCGGCAATGAAGCCGAAGTCTCCGAAGTCGGCACCGTGCTGTCGGTTGGTGACGGTATTGCCCGCGTTCACGGCCTCGATCAGGTGCAGGCCGGCGAGATGGTGGAATTTCCCGGCGGCGTGCAGGGTATGGCGCTCAACCTTGAGGCCGACAATGTCGGTGTCGTGATTTTCGGCTCTGATACCAATATCAAGGAAGGCGATCAGGTTAAGCGGACCGGTACCATTGTGGACGTTCCCGTGGGTAAGGGCCTGCTCGGCCGCGTGGTTGATGGTCTCGGCAACCCGATCGACGGCAAAGGCCCGATAATTGCCGAAAAGCGCATGCGTGTGGAGCAGAAGGCGCCGGGGATTATCCCGCGCAAATCGGTGCACGAACCCGTGCAGACCGGCTTGAAGGCCATCGACGCGCTCGTTCCCGTCGGCCGTGGCCAGCGCGAGTTGATCATCGGCGATCGCCAGACCGGCAAGTCCGCCGTGGCGATCGATACCTTCATCAATCAAAAGACCAACAACGCCGGAGATGACGAAAGCAAAAAGCTCTACTGTATTTACGTTGCCATCGGGCAGAAGCGCTCGACGGTCGCGCAGATCGTCAAAAGCCTCGAGGAAAACGGAGCGATGGAATATTCCATCGTGGTAGCCGCCACGGCTTCCGAGCCAGCCCCGCTGCAGTATCTCGCGCCATATACCGGTGTGACGATGGGCGAATATTTCCGCGACAACGGCATGCACGCGGTGATCGTGTATGACGATTTGTCCAAGCAAGCGGTGGCCTATCGCCAGATGTCGCTGCTGCTGCGCCGCCCGCCCGGCCGCGAAGCCTATCCCGGTGACGTGTTTTACCTTCATTCTCGCCTGCTCGAGCGTGCAGCCAAGATGAACGAGGATCACGGGTCCGGTTCGTTGACCGCACTGCCGATTATCGAAACGCAGGCCGGCGACGTTTCCGCCTACATCCCGACCAACGTCATCTCGATCACCGACGGACAGATATTCCTGGAGACCGAGCTTTTTTATCAGGGCATCCGTCCGGCTATCAACGTGGGCCTTTCGGTCAGCCGGGTTGGCGGCGCCGCGCAGACCAAGGCGATGAAGAAAGTGTCCGGCTCGATCAAGCTCGAACTGGCACAGTATCGCGAGATGGAAGCCTTCGCCCAATTTGGTTCGGATCTCGATGCCTCGACGCAAAAGCTGCTCAACCGCGGCGCGCGTCTGACGCAGTTGCTCAAGCAGCCGCAGTTCAGTCCGCTGCCGTTCGAGGAGCAAACCGCGGTCATTTTCGCCGGAACCAATGGCTATATCGATAGCGTGGCCGTCGATCAGGTCTCGCATTACGAGAGCGCCATGCTTAGCCACATGCGTGCCGAGCATCAGGACGTTCTGGATGAGATTCGCTCGACCAAGGATCTGGGCGATGCAGTCAAGAGCAAGCTCAAAGACGCTCTGGAAGCGTTCGGCAAGTCGTTCGCATAAGGATTCCGCAGCCTTGAGCCTGTCCAAGTATGTTTCCCGGCATGAAGCCGGGCTTCGACTAGGTCAGCACTTACGAAGTCGGTGATAGGAAGAAATGGCCAGTCTTAAAGAACTGAAAGGGCGGATCGCCTCGGTCAAATCGACCCAGAAGATCACGAAGGCCAAGCAGATGGTCGCCGCCGCAAAACTGCGCAAGGCACAGGCTGCGGCCGAAGCCGCGCGCCCGTATGCCCAGCGTATGGAGGCGGTCGTCTCTTCGCTTGCCGGTACGGTGACACCGACCGCCAACTCCCCCAAGATGCTGGTTGGAACCGGCAAAGATCAGGTGCATCTTCTAGTGGTGCTGACGTCTGACCGCGGCCTAGCTGGCGCATTCAATGCCAACATCGTGAAAGAAGCGCGCACCTTCGCCCGCAAACTGGAGCATGAGGGCAAGACCGTCCTTTTCTATCTGGCGGGTCGCAAGGGCCGCAGCGCGATCAACCGCTTTCATCCGGGTCAGACCGAAAAATATTACGACACGACGGCAGTGAAATCGCCGGGCTTTGACGAAGCGCGCCAGATTGCAGCCGACCTCATCGCAATGCTCGACGCGGGCACGTTCGATCTGGCCCATCTGTTCTACTCCAGGTTCAAGTCCGCGCTCACGCAGGAGCCGACCCGTCAGCAGGTCATTCCGGTCAAGATGGGGCAAGAGACGGGCGCACGGTCCGCCATCAGCGAGACGCCGCTGGCTGCCGTGGAATATGAGCCCGACGAGGAAGCAATCCTTGCCGATCTGCTGCCGCGCAATCTCACCACGCAACTCTTCGGCGCGCTGCTCGAGAATATGGCATCGGAACAGGGCGCTTCAATGACCGCGATGGACAACGCCACGCGCAATGCCGGCGAACTCATCGACAATCTCACCATCCAGTACAACCGCAGCCGTCAGGCGGCGATTACCACGGAACTCGTTGAAATCATTTCTGGCGCAGAAGCGCTTTAACGCCAGGTAGATAGGACAGATAATGGCTACCCAGCTCACCGAAAAAACCGCTACGACCAATTCGGTCGGCCGCATCAGCCAGATCATCGGCGCCGTTGTCGATGTGCAGTTTGACAATGTTCTGCCGAACATTTTGAATGCGCTCGAGACCGATAATAACGGCAAGCGGCTCGTGCTCGAAGTCGCACAGCATCTCGGTGAAAACACCGTGCGCTGCATCGCCATGGACGGCACCGATGGCCTCACTCGCGGCCAGAACGTGAACGATACCGGTTCCCAGATCCGCATGCCTGTTGGTCCCGAAACACTCGGGCGCATCATGAACGTGATCGGTGAGCCAATCGACGAGCGCGGCCCGATCGGCGCCACACAGACGCAGCCCATTCACGCTGAAGCTCCGCCCTTTACCGAACAATCGACCGAGAACGAAATTCTCGTCACCGGCATTAAAGTGGTCGATTTGCTCGCTCCTTATGCCAAAGGCGGAAAGATCGGCCTGTTCGGCGGTGCCGGCGTGGGCAAGACGGTGCTGATCCAGGAACTGATCAACAACATCGCCAAGGGCCATGGCGGCACGTCGGTGTTCGCAGGCGTCGGCGAGCGTACCCGCGAGGGCAATGATCTCTATCACGAATTCCTTGATGCTGGCGTTATCGCCAAGAACGAGGCAGGCGAAGCAATCTCCGAAGGCTCCAAGGTGGCGCTGGTCTATGGCCAGATGAACGAACCTCCGGGCGCCCGCGCGCGCGTCGCTCTTTCCGGGCTGACCATTGCCGAATATTTTCGCGATCAGGAGGGCCAGGATGTGCTCTTCTTTGTCGACAACATCTTCCGCTTCACGCAGGCAGGCTCGGAAGTGTCCGCCTTGCTCGGGCGAATCCCTTCTGCGGTCGGTTATCAGCCGACGCTGGCAACCGACATGGGCCAGCTGCAGGAGCGCATCACCTCGACGAGCAAGGGCTCGATCACCTCGGTGCAGGCGATCTATGTGCCGGCCGACGATTTGACCGACCCTGCCCCGGCAACCTCCTTTGCCCACTTGGACGCGACGACCGTGCTCAATCGGGCGATATCCGAGCTGGGCATCTATCCAGCGGTCGATCCGCTCGATTCCACCAGCCGCGTTCTAGAGCCCCGCGTCGTCGGGCTGGAGCATTATCAAACCGCCCGTGCGGTTCAGGAGACGCTCCAGAAGTACAAGTCGCTGCAGGACATCATCGCCATTCTCGGCATGGACGAGCTGTCCGAAGAGGATAAGCTCACCGTTGCCCGCGCGCGCAAGATCCAGCGTTTCTTGTCGCAGCCGTTCCACGTGGCCGAGGTGTTCACAAACATCCCGGGCAAGTTCGTGCAGCTTGAGGATACGATCAAGAGCTTTAAGGCGGTGGTTGACGGTGAGTATGATCATCTTCCCGAGAGCGCGTTTTACATGGTCGGCGGCATCGATGAGGCCGTCGCAAAGGGCAAAAAGCTCGCTGAAGAAGCGTAATATCCATTCCCCTCCCGGTTGCAGGAGGGGTTAGGGGTTGGCTCTGAGCCTGCCCGTCCATTCCCACCCCGGCCCCTCCCCAAGCGGGAGGGGGGAGCACAGAACCATGGCATCGAGCCTTCATTTCGATCTTGTCACCCCGGAAAAGCTCGTCCGCTCGGAGGATGTGTATATGGTCGTGGTGCCGGGCACCGAGGGGGACTTCGGTGTGCTCGAAGGCCATGCGCCTTTTATGTCGACGGTGCGCGACGGTGATCTTTCGATCTACAAGACCGATGGCGCCACGCCCGAGACAATCCGCATCGAAGGCGGGTTCGCCGAGGTGAACGACAAGGTTCTGACGGTTCTGGCAGAGAAAGCCGGCGCGTAGCATTGCCCTTTCGCATATGCGCTAGCGTGGTTTGCTGCCGTTAACCGAGAATTAGTTATAATCGGGTCAAGCCTTCCGACGTTGGGAAGGAAGCGCCGATGCTGATTGCAAATGCCCTAAACGCCAGATTGCTTCGGCTTTCAATCGCGATATCAACCTTCCCCGATGGTTGGGAAAACCGTTCTTTTTCCGCGGGCCATGAGCCGGCGCAGGGCGCACCGGTATCGCTCGGCACGAACTTGCCAAGCTGATGCATATGGCAAGCTTCCCGTATTACACCGCTGGAAACACCAGCTCGCAAATCGTCGAAACCCAATTCAAACAGCGGCTCGTGGCAGCGGCTCCGATGATTTTGATCATGTTTTTCACGTTGATCTTCCGATCTACTGTTTTTGGCAATCCCGATGTTGACTTCGATGAGCCTTTCTATCTCCTCGTCGGCGAGAGGATGCTGCACGGTGATCTTGTCTATGTCGATATATGGGACCGG
>JBBSUT010000012.1:0-26833 GCA_038234155.1 Sphingomonadales bacterium | reverse complement strand
TGGTGCCGCTTAGAGGACTCGAACCTCTGACCCCATCATTACGAATGATGTGCTCTACCAGCTGAGCTAAAGCGGCTTACCGAGGAGCGCGCATAGCCGGGGGCTGGCGCGCTGGCAAGGTCCGCCTGCAGGGGGCCACGGCCTGGCGCCGGTGCTCTCTGCCAACGATCGGGATTCAGTTTACGCCTCCTTAACCAAGCCATGTGCAGAACCGTCCCACCTGTCCTGGCCGGGATGGGTGCATGAACAGGCAGGGAATGATGGACGATCTGCGCGGCTTTGGATCCTACGACGACCAGCAGGGCGACGGGCACGGCGGCGGACAGGGCTATGTCAGCTACGACGATGCAGCCGCCGCTTCTGACGATATCGCCGCAAACGATGTGGGAGGCAGCGACGACGGCCTCACCGATGATGTGGGGCTGGACGCGCCGCCCGTGGTGTCCGGCGACGAGCGCCGCATGCAGGTGCGCGCCTATAATTTCTGGACCGACTTGCTGCACGACAAAAACTATCCCGATGTCGAGGACCTGGATCCCGGCAGCGCCGAATTCTGCGACAACAGCGTGCTGCTGGACTTTACCTCCGGCATGGAAAACCCCTCGATCCAGTATCTCGGCCAGGCATTGCGGGCCGAGTGCGAGATTGACGGCAGAATTGGTTATCTGGACGAAGTCCCGGCGCGCAGCCTGCTGACGCGCATCACCGATCATTATCTGCAGATCATTGCCAATCGCGCGCCGATCGGGTTCGAGGCGGAGTTCGTCAATCAGCGCGGCCTGCCGATCATGTACCGCGGCATCCTGCTGCCCTTTTCCACCGACGACGACACCATCGATTTCATCTACGGCGTGATCAACTGGAAGGAAGCGGCCTCGGCCGAGATCGCCGGGGAATTGCAGCTGGAGGTGGAGGACGCCTTGCGCGCCGTTCGCCCGCGCACCGAACCGGTGCCCGTCTGGGCCGACGCGCCGAGCCGGATGGATGAGGATGAGGACCAGAAGCCTGAGGCCCCTGTGTTCGGCGAAACCGGCTTCAGCGCCATCCTGTCCCACCCCGCTCCATCCGAACCGCTGGACGGCGACCGCAACAACGACCCCGCCGCCATGCCGGACGCCGATGCGCCGCTGGCCGAATGGCTTGACGCCGCCCGCGGCATGGCCGCACGGGCGCAGACGATCGATCTGCGCAGCCGCTCCGCGCTCTATGCGGCGATCGGCATGGCCTATGACGTTGCCCTGGCGACCGAACAGGCGCCGGACGATTATGCCGCGCTTCTGGCCGATGTCGGCCTGAAATTACAGGCGCGCGCGCCGATGACGCCGGTGGTCAAGCTCGTCTTTGGTGCGGACTATGACAAGACCCGGCTGACCGAATATGCCGCCACTTTGTCTTGGGCCAAGCGGCAGGCAATGGCGCAAGGCGCGCTGGCGGACGCACTGGAGCGTTTCGAAGGCGGTCTCAAGGGCCTGGTCCGCAGCGAACGCCAGGCACGGCGCAATGCCAGGACCGCGTCCGGCCAGCCCGCCGTCCGCACGCCGGACGTGCGCGGCAAATTGCGCACCGCGGCGGCCAAGTCGCTCGATCAGTTCGCCGATACAGGCGAGGAGTTCATGCTGCTGGTCGCAAGGCGGCAAAAGAACGGCGCGCTACAGATCATCGGCAATGTCGATGGCGGCGCCGCTCTGACCGAAAAGGCGCTGCGCAAGACCGTGATCTGATAGCGGGCTGGCGTGGCTGGCGGGGCTGGTTAACCGGCCGAGCCCATCGGGCTTGGCGGGCTTGGCCTATGCCAGCCAGCTGATCGCCAGACAGGTAGCGATGCCCACACCCAGTGTCAGCGGAATGCCGGCCTTGAAGAAATCGGTGAACTTGTACCCGCCGGCGGCATAGACCAGCGTGTTGGTCTGATAGCCGATCGGCGTGGCGAAACTGGCGGAGGCGGCGAACATCACCGCAATGACCAGCGGCCGCGGCTCCACCCCCAGATCATTGGCCAGCTGGATCACGATCGGCGTGACGATGATGGCCACCGCATTGTTGGTCACCACCTCGGTCAGCAGCACCGATATGCCGTAAACCGCGAAGATCAGCGCCCAGGGCGGGATGTCCCGCAGGATCGGTGTCAGCTGGCCCACGATCAGCTTCACGCTGCCGGCATTGTCCAGGCTGAGTCCCACGGCAAGCATCGCAAAGATCAGCACCAGCACATTGCCGTCGAGCGAGCTCCACGCCTCCTCTGCATCGATGCAGCGCGTGAGCAGGATCACGCCCACCGCAATGATCGCGGCCACGCCGATCGACAGCACGTCGAACGCGGACAGCGCCACCACCGCGGCCAGCACGCCGATGGCGATGGGCGCGCGGTCGCGCCGGAATTCACGCTCCTTGGTTTCGCCCACGCCGTAGAGATTGGGATTGGTGTACATCGACTGGATGGCGTCGGCCTCTCCTGTCACCAGGATGCGGTCTACGGCGTGCACGCGCGCGCCGGGCAGATCGGGGCCGGGTACCTTGCGAAAACGCGAGATCCCCAGGATGCGCACCTTCAGCTCGGACAGGAAGGGAATATCGATCAGGCGCTGGCCGATCGAGGGATGCGTCGGCGCGATGGTTGCCTCCACCAGCGAGCGGGACGAGGCGGAGACGCTGGAGTCGCCAGCGGTGAGGCCCACCTCGAAATTGGTCGATCCGCGCAGCGACAGCAGCTCGGCTATCTCGCAGCGCAGCACGATATGATCGTTGGCCCGCAGAATTTCATCCGCGATGCCGGTGCGCTGGAACCGCCCCGCCCGCTTGAGCGCGATCACCTTGACCTTGGATCGGCGGGTCAGCGGCAGATCGGACAGCTTCTTGCCGACATGCTCGCTCTCGTGCCGGACGCGCAGCTCGGTCAGAAATCCGCTCGCCTCCTGCCCGAGCGACGGTCCGGTCTCGTCCTTGTCGGGCAGGAAATAGCGGCTGATGAACACCAGCATCAACGCGCCGACCGCGCCGCCGATCAGGCCATAGGGCGTGATCGAAAAGATGCTGAAGCCCGGCAGGCCCGCATCGCGCGCCACCGCATCCACCAAAAGATTGGTCGACGTGCCGATCAGCGTGGTGGTGCCGCCCAGGATGCAGATATAGCTCAGCGGAATCAGCAGCCGCTTGGCGCTGGTGCCGAGCGCGCTGGACAGGCGCATGATGATCGGGATCATCACCACCACCACCGGCGTATTGTTCATGAACGCGCTGGCCACGAACACGCCGACCATCATCTCGAAGATCGCAAGCTTGGGGCGTTTTTTGGCCCGGCTGATGATGGCGCTGGCGATGGCATCCATGGTGCCCGTCCGCAGCAGCGCGCCGGACAGGATGAACATGGCGGCGATGGTGATCGGCGCGGCGTTGGAAAAGACCGAGAACAGGCCCTTTTCGTCCAGGATTCCCAGGAACAGGAACATGCACGCGCCCAATATTGCGACAACGGTGGCCGGGAATCGCTCCATCAGAAAGCCAACAAAGATCAGCGTCAGGATCACCAGCCCGATGATCGCCTGATATTGATCGATGAAGCCCCGAAACGCATCCAGCAAGATCATTGCCCCGCTCCCATGCTTTCGCCCACGCCGGTTCCCACGCTCACGCCCAAGCCCACGTTCAGGGCCCGCATTGTGCGCGGTGGAGCAGATACTGGTCGGCCAGGACGAGCGCCATCATCGCCTCGACCACCGGCACGCCGCGGATGCCGACGCATGGATCGTGGCGGCCCTTGGTGGAGATATCGGTCGCCGCGAATTTTCCGCTCTCATCGGGCCGCGTGACGGTGGGCACTGGCGTCAGGATGGAGCTGGTCGGCTTGAACGCCACGCGGCAGGTGACCGGCTGACCGGTGGCGATGCCGCCCGCCACGCCGCCGGCATGATTGGCGAGGAAGCGCGGGCCGTCGCCTTCCGCGCCCGGCCGCATCGCATCGGCATTCTGCTCGCCCGCCAACCGCGCAGCGGCGAAGCCGTCGCCGATCTCCACACCCTTGACGGCGTTGATGCTCATCATTGCAGCGGCGATCGCGGCGTCGAGCTTGGCATAGAGCGGCGCGCCCCAGCCGGCGGGCACGCCGCGCGCTTCGCAGCCGACGATCGCGCCGAGCGAGCTGCCGGATTTGCGCGCCCCGTCTACCAGCGCTTCCCAGCGGATTGCGGCTGGCCGGTCGGGGCAGAAGAACGGATTTTGCCCGATTTGTGCGGCATCGAAGGAACCGGCATCGCAGGAGGAGGCATCGATCCGGTCGCCGCCGATCTCGTCGGTCCAGGCGATCAGCTTGACCTGCGGAATGATCAACCGCGCCACCGCGCCCGCGGCCACCCGCATCGCGGTCTCCCGGGCGCTCGATCGGCCGCCGCCGCGATAGTCGCGGAAACCATATTTGGCGTCATAGGCGAAATCGGCGTGACCTGGCCGATAGGCGCTGGCAACCTCGCTGTAATCCTTGGAGCGCTGGTCCACATTTTCGATCATCAGGCTGATCGGCGTGCCAGTGGTGCGCTGTGTGCCGGCATCGTCCGCGAACACGCCGGACAGGATGCGCACCGCATCCGGCTCGCGCCGCTGCGTCGTGAAGCGCGATGTGCCCGGGCGGCGCGCGTCGAGATAGGGCTGGATATCGGCTTCGGTGAGCGCGATGCCGGGCGGGCAGCCATCAACCACGCAGCCGATGGCAGGGCCGTGGCTTTCACCCCAGGTCGTCACGCGCAGCAGGTGGCCGAAGCTGTTGAAGCTCATGGCCGCTGGCTCACCGGTCGAGCGCGATGTCAGGGGCGTCCTCGGCCTTCATGCCGATGGTGTGGTAGCCCGCATCGACATGGTGCACCTCGCCGGTCACACCGCTGGCCAGATCGCTGAGCAGATAAAGCCCGGCGCCGCCAACATCCTCGATCGTGACGTTGCGGCGCAGCGGTGCGTTGAGCTCGTTCCACTTCAGGATATAGCGGAAATCGCCGATGCCGCTGGCCGCCAGCGTCTTGATCGGCCCGGCGCTGATCGCGTTTACGCGGATGTTCTCCGGGCCCAGATCGACGGCGAGATATTGCACGCTGGATTCCAGCGCCGCCTTGGCCACGCCCATGACATTATAGTGCGGGATCACCTTTTCCGCGCCGTAATAGGTGAGCGTCAGGACAGCACCGCCGCTGGCCATCATTGGCCGTGCGGCGCGGGTAACGGCAACCAGCGAATAGGCGCTGACGTTCATCGTCATCAGAAAATTGTCGAGGCTGGTGTCGACATATTTGCCGCGCAGCTCGTTCTTGTCCGAATAGCCGATCGCATGGACCAGAAAATCGATGCCCTCCCAATGTTCGGCCAGCGCGGCGAAACAGGCATCGATTGAAGCCTGGTCGGATGCGTCGCAGGGGATGCACATGTCGGATCCCAGCTGGGCGGCCAGCGGGCGCACGCGCCTTTCCAGCGCATCGCCCAGATAGCTGAACGCCAGCTCGGCTCCGTGTTCGGCGAGTTTCTGCGCTATTCCCCAGGCCAGCGACTTTTCATTGGCAAGCCCCATGATAAGCCCGCGCTTGCCCTGCATCAGTCCGGTCATGCGATTTGCTCTCCTTCATCCTTCTCTACATCGCACGGGCCTTCATTGGCCAGCGCGGCATTGAGATGCGCGCCCGTAACCATGCCGAGCCCGATAAGATAGAAGAAGATCAACGCGATGATCGCGCCGGCCAGGCTGCCATAGGTCAGATCGTAATCGGTGGCATTGGCAAGGAACAGCGGCAGCACCATGGTTGACGCCAGCCACCAGCCGCTGACCAGCACCGCGCCTGGCCATTTGGGGTTGCCCGGCCCGCGATAGCGCCGCGGCGTGATCGCGCGAAACAGGATGTAAAGCGCGCCAAACAGGACGAGAAACGGAATGATCCGGCCGAACGAAAGGATGCGCGAGACATTCTGCGCCCACGGCAGATAGCTGTAAACGAATTGCTCCGCGCCGGTGACCAGCACCTGCGTGGAAAAAGCCAGCATGGCCAGCAACACCGCGCCGATGATGATCGCGATGGAGCGCAACCGATAGTGCCAGAACGGCCGCTGCGCGCTGGTGCCATAGGCATCGTGCAAGATGGCGCGGATCGTTTCGATCAGGCTACCCGTGGTCCACAGGCCCACCACGGCGCTGAGCCAAAGCACCGGGCCCGAGCGCGCGGTCATGGCGCTTTCCACCGGCGTGCGCAGCGCATCGCCCACGCTGCGCGGCACGGTCTGCAGAAAGCTCTGGATCAGATCGAAGCCCAGCTGCGTGCGCCCGAAAAATCCGGCAACGGCGGCCGCCACGATGAAAAAGGCAAATACCGCCAGCAGCGAGAGATAGGCAAAATTGCCGGCCTGGGTGAACCCGTCGGTATAGACGCCAACGGCGGTGCGCTTGATCACCTCGATCGATTTGGCGCCGGGACGCAGCCGCTCGAACCAGTACGCCTCGCTCTCGGGCCCACGCTTCCTGCGCCTGAACCGCGGCCCTGTCCTGCGCCGGGCTTCCGGCGAGAGCGGGCTGTGCTCAGACACCCAGCGCGTCCCGTACGCCGCCTGGTGCCTCCCAGCTTTCGACGAACGCTCTGAGCGCCGCGTCGTTTTCGGGGATTTCGATCATCAGCCGGACAAGTTGATCGCCGCGTGCGCCGCTCTTGGCGCTGAATCCCTTGCCTTTCAGCCGCAGCGTCTTGCCCGAACTGGCACCGGGCGGCACCGTCAGCATCACCGGACCGTCAACGGTCGGCACGCGCAGCTTGCCGCCCTGTACCGCCTCGGCCAGCGTGATCGGCAGATCGATGCGGATGGTGTCGCCGTCGCGCTCATAAAATGGGTGGCCGCCGATGTGGACGGTGACGATCCCGTCACCATGGCCGCCTGGCCCCTGTTGTCCCTTGCCGGCGATGCGGATCTGCTGCCCGTCGACCAGGCCGGCCGGCAGCTTCAGATCGATCGTCTTGCCGTCTGCCAGCGTGATCCGCTGGTCTGCGCGGGTGGCCGCATCGGTAAAACCCACCTGCATGCGATAGGCGATGTTGGCACCCTTGGGAGGCGGCGCAGCGCGTCCACCGCGCCCGAACGGGCTGGAGCGCTGCTGGCGCCCCGCGCCAAACAGATCGCCGAAGATATCGCCCAGATCCACTTCTTCGCCGCCGCCACCGCCGCCGGGAAAGCCGCTGAAACCGCCCTGCGGACCCGCACCGCCGCGAAAGCCGCCGCCGGGCGCGCCGCCGCCATAGCCGAACGGCGCGCGCGGATTGCCTTCCGCGTCAATCTCTCCCCGGTCGAACGCGGCGCGCTTGTCCTTGTCCATCAGCAGATCATAGGCCTGCGTCACCTTGCCGAAACGGTCGGTCGCGGCGGGATTGTCCTTGTTGCGGTCCGGGTGCAGCTGCTTTGCGAGCGTCCGATAGGCGGTCTTGATCGCCTTGTCGTCGACATCGCGCGATACGCCGAGAGTGGAATAGGGGTCTGCCATGGCGGCAGAGTTAGGATGCGGGAACGATAAGGGCAACATATGCGTGACGCGGCTCGCCCTTTGGCTCGACCGGCGCGCGCGGCTTCGCTAAGGCGCGGGGATGGCCGACGATCAAACCGCTCCGCTCGATCCTCCCGCTCCGTTCGATCCCATATCCCTGTTCGACAGCTGGTTGACCGAGGCGGGCACCAACGAGCCGAACGATCCCAACGCCATGGCGCTGGCCACGGCCGACGCAGCGGGCCGGCCTTCCGTGCGCATGGTGCTGCTGAAGGACCATGGGCCGGACGGCTTTGTGTTCTACACCAATCTGGAGAGCCGCAAGGGACAGGAGCTGGCGGCCAATCCGCACGCCGCGTTGCTGTTCCACTGGAAATCGATGCGCCGCCAGATCCGCATCGAAGGCCCGCTGGCGCCGGTGCCGGACACAGTGGCGGACGCCTATTTTGCCACCCGCGCGCGCGATTCGCAGATCGGGGCATGGGCATCCGATCAGTCCCGCCCGCTGGATCGGCGCGGTACCTTCATCAAGCGGTTCGAGCAATATGAGCATGAATTCGGCGGCGATAGCGTACCGCGCCCGCCGCACTGGTCCGGTTTTCAGCTGACCCCGGAGCGGATCGAATTCTGGCAGGACCGGGAACATCGGCTGCACGAGCGCCGCCTGTTCACCCGCGATGGCACGGGCTGGGCCGAGGGACTGCTGTTCCCATGAGCGACCCGCGGTCCGGCGGCACCCCGCTCAATGTGCGTGCGGCCTATGCCAGCGTATCGACGGCGCTGTTCCTGCTCATGCTGAAATCCTGGGCGGCGATCCAGACCGCTTCGGTCGCCATGCTCGGATCGCTGGCCGATACGGGGCTCGATCTTGTCGCCTCGCTCGTGCTGTTGTTCAGTGTGCGTTACGCCGCCATGCCGCCGGACGAGGATCACCGCTTTGGCCACGGCAAGGCCGAATCACTGGCTGCGCTGTTCCAGGTGGCGCTGATCGCGGTGTCGGCAGCGCTGATAGCCTGGCGCGCGATCGAGCGGCTGCTGAGCGGCGCCGCCACAGTGAAGGCCGAATCGGGTATCGTCGTCTCGGCCGTCGCGGTGATCGCCACATTTGTGCTGGTCGCCTATCAGAAGAGCATCATCCGGCGGACCGGATCGGTTGCGATCGAGGCGGACAGTCTGCATTATCAGAGCGATCTGGTGCTAAACTTAACGGTCATCGCAGCGCTGATCCTGGATCAGTATCTGGGGATTGGCTGGGTTGATCCGCTGTTCGGGGTGGCGATCGCGCTGTGGCTGGGCTGGGGCGCATGGCGCGGGGCCGCACGTGCGATCGATCAGTTGATGGACAAGGAGTGGCCGGAGCAAAAGCGCCTGCGCTTCATCGAGGTCGCCCGCGGGCATCCGGAGCTGCAGAACCTGCACGATCTGCGCACCCGCACCAGCGGCAACCGCGATTTCGCCCAGTTTCACGTCGATATGCCCGCGCGGATGACGGTGGCCGAAAGCCATGACATCATCCACCGCGTAGAGGAAGATCTGTGCGCGCACTTCCCGGAGGTGGAGGTGCTGATCCACATAGATCCGGAGGGCCATATCGATGAACCGGACAACCCGCTGGTCGAGGAAAACCAGTTCAAGAAGCTCAAGGAAGGCAGCTGACCTCATGCCCACCGTTCCCTATTATCATGTCGACGCATTCGCCGACCGGGCCTTTGCCGGAAATCAGGCGGCGGTGATGCTGCTGGACGCATGGCCGGACGACGCCGTGCTGCAGGACATCGGCGCGGAAAACAATTTCGCCGAAACGGCGTTCCTGGTCCCCGACGCCACCGGCGCGGCCGATTATGAGCTGACCTGGTTCACCCCGACCAGCACCGTCGATCTGTGCGGCCACGCCACGCTGGCAAGCGGCCATGTGGTGCTGAGCGCCGTCCACCCGGACAGTGACACCGTGCGGTTCCGCACGCGCAAGGCCGGGGTGCTGCAGGTATCGCGCGAATCGGGCGGCTACGCGCTGTCGCTGCCAGCTTATCCGCCGCAGCCCGCATCGTTTGACGAAGCGGTTCGGCTGCTCGGCGCGGCTCCGGAAGAAATCGCCAGCCACGCGGGCGGCTATCATATCTTTCGCTATGGACATGCCGATGCTGTGCGCGCGCTCTCGCCAGACATGCGGGCGCTGGCGAAACTGGGCGATCTGCAATTCATCTGCACCGCGCCGGGCAAGGATACCGACGTTATGAGCCGGGTGTTCGTGCCAGGTGCCGGGGTGGACGAAGACAGTGTGACCGGATCGGCCCACGCCGTGCTGACGCCCTTCTGGTGCGATCGGCTGGGGCAGGAACGCTTCACCGCCGTGCAGGGTCAGGCGCGCACCGGCCGCCTCACCTGCCGCCGCGAGGGCGACCGTGCGGTGCTCATCGGCCAGTGCCATATGGTGGTCGAAGGGCGCTTCACTTTTTAGCCCCTTGAAGCGCTGGAACCGAGCCAGCGCAGCGACGCATAGCGCTGCGCATGCGCAATGATGCCTATCTGCTGATCGGAAACAAATTGACGATGCGGCCCAGTTGATCGCGCACAGCCTGGCGATCCTCGTCCTGCGTCTTGCCCAGCCGCACCACCGTCAGTCCCTGCTCGGGCGAGACGATGACATATTGGCCGAGGTGTCCGAGCGCGGCAAAGGTGCTGGGCGGGGCTTCGTCCGGAAACAGGATCGGCAGCCCATCAGAGCCGGCGCGCGCATTGAGCCAGATGTGGCCGCCGTAGACCGCATTGGCCGGCGAAGGCGTCCGCATGAACGCGATCCACTTGCGCGGCAGGATCTGCGCCCCGCCGATCGACCCGCTGTTGCGCAAAAACTCGCCGAACTTTCCCCAGTCGCGTGCGGTGGCGTGCATCACCGATCCGCCAATCATCGTGCCGGCCCGATCGAACTCGATGGCGGCGCTGGTCATCCCCAGCGGCTCGAACAGGCGGCCATAGGCATAGCGGCGCACCTCCTCCATGCGCACGCGCGGATTGCGGCTCTCGGTCAGCGTGCGCGCGATGACGTCGGCCAGGATCACCGTGGTGGCCGAACTATATTCGAATTTCTCTCCCGGAAGCGCCTCCATCGGCCGCCCCTCGGCATAGCGCGCCATGTCGTCGGCGCCGTCCAGGAACAGCATCCGCGTGGTATCGCCTTCGTATATTGCGGCGGCCGAGCCCGGTTCCAGACCTTCGCTATGATCCAGGCCGCTGGCCATATGCAGCAACTGGCGCAGCGTGATGTCGCGGCGCGGATCGCCCGGGCTGTGCCATTCGGGGATCGGCGCCGGATCGTCCAGCCGCAGCCGCCCGTCCGCCACCAGCATGCCGATCAGCACCGCGGTGACGCTCTTTTCCATCGACCAGCTGATCAGCGGCGTCTCTGCCGAATAGCCCGGCGCATAGCGTTCGGCGACGGGTTTGCCATAGCGCAGCACCAGCAGCGCACGGGTTTCCGCCTGCGCCGGATCGGTGAACAGCGGATCAATGCGGGCATCGAGCGCGGACCGGTCCACCGGGCTGTCGATGGCGATATAATCGCAGCGCGCATCGCACGGTGCGAGCGGCGGCGGGGGCGGCGGCGCGCTGTCGGAGCCGCAGCCAGCTAGCGTGGTCAGCAGCAGAATCGGGGCAAAAGCGGTTGCGGGGAGAATGGATTTGTTCCTAGGCATGGGGCCGATGATCTGCACCAGCGAGACCTGCCATGACAAGCCATAACGCCCGCCGACACCGCCGCTGGTGGCACTGGCCGATGTACGCCGTGCTCGCGCTCATCGCGCTTGTGGCAGCGGTTGTCGCCCTCAACTGGACGAGCCTGAACGGCCAGGCTGAGCTTGGCGCGCGCTATACCGCCCGCGTCGCCTGCTCCTGCCGCTACGTAGAGGGCCGCGATATGGCCAGCTGCGAAACCGATAAGGAGCCTGGGACCGAGATTGTTTCGCTGGAAGATGAGGTGCCCTCGCAGCGCGTTTTTGCATCGGTGCCGTTCCTGGCTCGCGCCGCGGCCGAGAAGCGCGGCGATTTCGGCTGCGTGCTGCTGACGCCTGCGGAGCTGGACGCCGCCGATTAGCGACAACCGCTGGTGTTATGCGCGGCGGTTTTACCGAATAGCAGGTCCAGTCCGCCCGCGGCAAGACCCTGGCGCAAGCTGGCGGTGCGCCGCAGTCAAACCACCAGGTTCAGGCGTTCACCGCTTGCGCGGCGGCCAGCGTATGGTCGATCCAGCCGCCTCCGAGCACTTGCGTTCCGCTGTAAAGCACCGCCGCCTGCCCTGGCGCGACGCCATATTCGGGCGAATCAAACAGGATATGGTCGTCTTCGAGCCGCGCCGGCACCGGTCTGGCGAGCGACCGGATCTTTACGGTCAGTGCGCCGCCGCGCCGACCGCCAAGCCAGTTCATGCCGCGCAATGCTGCGCCGTCGACCGCCAGCGCGCGTTTCGGTCCGACGACCACGGTGCGTGCAGCGGCATCAATGCGCACCACATACAGCGGCTCGGCCTGCCCGCCGATGTCCAGCCCGCGCCGCTGCCCGACGGTGAACTGGATGATGCCGTTGTGGCGGCCCAATATGCGGCCGTCCCCGTCCACGATATCGCCCGGTTCGCCCGCCTCGGGCCGCAGCTTGCGCACAATGGCGGCGTAATCGCCGTTCGGCACGAAGCATATGTCCTGACTGTCCGGCTTGGCGGCCACCGGCAGCATCACGGCGCGCGCGATATCACGGACCGCGGCCTTGGGCAGGTCGCCCAACGGAAATCGCAGATAATCGAGCTGTGCCCGGGTGGTGGCAAACAGGAAATAGCTCTGATCGCGCGCGGGATCGGCGGCGCGGTGCAGCTCGGCCCCGTCAGGCCCCATGACGCGGCGGACATAATGGCCGGTGGCCAGGCAATCGGCATCCAGATCGCGGGCGAGCGCCAGCAGATCGGTGAATTTCACGCCCATGTTGCACTGGACGCAGGGGATTGGGGTGCGGCCGCTCGCGTAATCATCGGCGAACTGATCGATCACCGAATCGCGGAACCGGCTCTCGTGATCGAACACATAATGCGCGATGCCCAGCCGGTCGGCCACGGCGCGCGCGTCTCGGATATCCTGCCCCGCGCAGCACGATCCGCTGCGCTGCACCGCGGCACCGTGATCGTACAGCTGCAGCGTGACGCCGATCGTCTCGGCGCCGCTGCGCGCGGCCAGCGCGGCGACAACCGAACTGTCCACCCCGCCCGACATGGCGACGACGATGCGCTTGCCGGAAAGGTCCGCGCCCAGCTGGAAATCCACATTCTGATGCATGGGATCAGGCAATAGCCTGCTGCGCCGCGCCTGACCAGATGCGTCTCACGCGCGCATGGCCCGCCGCGGGTTCGACAGCTGACGGCGCATCCCCCAACGCGGCGTTAACCAAAGCTAACGTTGGCTGAAGACGATTTTTACCGAAGCTTAGCCTCTGGGCCATAGAGACCTTGGCTATGGACGTACCCTTTCCCAAACAGTTCGATACGCCGACCAGGGCGCTGGCGACGATCGACTATCCCACTTTGATGGCCATGCTGGTGGCGCATAGCGTGGTCGCGCGGCATCAGCCGCGGGCTGCGCGGCAGCCATGGCTGCGCGTCGGCAATCTGGCCGACCGCATGGCATTTTTTTCCGGCGCGTCCGAGTCGGCGGCGCTCGCGCGCGGTCCGTTCCTGCCGAAAACCGCCATTAAAGATAAAACGCCCGTTAACCTTGGCGCTTCAATATATGGCAGGATGCACGGCGCTATGAAGGTTTCCACAGCAGGCGCCGATCGACCGGCCCGTTCTGGGGAAAAGCAATGATCGAGAACCAGAAAATCAAGCCGGCACAGGTCATCGGTCCGCTCGGCGAGCCGCTCACCATCGCCGATCTGCCGCCGGTCAGCACCCGCCGCTGGGTCGTGCGCCGCAAGGCCGAAGTCGTATCCGCCGTGAATGGCGGGCTGCTCACCATCGACGAGGCTTGCGAGCGTTACGATTTGACGCTGGAAGAGTTTGCCGGTTGGCAGCGGGCCGTGGACCGGTCCGGCATGCCCGGCCTGCGCGTCACCCGGATCCAGCACTACCGCGATCTTTACGAGCGCCAGCAGAAATATTGAGCCCGCAAAACTTCGAGCGGCCGGTGTCGCTCGATGATCCAGAGCCGCTCGATGTTAATGCAATGCCGACTGCCACGGGCTGCGGCCAAAACCCGCGCGTCAGCTTGCCTCTGCTCCTGCCGGCAGATTTCCCGCCACCTAATTTTCGTTATGCTTGCGGAACCTTCTCCGGCACCGGCGATTGAATTGCCCAGAAAGACAGCGCCGCAAGTTTCGCGTCGCTACAAGCAGGAGGAATATATTATGGGCTGGATTATCGCTATTATCGTCGGTGGCATCATCGGTTGGCTTGCGAGCATGGTCATGGGCCGCGATGCGTCCATGGGCATTTTCTGGAATATCGTGGTTGGCTTGATCGGCTCGCTTATCGGCGGATGGCTCGGCTCGATATTGCTGGGTACCGATTCGACGCTGACATCGTTCAGCATCCCCGGTCTGCTGATGTCCTTCGTCGGCGCGGTTGTACTGCTGGCCATCGCCAATCTTATCCAGCGTCGTCGAATTCGCTAACATAAGGGTCGGCGCTCAAACGCTGCCGACCAGCAAGACGAAAAGGGGGCCGCCAGTCGGCCCCCTTTTTCATGCCCGCTTGCAAGGTTTTTATGCACGCGCAAAATTTGTGTGCGCTTGCGAACGTGCCGGAGACACGGAATGGCCCGGCAGGACAGGTTCCAAGTCGTTCGTCGAAGGACGGACCGCGCCCGCCCCTTTTGTTTTCCCGAATTTCCGCAACATGGATACAGCGCGCGGTCAGCATAGTGCGCGCCGGATTTCGGACGGCGAGGCCGCAGAAAGTCCGTTGCGGTAGCTGACTTATTGAGATAACACAGCTTCGCTATGCCCCCGGGGGTGGACCGCGAAGGCGAACAGGCAGATGACGATGAATTACGAGACCACGATCGACAAGGATCTTTCGGGCACCGGCCTCTCGGTCGTTGAGGATGAGCGGCGTGCGCGCCGCCGCAAGCGGATCATCATCGCCGCCCTGTTTGCGATCGTGATTGCCATCGGTCTTGCCGCCTATTTTCTGACCGGCGGTGAAAAAGCCGCAACGGCAGAAGCTGCGGACGGGGCAGCCAGTGACGCGCAGGCACCGGTGGTGACCGTGGTTGCGCCCGGCAGCAACACTGTGGTCAGCACCATTAACGCCGCCGGCACCGTGGCCGCGCGCTTCGATACGCCCGTTAGCGTGGTCGGCGAAGGCGGGCGCGTAACCCAGGTGTACGTCAATGCGGGTGACTGGGTGAAGCAGGGCCAGGTTTTGGCCAGTATCGACCGGTCCGTGCAGAACCAGCAGGTCAGCGGCCTGCAGGCGCAGATTTCGGTGGCCAAGGCCAATGTCGAACTGGCTCAGTCGCAGCTTACCCGCGCGCTCCGGCTGGTCGATCGCGGCTTCATCAGCGAGGCTGACGTCGATCGTCTGACTGCCGAGCGCGACCGTGCCACCGCGCAGCTGCGCGTGGCCAGCGCCGCGGTCAACGAAGCCCAGGCCCGCAACGCGCGGCTCAGCGTCGTCGCCCCCACCAGCGGCATCATATTGGAGCGCATGGTGCAGCCGGGGCAGACCGTGACGCAAGGGTCCGGCAGCCTGTTCCGCATAGCCGCCGGCGGGCAGATGGAACTGCAGGCGCTGCTGAGCGAAGGCGATCTGGCGCGCGTCTCAATCGGCGTACCGGCGCAGGTCTCGCCGGTGGGCACCGCCCAGGCGCTGACCGGTCAGGTCTGGCAGATTGCCCCCACCATCGATCCGCAGAGCCGCCAGGGCATCGCGCGGATCGCGCTGTCCTATGACCGTGCGCTCAGGCCGGGCGGTTTTGCCAACGCCACCATCCGCGCGGGCGCCGTCTCCGCGCCGGTCCTGCCCGAAAGCGCCGTGCAGAGCGATGCCAAGGGCAATTATGTCTATGTGATCGGCGCCGGCAACAAGGCGGTTCGCCGCAATGTCGAGATCGGCGCGGTTACCGATGCCGGCCTCACCATCGTGCGCGGTCTTTCCGGCTCCGAACTGGTGGTGGTCTACGCCGGCGGGTTCCTGAATCCCGGCGAGGTCGTGCAGCCGCGCCGCCAGAAAGGCATAGCGCGTCAAACCGCCTCCGACAGCCAGCCCGCCGCACCCGCGCCGGGCGCGGAATGAGCGCGCCGTCATGAACTTCCGCAATATCTCCGCCTGGTCGATCCGCAATCCGGTGGTCTCCATCGTGCTGTTCATCGGCCTCACGCTGGCCGGGATCATCAGCTTCGCGCGGATGGACGTGGTCGATCAGCCGGACGTGGAATTCCCCGCTGTCACAGTGGATATCGCTCAGCCAGGCGCCGCGCCCACCGAGATCGAGAACCAGGTGACGCAGATCGTCGAAGCGGCGGTACGCAATATCAACGGCGTCAAGAATATCAACTCCACCGCCTCCGAAGGCGGCAGCAACACCTTTATCGAGTTTGAAATCGGCGTCGATCCGAACGATGCGGTCAACGAGGTCAGCAACGCGGTCAGCCAGATCCGCGGGCAGCTGCCCGACGGCATCATCGAACCGCGCGTGTCCAAGATCAACGTGACCGGCGGCGGACCGCTGGGCATTTTCGCGGTTCAGGCGGACGACATGACGCTGGAACAGCTCAGCTGGTTCATCGACGACAGCGTGGCCAAACGGCTGTTGTCGGTTGAAGGCATGGCCGAGGTGGACCGGTTTGGCGGCGTCGACCGCGAAATCCGCGTGGTACTGGATCTACCGCGCATGCAGGCGCTCGGCGTGACCGCGAGCCAGATCAACGCTGCGCTGCGCCAGACCAATGTCGATGCCGCGGGCGGCCGCGCCCAGATCGCCGGATCGCGCCAGTCGGTCCGCATTCTGGGCAATGCCGCCGACGCTTACGCGCTATCCCAGACGCGCATTTCGCTCGGCGACGGCCGGGTGATCACGCTCGATAATGTGGCCAATGTGTCCGACAGTTATTCCGAGCGCAATTCGATCAGCAAGTTACGCGGCCGCGAAGTGGTGAACTTCGCCATTTCGCGCGCGCGCGGCGCGTCCGACGTTACCGTCTACGACAATGCGTTGGAAGAAATCCGGAAGATCGAAAAGGACAATCCGGGCATCAAGGTGGTCCAGCTGTTCTCCAGCGTTCAATATACCAAGGACCAGTATAACAGCTCGATCGAGGCGATGGTCGAGGGCGCGGTGCTGGCGGTTATTGTGGTGTTCCTGTTCCTGCGTGACTGGCGGGCCACGGTCATCTCGGCGCTGGCCATACCGCTGTCGGCAATCCCGACTTTCTGGTTTATGGATCTGCTCGGTTTCAACCTGAACTCACTCTCACTGCTGGCGCTTGGTCTGGTCGCCGGCGTGCTGGTGGACGATGCGATCGTGGAGATCGAGAATATTGTGCGCCACATGCGGATGGGCAAATCCGCCTATCAGGCGTCGATCGACGCCGCTGACGAGATTGGCCTGGCCGTGGTGGCGACCACCTTTTCGATCGTCGCAGTGTTCCTGCCGGTCGGTCTGATGCCCGGCATTTCGGGCGAGTTCTTCAAGAATTTCGGCATTACCGTGGTGGTTGCCGTTCTCATCAGTCTGGCGGTGGCGCGCATGATCACGCCGATGGTCGCGGCCTATTTCCTGAAGGCCAAGGGCCAGTCCGCGCATGGCGAGGGTTGGCTGATGGACCGTTATATGGGCATTCTGCGCTGGTCGCTGGACGAAAGCCGCGCCTTGCGGTTCCGTTCGACCGGCGGCGCCATGCGCCGCGTCTTCAGCCTGTTTCTCGATCACCGGGTCTGGATGACCATGGTTGCCGGAGCAGCCTTTACGATGACGATCGTTCTGCTGATGACCATCCCGCAGCAGTTCCAGCCCAATGTGGACAGCGACGACAGCCGCGTCACGGTGGAGATGGTGCCAGGCACCACGCTGGCACAGACCGAGGCGGTGGCCGATCAGGTGGCCAGGATCCTCTATGCCCAGCCGGAAGTCGATCTGGCGCTGGAACGTGTGCGCGAAGGCAATGCCACGCTCTACGTCGATCTGAAGGAGGAGCGGGACCGCACCTCGACCGAGTTCGAACGTGAGACCGGCCCGCTACTGCAGAACATCCCCGACGCCCGTGTATCCTTCGGCGCGCAAAATGGCGGCGGCGGCGGCACCGGACGCGAGATATCGGTCATGCTGACCGGGTCCAGCCCCGAATTGCTCAACCGCACGGCAGCGACGCTGGTGCAGCAGATGCAGGACCTCAACACCATCCAGGCGCCGCGCGTCGCGGCCGATTTGAAGCGCCCGGAGCTTATCGTGGAGCCGCGCACGCAGCTGGCGGCCTCACTCGGCATCACCACCACCTCGCTCAGCCAGGCGATCCGCATCGCCACATTGGGAGAGATCGACCAGAACGCCGCCAAATTCTCGTTGTCCGATCGACAGATACCGATTCGCGTCATGTTGCCCCAGGCCTCGCGCGAGAGCCTGTCGACAATCGAGAGCCTACCGGTGCCGACGGCGGGCGGCGGATCGGTGCCGCTGTCGCGCGTGGCAGACATCCGCTTCGGCTCAGGCCCCACCTCCATTCAGCGTTATAATCAGCAGCGACGCGTGTTTGTTGGCGCGGATCTTGCGCCAGACGTGGTCACCGGAACCGCCTATGAACAGATCAACGCCCTGCCGATCATGAAGAACCTTCCGCAAGGGGTCAGCAACGAGGCGTTTGGCGCGCAAGAATGGCAGGCCGAACTGATCACCAACGTGATCATCGCGGTTATCGCCGGCATCCTGCTGGTGTTCGCCGTGCTGGTGCTGCTCTACAAGCGGTTCATGTCGCCGCTGGTGAACATGGGATCGCTGCTGCTGGCACCGCTGGGCGGTCTGATCGCGCTCAAGATCGTGGACCAGCCGATGTCCATGCCGGTGTACATCGGCCTGCTGATGCTGCTGGGGATCGTTGGCAAGAACTCCATCCTGCTCATCGATTTCGCACTGGAGGAAATGCAGACAGGCAAGGACAAGTTCGCGGCGATCATGGAAGCCGGCCACAAGCGCGCCCAGCCGATCGTAATGACCACCGTGGCGATGACCGCGGGTATGGTCCCCACCGCGCTTTCGCTGTCCGGCGACGGTGCGTGGCGCGCGCCGATGGGCACCGTGGTGATCGGCGGCCTGGTCCTGTCCACCCTGCTGACTCTGCTGATCGTGCCGGCGAGCTTCAGTCTGGCCGATAGCATCGAGAAGCGCATGGGCGTCTGGTTCAGCCGTATGCTGACCTATCAGAAGGGCGATCGCGAACGGTCCCTGGAAATCGATCGACAGCGCGCACGGGGCGGTGACGCAGGCATCCAGCCCGCCGAATAGAGGCGAGCGCCATTGGCAATGCGGGCGCGGCTAGGCTAGGTCGCTGGTTATGAAGCCCATCGGCCGATCAGTGGCACCACCCGGAACAGCAGCGGAAGCCGCGCGCCTGGCCGCCTTCAGGCGCATGCGCCGCATCGCGACCGGACTGCTGGTGATCATGGCGGGCATTTTCATCGTCGCCCGCGCGCTGGAACCGCTCTACCCGGCATGGGCCACGACATTGGGCTATGTGCGTGCCTTTGCCGAGGCCGGGATGGTCGGCGGCCTGGCCGACTGGTTCGCGGTGACCGCGCTGTTCCGCCACCCGCTCGGCCTGCCCATTCCGCACACCGCGATCATCCCGCGCAACAAGGACCGGATCGGCGAGACGTTGGCCGCATTCCTGCGCGACAATTTTCTCATCCCCGCCGTGGTTGCGCGCCGCCTGCGCCGGATCGATGTGGCGGGCGCGGCCGGGCGCTTCCTGACCCATCCAAGCTCGGGCGAGGGCCGCATGCGCCGGGGCGCATCGCGCATGATCGCGGACGCCATCGCGGCGCTCGATCACGGGCGGCTGGGCGGCATGGCCAAAGCGGCGGTACGCGGCCAGCTGGAGCGGATGGATGTCGCCCCCCTGCTCGGCCAGATGCTCGGCGCCATGATTGCCCGCAAGCGCCACCTGCCGCTGATCAGCGCGGGCATCCGGTGGGCGGCGCTGACGCTGGACGACAACGAGCATCTGATCCGGGCCATGGTGCATGAAAAGGCCAATAGCGTGCTGCGCTGGACCGGGCTGGACGAGACGCTGGCCAATGCCATCGTCAGCGGAATGCAGAAGCTGCTGATCGATATGGACGGCAACCCCGATCATCCGCTGCGCGCTCGAATTGAGGAGGGGCTCGCCCGGCTGGCGGAGGATCTCAGTCACGATCCGGAGATCGCCGAGCGCGTGGCCCGAATGAAGGCGGAACTTCTGGCCAATCCCGCCATGTCGGACTGGATCGGCGGATTATGGGAGCAGGCGCGGACCGCGCTGCTGGCGGCCGCGCGTGATCCCGACGCGGCCATGGCCGGGCGGCTGGGCGAGGCGCTGTCCCAGTTCGGCCACACGCTCCAGAATGATCCGCTGCTGAAACGCCAGATCAACCGTTTCGCGCGCCGCGCCATCACCGGCACCACATCGGCTTATGGTGACAATATCGTGCGGCTGGTATCGGACACCGTGCGCGGCTGGGAGGCGCGCACCATCACCGACCGGGTTGAAACCGCTGTCGGCCGGGATCTGCAATATATCCGCATCAACGGCACGCTGGTCGGCGGCCTGGTGGGCGTGACGATCCATCTGGTGGACGCGCTGCCTTAACCGGCCAGACCGCAAGCTTCGGTTGCCTGGAAACTGGCTTCCGTGGCGCTGAGATCGCCGAGGCGGCGCAGGTTCCGCTTTGCTCACCCTGCGATGAAACCGAACCCAGGCTGCGGCCCACTCGGCACAAACGCATCCCCATCCCGTTGCCGGGGCATCCCATTCCCGTTGCCGCGCTTAGCGCCCCAACAGCACCCGCGCCTGTCCCGCAATCTGCGCCAGCATCGGCACGCTGGCGACCGGCACCTTTTGCGCGCGTTCGACGAGCGACCGGAACTGCGCGATCTTGTCCTCGCGTCCGTGCACCCAGTTGTCGACGAACTGCGCCAGATCCTTGGAGCGGGCGCGGCGCAGGAAATCCAGCCGCATCTGCTGAAAATCGCGCGCCAGTCCGGCCGCCAGCAGCCGCTCCCATGGATCGGCCGGAATCATGCGATTGGCGGTCGTCTGGGCCCAGCCCAACCCCAGCATATCGCCGATCATGATAAATGCGGCGCCCACGTCGCGTGCCCCGATGGCGCGTTGCTGTGCCAGGTCGGCAATGCCGATGGCGCCGTCCGCCTTGAACAGATGCGTCACCTTTTCGGCCAGATCACGCGGCGCGCCTTGCTCGATCATTTGATCGGTCTGCTTGCGAGACAATGTGCAGGCGCGCTCGGACAGGAGCTCGTCAACGTCCACAGTCAGCTTGCCCACGCCGTCGGACAGTTCGTTCACGATCTCGCCGATCGGCTTGGCCGTGTGATCGGTTCGCAGCAGATCGGCGATGTGCGAACGCGCGGCGAGCGCGGTCATATCGAACAGGTCGAGCCGCACATGCTCATCCATTTCAGCGATGTCGAGCTCGTCCCACAGCGCGCGCAGACCGAACAACCGCTCGACCACCACGAAGGCGTTGGCCACGTCACCCGAGGAACAGCCCTCCTCTTCGGCCAGCTCGAACGGATAGATAATGTTCAGGCGGTTCACCATGCGATTGGCGATGCGGGTGGCGATGATCTCTCCGCGCAGACGGTGCTCCAGGATCGCCTGGCGATGCGGCCCGCGCATCTTTTCCGGGAAGGCCGACAGCAGTTCGTCGTCCAGCGAAGGATCGTCGAGCTTGAGCGTGCTTTCGATCGAGTCCTGAAGCGACAGTTTTCCGGTGGCCAGCAGCACGGCCAGCTCGGGCCGTGTCATGCCCTCCTGATCCTGCCTGCGGCGCAGCAGCTCCTCATTGCCCGGCAACCCTTCGACAAAGCGATCCAGCTTGCCCTCTCCCTCGAACGTCTCGATCAGCCGGACATAGCTCGGCAGTCCCTCGGTGCCGTCGTTCTCGGCGATCGAGATGCCCAGCGCCTGATGGCGATTGTCCTCCAGCACGATCTCGGCCACCGCGGCGGTCATCGATTTCAGCAATGCGTTGCGCTTGTCTTCCTTCAGCGTCCCCGCGCGCAATTCGGTGTTGAGCGCGATCTTGATGTTCACTTCCTTGTCCGAACAATCCACGCCCGCGCTGTTGTCGATAAAATCGGCGTTGATGCGCCCGCCCGCCAGATCGAACGCGATCCGGCCGGCCTGCGTCACCGCCAGATTGGCGCCCTCGCCGATCACCCTGGCGCCCAGCTGTTCGGCATTGACGCGGATCGGATCGTTGGCGGGATCGCCCACATCGATCGAGCTTTCCGCCTTCGCCTTTACATAAGTGCCGATGCCGCCGAACCACAGCAGATCGGCCTTCATTTTCAGGATCGCGGACATCAGCGTGGCGGGATCGACGGTCTCCGCCTCGATCGCCAGCATGGCGCGAACCTGGCTCGACAGCTTGATGCTCTTTTCGGAACGCGCGAACACGGCGCCGCCTTTCGAGATCGACTTGGCGTCATAATCCGCCCAGCTCGACCGCGGCAGATCGAACAGTCGCTTGCGCTCGGCCCAGCTTTTGGCCGGATCGGGATCGGGATCGAGAAAGATGTGCCGATGGTCAAACGCGGCGACCAGCTTCAGTGTCTTGGACAGGAGCATGCCGTTGCCGAAAACGTCGCCCGACATGTCGCCCACGCCGCACACGCGTATCGCCTGTTCCTGCACGTCGACGCCCATTTCGGCGAAGTGGCGCTGCACGGAAATCCACGCGCCCTTGGCGGTGATGCCCATGGCTTTGTGATCGTATCCGTTGCTGCCGCCGCTGGCGAATGCGTCACCCAGCCAGAAGCCATGCGCAATGGCGATGGCGTTGGCGGTGTCGCTGAACGTGGCCGTGCCCTTGTCGGCGGCCACCACGAAATAGGGATCCTCGCCGTCGTGGATCACCACTTTGCCGGGATGCACCACCTTGTCGTTGACGATGTTGTCCGTGATCGAAAGCAGCGTGCGGATCAAGATTTTGTAGCATTCCGTGCCCTCGGCAATCCAGGCGTCGCGGTCTTCAGCGGGATTGGGCAGGCGCTTGGGGAAGAAGCCGCCCTTGGCCCCTGTCGGCACGATCACCGCGTTCTTGACGCGCTGCGCTTTCATCAGGCCCAGGATTTCGGTGCGAAAATCGTCGCGCCGGTCGGACCAGCGCAGACCGCCGCGCGCAATCGGTCCGGCGCGCAGATGAATGCCCTCTACCCGCGGGGAATATACGAAAATCTCGCGCCAGGGCACCGGTGCGGGCAGCCCGGGGATCATGTGGCTGTCGAACTTGAAGCCCAGCGCTTCGGCCGCGCTCGGTGCAAAGGCGTTGGTACGCAGCACCGCCAGCGCGACGGCGCGCAGATTGCGCAGAATGCGGTCTTCGTCGATCGCCGCCACATCCAGCAGCAGCGTGTCGATCTCGGCCACGGCCGCGGCGGTGCGTGCCTCACGGTCCCCGTCGAACGCCGGATCGTGGCGCACGCGGAACAGGTGGATCAGCTGACGCGTAATGCCGGGCGCACGCGCCAGGCTGTCGATCACGGTCTGCATGGAATAGCTCATGCCGGTCTGCCGCAGATAGCGGAACCAGGCGCGCAGCCAGACCACGCTCTCCGGTTCGAGCGCGGCCGAGATGATCAGGCTGTTGAACGGATCATTCTCAACACTGCCGTCGATCTCGGCCGTGATGGCCCGCTCGATCGTTTCGGCGCGCCCCACCAGCGCCTCGGCCTTGCCGGCATCGCGCACGCCCAGGAGGAAATCGTGGATATAGGCGAAATCGCCGTCGCCGAGCGGAGAGGGAATCTCGCCCAGCACGACGAAGCCGAAATCCTCGAGCACCGGCACAGCGTCGCTCAGTGGCAGCGCGCCGCCCAGATGATAGAGCTTGAGCCGCAGCTGATGATCCTCGTCCCCTTCCAGCCGGTAAAGGCGGGCCGATCGGCGGTTGTCCTCGTCCAGCGCGTGCAGGCGCAGAATATCGGCGGCCGCCTCGCCCGGATTATAGGCGCTGCGATAGGTCGCGCCGAAACTGTCGGCATAGCGCAGCGACAGCGCCGCCGCCCGCTTCTCGTCGATCCGTTCAGCCAGCGCCGATTCCACCGCCGGTTGCCAGCCGCGCACCATGCGCTTCAGCTTGGCATCGAGCGCGCTGTCTTCGATCACCGCGTTGCGATCCGCCAGATACATGGTGAAGCGCAGCAGGGCGACCTGGCCGTCTTCCAGCGAGATCGACCAGCTGAGGATATCGCCATCGGCGCTGCGCTTCAGCAGATCCTCGATCTGCACGCGCATGGAAGTCGAGACATCATCGCGCGGCAACCAGACGAACACGAACAGATGGCGCCCCAGCGGAGAGCGGACCGTCAGCAATTTCGGCCGCGGCCGATCCGACAGCGACATGTTGGTGAGCGCCAGCTGCTCCAGATCGGCGAGCGGAAACGTGATCAGCAGATCATGCGGCAGCGCGGTGAGTGCATGGCTGAGCGATTTGCCGGCATGGCCGGACGGATCAAAACCGAATTTGTCCATCAGGCCCGCCAGATGCGCGCGCAGCACCGGGATGCGGCTGGGCGGCGTCGCCAGCGCGGCGCTGGTCCACAGCCCGGCATGCAGCGAAATCGCTACGATCTCCGCGCCCTCGCGCACCGGCAGCAGCACCAGATCGAGCAGCACCGCGCGGTGCACCGTCGATACCCGGTTGGACTTCATCAGCAACGGCTCGCCCTTGCCCTCGTCGAACCAGGTGAAGGCACGGTCGCGCGCGTCGTCCGACAGGATCCGGTCCTCATCGACGCGCGCGATCCCCAGCCGATCGGACCGGGTACCGTCGCGCGCGATCCGTTCGTGCGCCACCAGCGTCAGGTTGCGATCGAGGAACCAGCGCAGCAGCGCCTGCCCGTCGCCGTCCGGCATGCGCTCGGCATCCGCGCCCATCGCCACCTGCATCTTCAGCCAATCGTCGATCGCGCCGCGCACATCGCGCAGCACGCGGCGCAGCTTGGCCTCCAGCAATCGGCGCTGCTTGGCGTCGACCCGCTCGGTCTCGATATAGATAAAGCTTTCGGCCCGGTCCGGCCCGGTGCGTTCATCGCGGATCGTGCGCAGCGTGCCGTCCTTGCCGCGCTCCACCGTCAGCACGGGATGGATGATGCGATAGATGGCGATGCCCTGCTCGGCGATGGCATTGGCTACCGAATCGACCAGGAACGGCATGTCATCGTTGACGATCGCCAGCCGCATCAGCCGCAGACCATCGCCGCCGGCCAGGCTTTCGATGCCGACATTGGGATCGCCGCCGGAACGCTTTGCCGCGGTCTGCAGCACGAATTGCGCGGCATCGCGGCAGGCGTCTTCGTCGAAATTCTCGTCCTCGCCCGGCAACGCATTGGCGCGGAAAGCGGCACCCAGGGCCTTGAGAAGCGCCGGATCGACGTCCTCCTGTTCGGATCGCGTCTGTTCGCCGTCAGCCATGCCTGTCCTCGTCGTCCTTGCTCGAAGCTTCTAGATGACGAGCTATGCGCCTTGTAATTATCTTACTCAACCCCCGTGGCCTCACTTGCGTTATGCGCACTTACGGCCTGAACCTTGTGCGCCGGTGCCGGCGGTAACCACCGGTCCCTGCGCGGCTGTCTTGCCTGGCGACGCGCCCGCGTCTAGCGTCCGGCACCGGCCGAGGGAGGGCGCGCGCACATGTTGAATATCTGGTTCAAAATTCCCCTGTGGCAACGCGTTATCGCAGCCCTGGTGCTTGGCATTATCACCGGCCTGCTCTGGGGGCCGGGATCGGAGAGCATCAAGATCATTGGCGATATCTTCATCGCCTCGATCAAGATGCTGGTGGTGCCGCTGATCTTCTTCTCGCTGGTATCGGGCGTCGCTGCGATCGGCGATCTGCGCAAACTGGGCGCCGTCGGGGGACGCGCGATGCTGCTGTTCGTGGTCACCGGACAGATCGCGGTGTGGCTGGGTCTGGCGCTCGGTACGCTGGTGCAGCCAGGCATCGGCGTGAACACCGCCAATATCACCATGGGGCCGGTGCCCGAGCCCGCCGCCGGCGGATGGCGCGAGATGCTGCTGTCGATCGTGCCGCAAAGCCCGGTGCAGGTGATGGCGGACGTCAATGTTCTGCCGCTAATCGTGTTCGCGCTGCTGATTGGCGTGGGCATCCTGATGGCCAAGGAAGAAGGCGAGCCGGTTGGCAGAATCTTCGATTCGGGCTCGATCATCATGCAAAAGGTCACCATCGTGGTGATGGAGCTGACACCGTTCGGCGTGTTCGCGCTGATGGCGTGGGTTGCGGGCAATCTGGGGTACGATGCTCTGCTGGCGCTCGCCAAGCTGGTTGCGCTCAATTATCTGGGCTGCCTGCTCATCATCTTCGTGATGTATTCGGCGATGATCAAGTTCATGGCCAAACTGCCGGTGATCGATTTCTTTCGCGGCATCATCGATGCGATGGCTGTGAGCTATTCAACCGCCTCGTCGAATGCCACGCTGCCGGTCACCATGCGCTGCGCCGAACGCAATCTGGGCGTCTCGCCGAGCGTATCGAGCTTCGTGCTGTCGCTGGGCGCCACGATCAACATGAACGGTACCGCGATGTATCTGGGGCTCGCGACGCTGTTCGGCGCGCAGGTGTTCGGGGTCGATCTCAGCTGGAGCGATTATGTCATGATCTCGATCACCGCCACGCTCGGCGCGGTCGGCGCGGCGGGCATCCCGGGCGCGGGGCTGATCATGATGGCGCTGGTGTTCGGCAGCGTTGGCGTACCCCTGGAAACGATCGCATTCGTGGCGGGTGTCGACCGGATCATGGACATGATGCGCACCACGACGAACGTTAGCGGCGATGCGACGGTGGCCACGGTGGTAGCGCACATGACCGGCGAACTGAACCGCGCCGAACTGATCAGCGCGGATGATATTTAAGATATTTGTCCAAACGAAGATAGATCTGCGTCAGTGATGGAAATCTGGGTTATTATTGTGGTGTTCGGAGCCATAGCTTTAATGACCGACCAGTTGCCTCGGTTGATAGCGCATGTTGTGCTGAATAAATCGATCCGAATGTCTTTGGACAAAGACCCGGAAATCGCGGCTAAGCTTATTGACAAGGTCGAAGAGCGTTCTCCCATTCCTATCCGC
>JBBSUT010000011.1:0-27001 GCA_038234155.1 Sphingomonadales bacterium | reverse complement strand
CCGATGATCAGATACATTGGGATCAGGCCGGCCTCGAAAAATATGTAGAACAGGAAGATATCCTGCGCGGCGAACACGCCGATCACCAGGGCCTCCATGAACAGGAACGCCGCCATATATTCCGGCACGCGCCTGGAAATCGCATTCCAGCTGGCGACGATGCAAATCGGCATCAGGAACACGGTGAGCATGATCAGCATCAGCGCGATACCGTCGATCCCAAGCGCCCAGGCGAACGGACCGAACACATCGGCGCGTTCCACAAACTGCCACTGCGCCCCTGCGGGATCGTAGGACACCCACAAAAATATGCCGATGATGAAGTTGATAAGCGTCGCGCCGAGCGCGATCGATCGGGCAGCGCCGGCACCGACGAACAGACACACCAGCGCGCCCACGAAAGGGACGGCGAGCAGCAGCGAGAGGAAGGGAAAACCAATATCGCTCATGTCAGCGCACCATGACCCAGGTGACCAGGCCCACCAGGCCGAGCAACATCACCAATGCGTAAGAGTAGAGATAACCGGACTGGAAGCGCACGGCAAAGCCGGAGCTCGACCGGACAATGGTGGCCACACCGTCCGGGCCAAATCTGTCGATCACGCCCTTGTCGCCGCCCTTCCAGAAAATCCGACCGAGCGCAAAGGCGGGCCGCACGAAGATGACATCGTAGAGTTCGTCGAAATACCATTTGTTGAGCAGGAACCGATATAGCGGCCGCAGATTTTCCGACATTCGCTGCGGCGCATCGGTTTCGCGCAGATACATCGACGCAGCGAACAGCAGGCCGATCAGCATGGCGGCCGTGGACGACCATTTCACCCACGTCGGCACTTCGTGCATCGCGTGCATCAGCGGCTCGTTGAAGGCGATGCTGCCCTTCCAGAACGCGCCCGCCGTCTCCGGCTCGACGAAGAAATTATGAAAGGCAAAGCCTGCGAACACGGCGCCGATCGACAGCAGGATCAGCGGCACGAGCATGCTGAGGGGGCTCTCATGTGGACGATAGCCGCCGGTCCCGTCGGGCAGATGCTCGGCATCTGGCGCATGAACGGAGGGCGCCTCGCCGGAATCTTCCTGCGCGGGCGGATTGTGGGCACCCGCTTCCTGGTGCGCGGACACGGCATGGCCTGCATCGTCATGGTGAGCGTGCAGCGCATGCCGGATATGCTCGCTATCGGCCCAGCGCGGCTTGCCCCAGAATGTCAGGAACATCAGCCGCCAGCTATAGAAGCTCGTCAGCAGCGCGGCCGAGACGCCCATGAACCAGGCGTAACCGGCATAGGGCGCGTCCGCAGCGAAGGCGACTTCGATGATCGCATCTTTTGAGTAGAAGCCAGCAAATCCGCCAAGGCCAACGATGCCAACCCCGGTGATCGCCAGCGTACCAGCCATCATGCCCCAGAAGGTGACCGGGATCTGTTTGCGCAGCCCGCCGTAGAACCGCATGTCCTGCTCATGATGCATGGCATGGATCACGGAACCGGCCCCCAGGAACAACAGCGCCTTGAAAAAGGCATGGGTGAGCAAATGGAACATCGCCGCCCCGTAAGCTCCAACGCCCGCGGCGAAAAACATATATCCGAGCTGCGAACAGGTTGAATAGGCGATCACACGCTTGATATCGGTCTGGACCAGCCCGATCGTCGCAGCGAAAATCGCCGTTGTCGCCCCCACAATGGTGATGAAATCGAGCGCAAACTGGCTGGTCTCGAACAGCGGGGACAGGCGGCACACCATGAACACGCCCGCCGTAACCATGGTCGCGGCGTGGATCAGCGCGGAGACCGGCGTTGGTCCCTCCATCGCGTCCGGCAACCAGGTGTGCAGGCCGAGCTGCGCCGATTTGCCCATCGCGCCGATAAACAGCAGGATGCACAGCAGGCTCATCGTATCCACGCGCATGCCGGCAAAGCCTATGCTCGATCCGGCATGCGACGGTGCAGCCGCCAGAATCTCGGGAATCGAGACCGTGCCGAACACCAGGAATATGCCAAAAATGCCGAGCATGAAGCCCAGATCGCCCACGCGATTGACCACGAATGCCTTGATAGCTGCGGCGCTGGCGCTGGGCTTGCGAAACCAGAAACCGATCAGGAGATAGGAAGCGAGCCCGACCCCCTCCCAGCCGAAAAACATCTGTACCAGATTGTCCGCCGTCACCAGCATCAGCATGGCAAAGGTGAACAGTGACAGATAGGCAAAGAACCGCGGCTGATCGGGATCCTCATCCATATAGCCCCAGCTGTACAGATGCACGAGCGCCGAGACGCTGGTGATCACCACCAGCATGACCGCCGTCAGCGCATCGACCCGCAGGGCCCAATCGAAATCGAACCCGCCCGAGCGCACCCAAATCATGACCGGCTGCACATAGGCGCTCTCGCTGCCCGTGATGAAGCCGAGAAAAATGGGCCAGCTCAGCGCGCAAGAGACAAATAATGCGCCGGTCGTCAGCAACTTGGCCGGCACATTGCCGATCGAGCGATTGGCAAGCCCGGCGACGATGGCCGCCAGCAGCGGCAGAAATACAATAATCTGGATCACTGCGCCCGTCAGCCCTTCATCCGGTTGACATCATCGACCGCGATCGTGCCACGGCCCCTGTAGTAGATGACAAGAATAGCCAGCCCGATCGCTGCCTCACCAGCCGCCACGGTGAGCACGAACATCGCGAATATCTGCCCGGTAAGATCCTGCAACGCGCTGGAAAAGGCGACGAGGTTGAGGTTCACGGCCAGTAAGATGAGCTCGATCGCCATCAGGATGATGATCACGTTCTTGCGGTTCAGGAAGATGCCCAGCACCCCCATCACAAACAGGATCGAACTCACGACCAGATAATGTTCGATGCCGATCACAGATCAACCCCCTGCCCGATGCCCGGCTTCAGATTGCGCACGGCATCTTCCGGACGGCGGCGCACCTGCCGGGCCACATTCTGCGGACGCACGCCGGTGCGCTTGCGATGGGTCAACACGATGGCACCGATCATGGCGACGAGCAGGATCAGCCCGGCTGCTTCGAACAGGAAGCCATATTTGATATAGAGCAGCGCACCGATCGCCTCCAGATTGGGCACCGCCGCATCGACCGGGGCGCTGACCGCGGTGCCAAGTTTGATTGCTCCCGCGCGGAAGGCTTCAAGCCCGAGCACCAGTTCGACGGCAAGAAACACTGCCAGCACGATCCCGAAAAACAGGTAGCGCGCGAAACCCGCACGCAGTTCGGCAAAATCGATGTCGAGCATCATGACGACGAACAGGAACAGCACCGCAACCGCGCCGACATAAACGATCACCAGCAACATCGCGATGAATTCCGCGCCCGCCAGCACCATCAAGCCTGCCGCATTGAAGAAGGCAAGGATCAGCCATAGTACACTGTGCACGGGATTTTTCGCAAAGATCGTGAACGCGCCCGAAAGCAGCACGATGGTCGCGAAAAGATAAAAGGCAAAGGTCTGGATCAACGTCCCTGCTCGTCCCTGTACGTCCGGTTGTCGTCATCCGGCCCCAGTCCGGTATTGATTTCAATGGGCCCTTCGCGGACCCGATGCTGCCGGATTTGATCGTTATACGAAAGCGTGAATCGCTATCGCGGCGGCTTAGCGATAGGGGGCATCGGCGGCAAGGTTTGCGGCGATGGCGCGCTCCCATTTGTCACCATTTTCGAGAAGTTTGGCCTTGTCGTAAATCAGTTCCTCGCGCGTTTCGGTCGCATATTCGAAATTCGGCCCCTCCACCACGGCGTCCACCGGGCACGCCTCCTGGCAAAAACCGCAGTAGATGCATTTTGTCATGTCGATGTCGTAACGCGTCGTCCGGCGCGAACCATCGTCGCGCGGCTCCGCCTCGATCGTGATTGCCTGCGCCGGGCACACCGCTTCGCACAGCTTGCACGCAATGCATCGTTCTTCCCCGTTCGGATACCGGCGCAGCACATGTTCGCCGCGAAACCGCGGGCTCAGCGGGCTCTTCTCATAGGGATAGTTGATCGTGGCCTTGGGTTTGAAGAAATATTGCAGCGTCAGCCAGTGGGCCTTCAGAAACTCCCACAGCGTGAACGCCTTGATGGTTTGGGCGATGCTCACGAAAGCGCTCCATATCGGGTGATCATGAGATAGCCGGACACCATTACGACCCAAAGCAGGCTGATCGGCAAAAATATCTTCCAGCCCAGGCGCATCAACTGATCGTAGCGATACCGCGGGACGGTGGCCTTCACCCAGCTGAACATGAAGAAGCAGATGCCGATCTTCAGGAAAAACCAGATGATGCCGGGCACGAGATAGAGCGGCGCCCAGTCGACAGGTGGCAGCCACCCGCCCCAGAACAGCAGCGCATTGAGCGCGCACATCAGGATGACATTGGCATATTCGCCGAGCCAGAACAACGCGAACGCCATCGAACTATATTCGGTCTGATAGCCAGCCACGAGTTCCGATTCCGCCTCGGTCAAGTCGAACGGCGCACGCGCGGTTTCGGCCAGCGAGGAGATGAAAAACAGCACCGCGATGGGGAAAAGCAGCGGGTTAAGGGCGTTGGCACTGAACAATCCCAGCACCGTGCCGCGCTGCGCCTCGATGATGACACCAAGATTCGAGCTGCCGGCCCACAGGATCACACTGATCAGAATAAATCCGATCGAGACCTCATAACTGATCATCTGCGCGGCGGCCCGCATGGCCGAGAAGAACGGATATTTGGAGTTGGAAGCCCAGCCCGAAATCACCACGCCGTAAACGCCCAAAGAACTGATCGCCAGAACGTAGAGCAGGCCAACGTTGATATCGGCGAGCACCATGCCCGGCCCGAACGGGATCACTGCCCAGGCCAGCAACGCCACGGAAAAGGTGATGATCGGCGCCATGAGGAACAGGCCACGATTGGCAGCGGACGGGATGATGGTTTCCTGCAGGAACACCTTCAGCCCGTCTGCAAAGCTCTGCAGCAGACCGAACGGCCCGACCACATTGGGCCCCCTGCGCAGCGCCATCGCCGCCCAGATCTTGCGGTCCGCATAAATGATCATCGCTACCGCCAGCATCAGCGGCAGCGCAATCAGCAGGATCAGGATTAGATTGGCAACGAACCAGCCAAAACCGATGCCAAGATAGCTCTGGAAGAAATTGGTCACTCCGCGGCCTCCAGCATGTCGGCGCCGTGGACGAGTTCGGCCGAACAGCGGTTCATCGTCTCGCTCGCGCGGCAGATCGCGTTGGTGAGATAATAATCGCGGATGGGATAGTTCGGCACGCCGCTGGCGGTATCGCCAAGTTTCGGCGGCGACCAGTTATAAGCTACCAGGCCTTCCGCCGCGAGCGCTGGAACATCGGCGAACATCGCGGCGCGCAAGCCATCGAATTCGTCGAACGGCAGCGTGTGGCCGATCACGTCGGACAGCGCCCGGAATATGGCCCAGTCCTCACGCGCATCGCCGGGCGCAAATACGGCCTTGGCGCTGCGCTGCACCCGGCCCTCGATATTGACGTAGGTGCCGGCTTTCTCGGGATAGGCCGCGGCCGGAAGGATAACGTCTGCGGCGTGCGCCCCGGCATCGCCGTGATGCCCGACATAGACCTTGAACGTCCCGTCGAAACGGCTGAAATCCACCTCGTCGGCACCCAGGAAAAAGGTCAGCTTCGGCCTGGCATGAACAATGTCGGCAATGCCGCCGCCCTGTGCATAGCCGAGCATCAACCCGCCCATCCGCGATGCAGCGGTGTGCAGCACATTATAGCCGTTCCAGCCATCACGGATCACGCCGAAAGCGTCGGCCAGTTTGAGCGATGCGCCGTGCGCACCATCGGTTGCCAAAGCACCCGGACCAACAATTATGGCCGGCTTTTGCGCATCTCTGAGCGCATTGTCCAACGCTTCCGGCAATCGGCCGAGCGCACTGAGATCCTCGCCCAGCCAAGTCGCTTTGTAGGTCAGATCGGTCTCGCGGCCGAACGCATATACTTTTGCGCCTCGCTTGATCGCCTTGCGGATGCGCGTGTTGACCAGCGGCGCTTCCAGCCGAGGGTTGGCGCCGATAAGCAACACCACATCGGCATGTTCCAGCTCGGCGAGCGGCGTGTTGAAACGCACCGCATCAAAGCTGGACACATCATATGCCAATCCGGTCTGGCGGCCTTCCAGATGGCTTGAGCCCATCAACGACAGCAGCGCCTTGGCGGCATACATGGTCTCGCAGTCCACCAGATCACCCGCAATCGCGGCGACCGACGAACCGGCGTCAACGTCCGCAATCGCCTGAAAAGCCTGCTTCCAGCTGACCGGCCGCAATTGGCCGTCGCGGCGGACATAGGGCTGGTCGAGGCGGCGGCGCATCAGGCCGTCGATCGCATAGCGTGCCTTGTCGGTTGCCCATTCCTCGTTCACGTCGTCGTTCACACGCGGCAACACGCGCAAAACCTCGCGCCCGCGCGCGTCAAACCGGACGTTGGTACCGACGGCGTCCATCACGTCGATGCCGAGCGTCTTCTTGAGTTCCCAGGGACGCGCCTCGAACGCGTAGGGTTTGCTGGTCAGCGCGCCAACCGGGCACAGATCGACCACATTGCCCGAAAGCTCCGACCGCACGGCGTGCTCGAGATAGGAGGTGATCTGCATATTTTCACCGCGCCCGATGGCGCCGATCGCCTCCACGCCGGCCACCTCCTCGGCAAAGCGCACGCAGCGGGTGCAATGGATGCACCGCGTCATGATCGTCTTCACGATCGGCCCCATATATTTTTCGGTCACCGCGCGCTTGTTCAGTTCGTAGCGGCTGCGGCCCTTGCCGTAAGCCATCGCCTGGTCTTGCAGATCGCACTCGCCGCCCTGATCGCAAATCGGGCAATCGAGCGGGTGATTGATGAGCAGAAATTCCATCACACCCTCGCGGGCATGTTTCACCATCTCGCTGTCGGTGCGGATGTCCTGACCATCGGCAGCGGGCAGCGCGCAACTCGCCTGCGGCTTGGGCGGGCCGGGCTTCACCTCGACTAGACACATGCGGCAGTTGCCGGCGATGCTGAGCCGCTCATGATAGCAAAAGCGCGGAATTTCCTTGCCCGCCAGCTCGCACGCCTGCAGCACAGTGGCGCCTGCGGGAACCTCGATTTCCTGTCCGTCTACGGTGACTTTGGGCATTATTCCGCCGCCTCCATCATCGGCGCGGTGCCATTGCGTTCAATGATCCGCCGCTCGATCTCTGGACGGAAATGTTTGATCAGCCCTTGTATCGGCCAAGCGGCGGCATCGCCGAGCGCGCAGATGGTATGGCCTTCGATCTGCTTGGTCACCTGATGCAGCATGTCGATGTCGGATATCTCGGCATCGCCAGTGCGCAGTTTTTCCATCACGCGCCACATCCAGCCGGTGCCTTCGCGGCAAGGCGTGCATTGGCCGCAGCTCTCGTGCTTGTAGAAATAGCTGATCCGGCTGATCGCGTGCACGATGTCGGTCGAGCGGTCCATGACGATGACCGCTGCCGTGCCGAGGCCCGAACCGACCGCCTTCAATCCGTCGAAATCCATCGGCGCGTCCATGATCTGTTCGGCCGGCACCAGCGGCACAGACGAACCGCCGGGGATGACCGCCAGCAGATTGTCCCAGCCGCCGCGAATACCGCCGCAATGCTTTTCGATCAAATCGCGGAACGGGATGCTCATCGCCTCTTCGACGACGCAGGGGCGTTCGACATGGCCGCTGATCTGAAAAAGCTTGGTGCCGTGATTGTTCTCGCGGCCGAAGCTGGAGAACCACGCCGCGCCGCGTCGCAGGATGGTCGGGACCACGGCGATACTCTCGACATTGTTGACCGTGGTCGGGCAGCCATAAAGGCCGGCGCCTGCCGGGAACGGCGGCTTGAGGCGCGGCTGGCCCTTCTTGCCCTCCAGGCTTTCGAGCATCGCGGTTTCTTCGCCGCAGATATAGGCGCCCGCGCCGCGGTGCATGTAGACGTCGAAATCATAGCCCGATTTGGAGGCGTTCTTGCCGATCAGCCCGGCTTCGTAAGCCTGGTCGATCGCTGCCTGCAGCACCTCGGCCTCGCGAATATATTCGCCGCGCACATAGATATAGGCGGCGCGCGCGCGCATCGCGAAACCGGCGATCAGCGCGCCCTCGATAAGCTTGTGCGGATCATGCCGCAGGATTTCGCGATCCTTGCAGCTACCGGGCTCGGATTCGTCGGCGTTGATCGCCAGAAAGCTCGGGCGGCCATCCTTCGATTCCTTGGGCATGAACGACCATTTGAGGCCCGTCGGAAAACCGGCCCCGCCGCGTCCGCGCAGACCCGATGCCTTCATTTCCTCGATAATCTTGTCCTGGCCGCGCGCGATCAGCGCCTTGGTATCATCCCAGTCGCCGCGTGCCTCAGCCGCCTTCAGGCCCCAGTCCTGATAGCCGTAGAGGTTGGTGAAGATGCGGTCCTTGTCGGAGAGAAAATCGAAACTCATGCGCCCATTCCCAGCACGAACCACACCGCCAGCGCGATCACGCCGAGGATAACGACGAACTTTATCGCCCCGGTAATGAAGCGAAACGCCAGAAAGGCGATCACGAGCGCGATGACGATGGCGACGATGCTCATTTCCATTCGCTCCGGTAATCGTGATTTTCACTGACCATCGCGATCAGCGTGGTCGGGCCGCCGACCGGTTCGGACGTGTGCCGCCCTTCAATCTGCGTGCCGGTTTTGGGACTCTCGCCATTGGCCAGCGCGTCAAGAATACGGCTGGTGCTGTCGTAATCCAGGTCTTCGTAATTGTCGTCGTTGATCTGGACCACCGGCGCGGTGGCGCAATTGCCGATACACTCCACCTCGGTCAACGTGAACATGCCGTCGGGCGTGGTCTTGCCCTTGACCATGCCCTTGTTCTTGCAGGCGGCCATCACATGGTCCGATCCGCGCAACATACACGGCGTTGTGCCGCAGACCTGCACATGAAAGCGGCCGACCGGCTCCAGATTGTACATGGTGTAAAAAGTCGCCACCTCATAGGCGCGCATATACGGCATGGCGAGCTGCGCGGCGACATATTCGATCACCGGCACCGGCAGCCACCCCTGCGTCTGCGTGTCTTCGCCGATCTGCCGCTGGGCGAGATCGAGCAGCGGCATCACCGCCGAACGCTGCCGCCCCTCGGGATAGCGCGCGATGAACATCCTGGCCTTTTCGGCGTTCTCAGTCGTCCAGGCAAAGTCCGCATAAGGCCGCTCGTCCGCAGGTATGGGCCGGGCGATCTGGTCTTCATTGGCGTAGGTCGGGCCGGTCACCGGTCGCACTCCCCGAACACGACGTCGATAGCACCGAGGATTGCGGTGGCGTCCGGCAGCATGTGGCCTTTGGTCATGTAATCCATCGCCTGCAGATGGCTAAACGCGGTCGGGCGGATTTTGCAGCGATAGGGTTTGTTCGAGCCATCCGAGACGAGATAGACGCCGAATTCGCCCTTGGGACTTTCGGTCGCGACATAAACCTCGCCCTCGGGCACGTGAAAGCCTTCGGTGTAGAGCTTGAAATGGTGGATCAGCGCTTCCATCGACTGCTTCATCTCGGCGCGTTTGGGCGGCACGATCTTGCGGTCGTCGCTGGCAATCGGGCCCTCAGGCATCTCGCGCAGGCATTGTTTCATGATGCGCGCGGACTGGCGGCATTCCTCGACGCGCACCATCATGCGGTCATAACAATCGCCATTGGTGCCCACGGGCACATCAAACTCCATGCGGTCATACACATCATAGGGCTGCGATTTGCGCAGGTCCCAGGGGATGCCCGATCCGCGGATCATCGGGCCGGAGAAACCGCGTGCGATCGCCTCATCGCGCGGCACCACGGCAATATCGACATTGCGCTGCTTGAAAATCCGATTGTCGGCGACCAGGCTGATCGCATCCTCGAACAATCGCGGAAAGCGGGTATCCAGCCAGTCGCCGATATCCGTCAGCAGCTTCAGCGGCACGTCCTGATGCACACCGCCGGGCCGGAACCAGGCCATGTGCATGCGCGCGCCGGACGCCCGCTCGAAGAACTGCATGCAGTCCTCGCGAATTTCGAACAACCACAGGTTCGGCGTCATCGCGCCAACGTCCATGACATGGCTGCCGAGGTTCAGCAGATGGTTCGAGATGCGCGTCAGCTCAGCAAAAAATACCCGCAGATATTGCGCCCGGATCGGCACTTCGAGGTCGAGCAGCTTTTCGATGGCGAGCACATAGCTATGCTCCATACACAGCGGCGAGCAGTAATCGAGCCGGTCAAAATAAGGCAGCGCCTGCAGATAGGTCTTGTACTCGATCAGCTTCTCGGTGCCGCGGTGCAGCAGCCCAACATGGGGATCGACGCGCTCGACGATCTCGCCGTCCAGTTCCATCACCATGCGCAGCACGCCATGCGCAGCCGGATGCTGCGGGCCGAAATTGATCGTATAGTTCTGGATATCGACGTCGCCCACGCTCGGGTCGGCGCCGTCGGTCTCGTGCCGCATCTCTTCGAGATAGTCCGCCATCAGTCCTTGTCCTTCCCGCCCTTGTCGACGGTTTTAGCCGGCTCGTGCGCTTTTGCGTGACCGCCGCTGGTCCGGTCCGGCGCATCGGCATCCTGGATACCGCTGTCCTTCTGGGCCGGACTGCCGTTGGAAACGACCTTGGACGCTTCCGTTTCCGCCGCTTTGCCAGCCCCGGTATCGGCGGCCTTTTCCGTTACCTTGGGCTTGTCGACACCGTCGCCGGTTGTCGTCTTTTCATCGCCGGGGAGCACGTAATCAGCGCCTTCCCAGGGACTCATGAAATCGAAGCTGCGGAAATCCTGGGCCAGTTCGACCGGCTCGTACACCACCCGTTGCTGCTCCTCGGAATAGCGCATCTCGACATAGCCGGTCAGCGGGAAATCCTTGCGAAACGGGTGCCCGCGAAAACCGTAGTCGGTCAGGATACGGCGCAAATCCGGATGGCCGGAAAACAGCACGCCGTACATGTCGAACACTTCGCGTTCCAACCAGTTGGCGTTGGGCCACACCACCGTGGCGGTCGGCACGGGCGTGTCCTCGTCCGTCGTCACCTTGATGCGGATGCGGTGGTTCTTGGTCAGGCTCAGCAGATGATAGCAGACCTCGAACCGCTCGGGCCGTTCGGGATAGTCGACACCCGCGATTTCTGCGAGCATCTGATAATCATGGTCGTCGCGCAGCAGACGCAGTGCATCGGCAACGGAATCGCGCGCGACCTTTATGCTGATTTCGCCGTGGCTTTCCTTGCCCTCGACGAACATGTCGCCGAGCGCGGCGGACAACGCATCCAGAACACCGGCATTCGAGGCATATCTTGGGGCTGAGTGAAGTACGGCCATCGCTAATGCCTATCCCTCAACGCTCGATCGTACCGACGCGGCGGATCTTGCGCTGCAACTGCATCACACCGTAAAGCAGGGCCTCCGCCGTCGGCGGACAACCGGGCACATAAATGTCGACAGGCACGATGCGATCGCAGCCGCGCACGACGGAATAGCTGTAATGATAATAGCCGCCGCCATTGGCGCAGCTGCCCATGGAAATGACGTATTTCGGATCGGACATCTGATCGTATACCGTGCGCAGCGCCGGGGCCATCTTGTTGCACAGCGTGCCCGCCACGATCATTACATCGCTCTGGCGCGGCGATGCGCGCGGCGCGACACCGAAACGCTCCATGTCGTAGCGCGGCATGCTGACGTGGATCATCTCCACCGCGCAGCACGCCAGCCCGAACGTCATCCACCAGAGCGATCCGGTGCGCGCCCACTGGAACAGGTCCTCGGTCGTGGTGACCAGAAAGCCCTTGTCCTGCACTTCGCTGTTCAGCTCGTTATAGAAACCGGCATCGGGCGCTGTGCCCTCGCCCTGACCCCGCCGACCCCAGTTCTGGCCCGGCGTGGCCTGGTCGGTATCGCTCATCATTCCCATTCCAGCGCTCCTACTTTCCAGGCGTAGACGAAGCCGATGATCAGTTCGAACAGGAACAGCATCATGGTCGCCCAGCCAGCAATCCCGATCTGATCCAGACTCACCGCCCAGGGAAACAAGAACGCCGCCTCCAGATCAAAGATAATGAACAAGATCGCCACAAGATAAAAACGCACATCAAACTGGCTGCGCGAATCCTCGAACGCAGGGAATCCACATTCATATTCCGCCAGCTTGGCTGCGGTGGGTTTGTGCGTGCCCGTCAGCCGCGCCACGCCCATGGGCAGGAACACGAAAACAGACGAGATGCCGATCGCTACGGCAAGGAACAGCAAGATGGGCAGATATTGGGAGAGATCGACCACGTGGGAATATATCCGTTATGAGTTATGCCAATGTCCTAAGCGTCCGGTGCCATCGCCGCAAGGGTGGCAGGACCGAAAACATCGTGACGAAAGCGCAACCTTATGGAGGGCAGCGGCTCTTCAGGCGGACTCGCGCTGCTTCTTCAGCGCCTGCGCCAAAAGCTTGTGCAACTTGCTGTGGAGCGCGTCATTGGCCGCGATGACCTGAACATCGGCAATCGCCGGACTGCGGCCGCGATAGTCGGTCACGAAACCACCCGCTTCGCGCACCATCAGACAACCGGCCGCGGTATCCCAAGGCGACAGCTCGCTCTCCCAGAAACCGTCATAGCGGCCCGCGGCGACCCAGGCGAGATCGAGCGAGGCCGCGCCGAAGCGACGTATGCCCGCCACCTGCGGCCCGATCGCACCAAAAATCGCATTCCATTCGTCCATCTTGCCATGGCCCTTGTAGGGCACGCCGGTGGCGATCAGTGCTTCAAACAGATCGCGCCGCGCGGAAACCCGCAGGCGGCGATCGCCCAGCCAGGCACCGCGGTTGCGTTCCGCCCAATAGCTCTCGTCGGTCAGCGGCTGATAGATAAGACAGGCGAACACCTCACCCCAGCTGCCGTCCGGATTGCGTTCCTGCGCCGCGATCGAGATGGCAAAATGCGGGATCGAGTGGAGAAAGTTGCTGGTGCCATCCAGCGGATCGATCACGAAACGCGGCTCACCCGGTTCGCCTTCGATCGAGCCGCCCTCCTCCAGCTCGAAGCCCCATGTCGGACGCGCCTTCAGCAACTCGTCGTACAGCGTGCGCTCCGACATCTGATCCGCCTTGGAGACAAAGTCCGCCGGCCCCTTCTTGGAGACCTGCAGATGTTCCACTTCGCTGAAATCGCGGCGCAGACGCGTGCCGGCCTTGCGGGCGGCACGCTCCATCACGGTTATAAGTCCAGTCTTTGCGGGCATCAGCGCTCCGGCGTGGCTGGAGCGGCGGGGGTCTGCGCAGCGGCCGCGGCATTGGGCCGGATGCCGCACACCGCGGCAGCGACGGCGTAAACATTCTGCGGCTTGTTCGCATCGAGTTCCGGATTCTGCACCAGCACCTTGCCGGTTTCCTCGCTGATGGTCTTGAGCGGATATTCGTACATGCAGCCGACCAGGGCGTCCTTGTCCCGGTCCGAGATTTGATCGGAACGCACGGCCTGCGTGAACAGGCCGAAGATCAGGCCGGCCCGGCTCTGCAGCGCGGTCTCGGCAACATCCGGTGCGGCAGGCGTAGCGGGCGCGGCGGGCGTGGCATCCTGTGCCGAGGCAATGGCGGGCACTGCCATGGTCAGCATGGCGGAGATGAAAATACTTGATTTGCGCATGGTTACTCGGCTTTCTTCACATATTCCTTAGCGTACACATCGACCACGATGCGGGTGCCGGCGGAGATGTGCGGAGGCACCATCACGCGCACGCCATTATCGAGCACAGCAGGCTTGTAGCTGGACGAAGCTGTCTGTCCCTTGACCACGGCGTCCGCCTCGACGATTTCCGCCTCGACGGTATCGGGCAGTTGCACGGAGATCGGCCGCTCGTCGTGAAGCTCCAGCGTCACGTCCATGCCGTCGGTCAGGAACGGCGCCTCGTCACCCAGCATATCGGCATTCAGATTGATCTGTTCGTAGGTGTCCTTGTCCATGAACACCAGATGCTCGCCGTCGGCGTAGAGATACTGGAATTCCTTGGTATCGAGCCGCACCTTTTCGACGGTGTCGGCCGAGCGGAACCGGATATTGGTCTTGCGTCCGTCGATCAGGTTTTTCATTTCCACCTGCATATAGGCGCCGCCCTTGCCTGGCTGCGTATGCTGGATCTTGGCGACCTTCCACAGGCCCTTGTCATATTCCAGGATATTGCCGGGACGGATGTCGACGCCGCTGATCTTCATGGGAAGCGTACCTTGTTTGGCGGTGGAAAGAGCAGGCCGGGACACGAGGTCACTACCGCAAGTTGGCGGGGTGTAGCGACGCGCGCTGCGAAGGGCAATGGCTGTGGCGCAGCCGCCGTCCCGCGCCGCTGGGACGCGCCGCTGCTAGCTCAGGCCGAACGCGCTGAGGCATGCGTACGCCGGTACATCCAGACGATCATACCGATGAACACGGCGAGCCCGATGGCGGTGGCCAGGGCAAACCCCTCGCCCACCAGCGCCAGCGGGGCGTCGCTGCCCGTCAGCCCGACCACGCCGGCGAAGAGAACGCCGAACAGACTTTCCCCGACGATCAACCCGGTAGCGAGCAGGATGCCCATGCGATTGTAGAACTCCGGATTCGAGGCCCGCGCGGCGCGCTTTTCCCAAAAATGGCCAAGCACCGCGCCGACCGGCACGAGCAGCGTGATCGCCATCGGCAGATAGATACCGATACCCACGGCCAGCGGCGGCAGACGCATCTTGCCTGCCTTGCCCAGTAGCGCGTCGATCGCGATCACGAGCGCGCCGATGGCCGCACCATATCCGATCAGATCCCAGCGCAGATCGCCGCCCAGCACGCCCTTGGCCAGCGCGGAGATCAGCGCGGCCTGCGGTGCGGGCAAGGCATTGGCCCCGGCCCCGCTTGCCCCGGCAAAACCGAACGCCTGATTGAGCAGATCGAGCACCGGCGGGATGATCAGCGAGCCAAAGGCAACGCCCAGAATGAGCGCGAGCTGTTGCTTCCAGGGGGTCGCGCCGACCAGCTGTCCGGTCTTCAGGTCCTGCAGATTGTCGTTCGAAATGGTCGCCACGGAAAATACGATGGCGGTGGTAAACAGCGCATAGGCCACCAGCGCGGCGGTGTCGCTTTCGCCCATGTTGCGCCCGAAAAAGGCGGCGAGCATCAGCGCGGCGACGATTACGGCGAGGATGCCCACTCCGCTGACCGGCGAGTTGGAGGCCCCGATCAGTCCGGCCATATAGCCTGTCACCGCCGCAATCACTGCGCCGATGACGAGCACATAGGCCAGGCTTGCAAGGATCACCGGCACCGGATTGGCGGCAATCGGGCCGCCCTGCGCAAATTGATAAAGGAGATAGGCCATGGGGATCGTCGACAGCAGGATTGTGCCACCGACGATGGAGACCGGCAGATCGCGCTCGGTCAGCTCCACCAGCTCGCCCTTGCCGCGCGCCTTGGAGGCCGCAAGCGAGCTTTTGATACCGCCCAGCACCGGCCCGAGGATCTTGAGCAACGTCCAGATCGCCGCGACCCCGATAGTACCGGCGCCGATGAAGCGCACTTCGGTGCCGAACACGGTGCCGACAAGATCATCGAGCGGCATGGTCGCCGCGCCCGCCTGCGCCGCAGTGAGCAGCGGCATGAGACCCGCCCAGGCGATAAGCATACCGATGAACATGGCCACGCCAACAGACAAACCGACCAGATGGCCGACCCCGATCAGCGCCAGGCTGAGGCTTGCACTCGCGCCCGTCGCGCTGCCGCCGCCGCCAAACCGGAAATTGCGCCCGACCTCGCCGGCCGCCAGCTTCATGGCGACGAGCAGGGCAAAGCCAGCGCTCGCCAGACTGCCCGCCAGAATGGTCGCCAGGCCGCGCTTGTTCTCCTCCGCCCCTTCGGCCGACTGCGAGCCGACGCGCAGCACCTCGGCCGCAGCCACGCCTTCGGGATACGGCAGGTCCGATCCGGTGACGAGCGCGCGGCGCAGCGGCACGGAGAACATGACGCCAAGCACGCCGCCGACAAAGCATACCGCCGCCGTCGTCCAATAGGGAAAGCCCTGCCACCATCCGACGATAACCAGCCCCGGCAGGACGAAGATGATCGCCGCCAGCGTGCCGGCCGCGCTGGCGATCGTCTGGACGATGTTGTTTTCAAGGATATTGGCGTTCTTGAAGAAGCGCAGGATCGCCATCGAGATCACTGCCGCAGGGATCGAGGTGGCAAAGGTCAGCCCGACCTTGAGCCCCAAATAAACATTCGCAGCGGTAAACAGCACCGTGATGAGCGCGCCGAGCACGATCCCGCGTACGGTAAGTTCCCGTAAGGCGCCGCTGTCTGCCGTCTCAATCGATGCCATGCCTCGTGCTCCCGCGACCGTGTCTGTCGCCGCGTCTACGCCGTGCAGGCGCTATCGTGAAAGGGCAAATCGCTATGCTGCGCTAGCGTGCCAGCAAGGGATAGGGATTGACCGGCGTGCCCGCGCTCCAGCTGTCGTCCGGCTGCGCCGTCATCACCGCGAAATGGAGATGCGGCCCGGCGGGATCGGCATTGCCGGAGGAACCGACCGTGCCCAGCGGTTCGCCCGCGCGCACCGCCTGCCCCTCGCCCAACCCGTTGCGATAGGCGTCCAGATGCGCGTAATAATAGATCGTCCGTTTGTCGGGGGAACGCACGTACACGGTGTTGCCGCCAAGATCGCTCCAGAACAGCTTCTCCACCGTGCCTGGAGCGGCGGCGTAAACCGCCGTGCCGGCATCCGCCATGATATCGAGCGCCTCATGCGTCCGTGTCCCATCGCCGCGGGCATCGAGATAGGTATCGGACAGCTGATCCCTGGCTATCCCCGCCACAGGTATCACGAGCGCCGGGCCATCAAACCGCTGTGCGTTGTCCGCCATCGCGACCCTCTGCCCACGCACCCGGAGCCGCAGCTCGGACAATTGTCGACCAGCCACAGGTGTCCTGGCACTGGGAACACCGGCCCCGGCGCCCGCCAGCACCGGAGCCGCCGGAGCTGACGGAGCTGACGGAGCTGACGGAAGCTTATCGCCAAACAGATAGAAGATCACAAACCATATGGCAGAAGTGATCAGCACCGCCTGAGCGACCAGTCTTACATCTCTCCAGTGCTTGCGCATGCGGGCGCCTATCCGTCAGGCCTGGAAATGGGCCTGCGTGCCGCTATGCACCATTTGGGCCAGTCGCGCCGCATCCCAGTTCGTCAGGCGGACACATCCGTGGCTTTGCGCGGTGCCGATCGTCTGCGGTTCGGACGTACCGTGGATACCGTAATGTTCCTTGCTGAGGTCGATCCATACCACGCCAACGGGGCCGTTCGGACCGGGCGGCAGCTGCAGCTTGCTCTTGCTGTCGCTCACGTCCCAGAACAGCTTGGGATTGTAGCTGAACGGCGGATTATACGCGGTGCCCAGGATTTTCCAGTCGCCCAGCGGCAGAGGATCGTGGCTGGAACCCATGGTCGCGGTATATTGCGCCACCAGCTTGCCGCTGGCATCAAATGCCCTCAACACGCCCTCGGACTTATCGACGATGATCTTGTCGACTTTCGGCTGTTCGGAGCCAACGCCCAGGCTTTGCAGCGTTTGCTCCCAGGACCTATTATCCACGGCGCCGTTTGCGATCCGATCTGCGCCAACATTCGGCACCATGATCTGCTCGCCCGCCGCGAACTGCTGCTTGCCACCGTTCAACGCGGAAAGCGTCTCCGGCGTGGTATGGAACCGCTCGGACAGCTTCTCGCGCATGTCATTATAACCCAGCCTGTCCATCTTGGATTGCGCCTCGGCGCCGTCAGCTACCTTCTGGAACGTGATCTGAGACCAGGTGGCCGGAATGGTCACCTGCCGCGTGGGCGCAATGTTGTTGAAAGGTGCCAGCTTCCTGCGCGTCGCTTCATCGAGCGTGCCCGAAACCTGCAGGCTGCTGGCCTCCTGATAGCCAGACAGGGCATTTTTGGTGGACTGGCCGTTCTTGCCGTCGACCACGCCCGGAGAGAAGCCCAGCCGATCAAGCACGACCTGCGCCTTCATCATCGGAAACTTGGCCGAAACGTCGACTGCCGCAGGGGCCGCCACTCCGGCCTGACCAGCGCCAGCCTGACCCGTGCCAGCCTGACCCGTGCCAGCCTGAGCAGCCATGTCGGCCAACGGCGCGGCGCCGGCGGACGGTACCGGATCACCGAACATGGCGTTCACGCCAGCCGCCGGGGCCGGCGCGGGATCCTGCGCCGCCATCGAATCGGTCAGCCTGTCCTGCCGCGCGGGCACGGCGGTGTCGGTAGCTTCGGCACGTTTGGTGCTGTCCGCCTTCTCGCCGCTGCTCGCAAAATTACAGCCCATGAGGGCCAATGTGGCAACTGCCGTGAACGCTACTCGCATGTTGTCTCTCCAGTTTGGGGACGATCGGCCAATTCAGACGATCGGCCCGCACCCATGTCGGTTCGGGAACGATGTCGCCGCCGATTGGCTCCGCTCAGGCTTTTAAAAGTTCTGCAAATCGAGCGACGCCCGCTGCCGGGCCATCAGCGTGGTTCCAGATTGCCCCGCTGACCGCCAGGAAGTCGGCCCCCGCCGCAATCAATGGCGCTGCATTATCGGCCGTAATCCCGCCGATGGCCACGCACGGTATCTCCATGATCGCCGACCACCAGCGCAGCACTTCCAGATCGGCGCGCTGAACCGAACCCTTGGTCGTGCTGTCGAAGAACGCGCCGAACGCGACATAGTCCGCGCCATGTTCGCCCGCTTCCATGCCAAGATGCTTGCTGCCGTGACAGGTAACGCCGATCTGCGCTTCCGGCCCCAGCTCGGCGCGGGCTTCGCGCGGGTCGCCATCGGCCTGGCCCAGATGCACACCGTCCGCCTTCAGCCGCTTGGCCATCGGCACGTTGTCGTTCACGATGAACGCCACGTCGTGCGCGCGGCAGATATCCTGCAGCGGCGCGGCGAGCGCGGCCAGTTCGTGACTGTCCTTGTCCTTCACGCGCAACTGGAACGCGGCGACCGGACCTGCGCCAAGCGCGGCCTCCAGCCGCTGCGGGAAATCTCCGCCGACGTCGGGCGGGGATATGATGTAGAGTTGGCAGGCGGGCATATTCATCTTCCGTGCAGGGCGGCGGGGCGATCGGCGGCGTGCTGACGCCCATAGCGCAGTTTGCTGAAAGGATAAGCCATGACGCGGTATCTGCTACCCCTCGCCGCGATCGCACTGCAGTCTTGCGCCCTGTCAATGCCACCCGAAGACACCGCAGGAGAGGCCGCTTTCGTGCAAACCGGTGCCGCGCTCGGGCAGACTGTGCGCGTCGGCGCTATTGCCATCACCCCCACCGCGCTGATTGAGGACAGCCGCTGCCCGGTCGACGCGCAGTGCATCTGGGCCGGGCGTGTGGTGCTGGCGGTAGACGTGATCGGATCGTCAGGCCGCGGGGCGCGGCAGGTGACGCTGGGCGAACCGTTTGCCTTTGACCGGCGCAGCTATGCGTTGATGTCCGCCGCGCCGGACAAGCGCGCCAACGTCCAGACCGCACCGGCCGACTATCGCTTCCTGTTCGAAGCGCGCTAGCCAGCAATCAGGCTTCTTCGCCCTTGTAGATCGCAACCAGCTTGCCGAGCATCTCGAGCGCGTCCTCGCGGCTGCGCTGGAAGCTGTTGCGGCCAATGATCGAACCGTTGCCGCCGCCATCACGGATATCGCGCGCGTCCTGAAAGACCTGATCGGCGCCTTTCTTCGATCCGCCCGAGAACACCACGATCCGCCGCCCGTTGAAGCAGCTCTTCACGACATGGCTGACCCGGTCCGACTGGGCAGAGAAGTCCATGTCCTCGTAGCTTTTCTTGGCGTCTTCCTGCTCGATATGGTCGCTCGGCAGCTTCACCTTGATGATGTGCGCGCCGGCCAGCGCGGCCATATGCGCGGCGTAGGCACCTACATCGAGTGCCAGTTCGCCCGACAAGGGCAGATTTCCGCCGCGCGGATAGCTCCACAGCACCGTGGGGATGCCCACGGCCGCGGCCTCGGCGCGCAGCTCGCGGATCTCTTCGAGCATGTTGAAACAGTCATCCGAACCCGGGTAGATTGTAAAGCCGATCGCCGCACAGCCCAGCCGCAGCGCGTCGTCCACGCCCGCGGTGATGGCACTGTCGCGCGCGCTGGCCCAGCTGTTGGCGCTGTTGCATTTCAGGATGGTCGGGATCTGACCGGCAAAGCTGTCCGCGCCCGCTTCCAGCGCGCCCAGCGGCGCGGCATAGGCGTTGAGCCCGGCGTCGATCGCCAGCTGATAATGGTAATGCGGATCATAGCCCGCAGGATTGGGCGCGAAGCTGCGAGCGGGGCCATGTTCGAACCCCTGATCGACCGGCAGGATGATCATCTTGCCGGTGCCGCCCAGCTTGCCCTGCATCAGGACGCGATAAAGATTGGCCTTCACACCCGGACTGTCGGACTCATACTGGTCCAGGATCGCTTTGACTTCAGGCGTAATCGACATGGTGGCTCCCTACAGGCGGCAATGCGTTGCTATGCGGGGCCATAGGCAAGGCGTGAGCGATTCGCAATTGGGGTAACGATTGCGGGATGGCACAGCTGGTCCAAAGGTGACGGGCATGACACGGCGTGCCGCGCAAATTCTTTTCAACCATTGCCTGGCAGCGGCCAACGGAGAATGGGCGGCGTCCAAGCAGGTGCGGAGATGGTGTGGCTATCGTCGCATCGAGCCGTGTGGGTCCGCCAGCGGCAATGCGGCGCTTAACCTCGCAAAGCGGCCACACCGGGCAGATCCTTGCCTTCCATCCATTCGAGGAAAGCGCCGCCTGCCGTTGATATGTAAGTGAAATCACGCGTGACGCCAGCATGGGCCAGCGCCGCCACTGTGTCGCCGCCGCCCGCAACCGAGACGAGCGATCCGTCCTGAGTCAGCGCCGCCGCGGTGCGGGCCAGCGCGACCGTAGCCTCGTCAAACGGAGGGGTCTCGAAAGCTCCGAGCGGACCGTTCCACACCAGTGTCCGGCAATTCTTGAGCACATCGCCGAGCGATTCCACCGCCGTTGCGCCAAGATCGAGAATCATGTCGTCGGCCTCCACCTCATGTACGTTGACGGTGCGCGATGCGGCGTTCGCCTTGAATATCTTCGCAACGACGACGTCATAGGGAAGATGCACCGTGCAGCCGCTCGCATCCGCCTTGTCCATGATGGCATTGGCCGTGCCGGTTAAATCATGCTCGCATAGCGATTTGCCGACATCGATGCCGCGCGCGGCTAGGAATGTGTTGGCCATGCCGCCGCCTATGATCAGATGATCGACCTTGCCCACGAGATGGGTCAGCACATCCAACTTGGACGACACCTTGGCGCCGCCCACCACGGCCGCCACGGGATGCACCGGGTTGTCCAGCGCGGCCGAAAGCGCCGCTAGTTCCGCCTCCATCGCACGTCCGGCGTAAGATGGCATCAGGTGCGCCAAACCCTCGGTGGTGGCATGCGCGCGGTGCGCTGCGGAAAACGCGTCGTTGACATAGATGTCCGCATTGGCCGCGATGGCCTTGGCAAAATCGGCGTCGTTTGATTCCTCGCCCGGCCAGAACCGGCTATTTTCCAGAATGCCCACTTCGCCAGCACGCATGATGCCGAGCGACTGCGCTACGACAGCGCCGGTGATCTCGGGAATGAACATGACTTCGCGGCCCAGCACCTTCTCAACCTCCCCTGTCACCATAGAGAGCGACATTGTCGAGTTTTTTTCGCCCTTGGGTCGGCCGAAATGACCTAGAAGCAAGACCTTGGCACCCTTGCTTGAGAGTTGATCCACGGTCGGCCTGAAGGCGCGGATGCGGGTATCGTCGGTCACTTCGCCGTCGCTCATCGGCACATTCAGGTCGACACGGACCAGGGCCACCTTGCCGCTGAGATCGCCGATATCGTCGAGGGTCTTGAAGGCGGTCATGGCAAAATCCTTCGTTCGTCCCGAGCTTGTCAAAGGACCGTGTTGTTTCGGATGCCGCCGCGAGACAGGGCAAGGTGCCGACAAGATCAGCCCTGCCCGGACGGAGATGCGCCGGAAATGATGGGCCTAAAGCAGCCCTGCCATTACGCCCGCCGTATCGAGCATGCGGTTCGAAAAGCCCCATTCGTTGTCATACCAGCTCACCACGCGGGCCAGCTTGCCTTCCAGAACTGCAGTCTCCAGGCTGTCGACGGTGGAACTGGCGGGCTGATGGTTGAAATCGCTGCTGACCAGCGGCTGATCGGTAAAATCGAGCACGCCCTTCATCGGGCCCTCTGCCGCCGCCTTGAGCGCCGCGTTCAGTTCCTCCACCGTCGTGTCGCGGCCGGGCGTGAACACCAGATCGATCAGCGAGACATTGGGCGTGGGCACCCGCACCGAGCTGCCGTCCAGCTTACCGTTCAGTTCGGGCAGGACAAGGCCGACGGCACGCGCTGCGCCAGTGGTGGTTGGGATGATGTTCTGCGCGCCGCCGCGCGCGCGGCGCATATCGCTGTGCATCTGATCGAGCATACGCTGGTCGTTGGTGTAGCTGTGGATCGTGGTCATGAACCCGCGCTCGATCCCCACCGTGTCGTTCAGGACCTTGGCCACAGGCGCCAGGCAGTTGGTGGTGCAGCTGGCGTTCGAGACGATCAAGTCGTCCGCGGTCAGCTTGTCCTGATTGACTCCAAATACGATAGTCTTGCTGACACCCTTGGCCGGGGCCGAGATCAGCACACGCTTGGCACCCGCGTCCAGATGTGGCTTGGCGTCATCGTGGCTCTGGAAGAAACCGGTACATTCCAGCACGATGTCGATGCCCATGGCCTTGTGCGGCAGTTTGCCCGGATCGCGCTCGCTGGTCACCGCGATCGTCTTGCCATTCACCTTGATGCTGTCAGAGGTGGCCGACACATCACCGGCAAAACGGCCGTGGGTGCTATCATATTTGAACAACAGCGCATTGGCCTTGGCATCGGCCAGATCGTTGATCACAACCAGATCGAGCCCGCAATCGGGCCGCTCCAGGATCGCGCGCGCCACCAGGCGGCCGATGCGCCCGAAACCGTTGATCGCTACTTTGACTGTCATGGGGAAAAGCTCCTGCTGATATCTAGGACGGGACCGCGCTGAGAATGCACGGCGTGATAGCGTCGGCGGTAAGGCCGAATTTCTCGAACAGGGCGGGCGCCGGACCGGATGCACCGAAACGGTCGAGCCCGAAATTCAGCCCGTTCGGCGTGGTATAACGCTCCCATCCGAAGGTTGTGCCCGCTTCGATCGAGACGCGCAGGATCTGGTCTGGCTGGACGTTGGGCAGAATATCTTCGCGGTAGGCCGCATCCTGTGCGTCGAACAGCTCGGTACACGGCATGGACACCACGTCCGCGCCCACGCCCTTGGCCTCCAGCTGATCGGCGACCTCCAGCGCCAGGCTGACTTCCGAGCCGGTGGCGATCAGTATCACCCGGCGCTCCGCCTTGGCCGCCTTGAGCCGGTATCCGCCCCGCGTGCAGCCCGCTTCGGACGCGTCGGTGCCGATCTGCGGCAGGTTCTGGCGGCTGAGCGCGAGCAGCGACGGGCCGTGCCGGTTCTGCAGCGCGATCTGCCAGCACCAGGCTGTCTCGATCGAGTCCGCCGGACGGAATACGTGGAGATTGGGCACGGTGCGCAGGCTCTGCACCTGCTCCACCGGCTGATGTGTCGGCCCGTCCTCGCCAAGACCGATGCTGTCGTGCGTCATCACGTGAACCACCCGCGCCCGCTGCAGCGCGCCGAGCCGGATCGCAGGCCGGCTATAGTCTGAGAAGATCAGGAAGGTGCCGCCATAGGGGATCACCCCGCCGTGCAGCGCCATGCCGTTCATGGCAGCCGCCATGCCGAATTCACGGATGCCGTAATAGACGTACCGATTGCCGTAATCGTCGCGCGTCAGCGAATGAATATCATTGGTCTTGGTGTTGTTCGATCCGGTCAGGTCCGCGCTGCCGCCGATGGTTTCGGGCAGTTGCGGGTTGATTGCGGCCAGCGCAATCTCGGATGCCTTGCGCGTGGCGATCGTCTGCGGCGCGTCCATCAGCGTCTGGACGTGCGCTTTCATCGAGAAGCCTTCCGGCAGATCCCCCGCCATGCGGCGCTGGAATTCGGCGACATCGGCGTGCGCTGCGAGGCGTCTGGACCAGGCGGCGTTCTCGCTGGCACCGCGGCGGCCGATGTCTTCCCAGGCGGATTTGACGTCGGCGGGGATGTCGAACGGGCCGTGGTTCCAGCCCAGTTCCTTGCGGGCCAGCGCGATCTCTTCCGCGCCCAGCGGCGCGCCATGGGTTGCCGACGTACCCTGTTTGTTGGGCGAACCGAAGCCGATGGTGGTGCGGCAGGCGATCAGACTGGGGCGCGGATCGTCCCTTGCTTCGCTGAGCGCGCGGCGGACGGCGTCATGGTCATGCCCGTCGCAGCTGACGACGTGCCAACCGCTCGCCCGGTAGCGCGCGGGAATATCTTCGCTCGTGGAGAGCGATGTCGCGCCGTCGATGGTGATGCGGTTGTCGTCCCACAGCACGTTGAGCCGTCCCAGTTTCCAGTGCCCGGCCAGACCCACCGCCTCATGATTGACGCCTTCCATCAGGCAGCCATCGCCGGCGATTACCCAGGTGCGGTGATCGACCAGTTCGTCGCCGTAGAGAGCGTTCAGGTGCCGCTCGGCAAAGGCCATGCCCACGCCCATGGCGAAACCCTGCCCCAGCGGGCCGGTGGTGCATTCCACCGCCTCGAGCAGAAAATTCTCCGGATGGCCGGCGCACGGGCTGCCAAGCTGACGGAAGTTGCGGATTTCCTCAATCGTGGGTTTGGCGTAGCCCGTCAGGTGTAACAGAGCATAGATCAGCATCGAACCATGGCCGGCCGAGAGCACGAACCGGTCCCGGTCATGCCAGTGCGGATCGGCCGCATCGAATTTCAGAAAGTCCTGGAACAGCACGGTGGCGGCATCGGCCATTCCCATCGGCATGCCGGGATGGCCGCTGTTGGCGGCCTGCACCGCGTCCATGGATAGCGCCCTGATGGCATTGGCCAGCGTGCGATTAGGTACGGCCATGGATCCTCCGGTGTGGTCTGGGCAGCAGACCCGGCGCGGCGGCGGCGAGTCGCATGTTGCGCCATCCTTTGGGAACTGCGGGCGGCAGCGTCAACCCGCCCACCTGTCCGCTGCCGCTCCGCCGTGGACGTTTCACCTTGCAGCGGGGGACGCCTTGACAGGGCCGCGGCCGACGGAGCAGATGACGCCATGGCACAGGAACGGATCATCATGGCGATCGGGCGGATCGAACGGACACTGGCCCGGCTGGAAACAGCAGGCGTACGCCCGGACATCGCGGCGCAGGGCGGTTCCGACGGGGATGCCGACATCGCCCGCCGTCATGCCGCGCTGAAGGCGGAGGCGGTGCGGGCCGTCGGCGCGATCGACGATCTGCTCGAGGGGCTCGACTGATGGCACAAGTAAAGATCGCCATCGCGGGGCGCGATTATGCGGTGCATTGCGCGGATGGAGAGGAAGACCATCTCGCCGCGCTCGGCACACTGATCGACGACGCATTGCGCGGCGGCGCCGACGCCAACGCGCTGAGCGAGACCCGCGCGCTGCTTTACGCCGCGCTGTTCCTGGCCGATGAGGTGAGCGAACTGCGCGCCCGGGCAGCCGCTGCAGATATCGCTCCGGACGCGCCCGGCCAGCCCGATGGCGCGCCGGGCGATGCCGACGAACGATCGGCCAGGGCGCTGGAAAATCTGGCCGACCGGATGGAAGCCTTTGCATCGCGTCTTGAGAAACCTGCCGCGAACGCCTAAATTCGATAGTGGCGGGACTGCCCGGTACGAGCTCGAGAGAATATCCCTGAGGCGATATAACATGAAAGGGAGCCGTCCCTGGTGAGATCGTGGTCTCGCACATATGGCGCCCACCTGATGCTACTGGCGTCAGAGGATATTCCAGCAACCGGCCCATGGTGGTTCCGCTATCCCGCTCTGCGTGGCATGGCGCTGCAATCATGATGGACAAGCCAGCCCAGAGACGCGCCCTGCGCGCCGCCCGCGGCGGCTATCTCGCCGCCATTTCTCCCGCCGACCGTGCGCGCGCCTTTCACGTGCTGCCCAGCCCCATGACGCCGCTGTTTTCCGATCGTCCGGCGGTGGCGGGCTATGTCGCGGTGGGGGACGAATGTGATGCCATGGCGCTGCTGGAACTGATTGCGGAGCGCGGGTGCCCGGTCGCCCTGCCCTGGTTCGCGGACCAGGGCGCCGCGATGCATTTCAAAATCTGGACACCGGGCCAGCCGCTGGCGCCTGCTCCGTTCGGCGGCGGCCAACCAGCGGACACGGCCGCAGATGTCGATCCGCAGCTGTTGCTGCTGCCGCTTATCGGTTTTACTCGAGCGGGCCAGCGGCTCGGCCAGGGCGGCGGCCATTACGACCGTGCGCTGGCCCGGTTGCCGGACGCGGTGGCGGTGGGCGTGGCATGGTCCGCGCAGGAAGCGGCGGCGCTGCCGGTGGACCCCTGGGACGTTCCGCTCGACCATATTCTTACCGAACGCGAATGGATTACCCCTATGAAGGCGAGCACATGACCCCCGAGGAGAGACCGAGCTGGCGCAAGCCCGCCGGCGTTTTTGCCATATTGGCGCTGATCGGGATATGGGCGGCGCTCGTGCTGTCTCAGGTCGAACGGATAAGCGTCCTGCCCTGGTATGCCCAGGCCATCGTCTATCTCATTCTGGGCATCGTCTGGATCCTGCCGCTGGGTCCCCTTCTCAAATGGATGGAAACCGGGAAATGGCGCGAGTGACGGGACTTGAACCCGCGACCTCCGGCGTGACAGGCCGGCGCTCTAACCAACTGAGCTACACCCGCTAATGCGGTGGAGCAGCGCAACTAGGCAAGGCTCGTTGGGCTGTCAACCGAAAGCGGGCAGGAAAACCGCTCCGATCCGAAATTGATCCTGCGCCTGCATCGGCATG
>JBBSUT010000010.1:0-29515 GCA_038234155.1 Sphingomonadales bacterium | reverse complement strand
GCGGCGCCTTTATCCTGGGCCCAAGCTTCGGCGTTTACATCTACAATCAAAACAGCTGGAGCGTGTTTATCCTTGCCGCTGCCATTGCCGCCGTCGTGTTCATCTGGGGTTTTGCAACACTGAAAGTAGAAGCGGTAGCATATTAGGTGACGGTCCAGCCAGTTCGCGCCGGGCATGTCGAAACACCGTATCTTCGGTTCCCCAACTCGGCGGAAACAAGACGGCTCATCTACACGCCCGGGGCGAACGGACTGTGCAGACGACGCGCGTCCTTAGGTTAAAAGTTCAGTCTTTGTCCCCGCGGCTCTGCAACATTCCCGCCGTCACAAATCCGATCGGCTGCGCGCTCATTGCATTCTGCTTCAGCTTGGATTCCAGACTGCGATATTCCTCTTCCATTTCCTCGGTCACCGAAGCCCGGCTGGCATCGAGCGCTTGCGTGAAATGGGACATCGTCACTTCACTCACATCATTGCCGCCCTCGCGCAGCGCAAACAGCCCCGCGCGGCGAACCACGTCTTCAAGGTCGGCGCCGGTGAAGCGTTCGGTACGCTCGGCGATCTCGTCCAGATCGACATCGGAGGCCAGCGGCATCTTGGCCGTGTGTATCGACAGGATGCGTCGGCGGCCGTCCTTGTTGGGCACCGAAACGTAGATCAGCTCGTCAAAACGGCCAGGGCGCAGCAGCGCCGGATCGACCAGCGTCGGCCGGTTGGTCGCGCCGATCACAACAACGGACTGCAGCTCCTCCAAACCATCCATCTCACTTAGGATAGTATTGACAACGCGCTCGGTCACCTGCGGCTCGCTACCGCCGCCGCGGGCAGGCACCAGCGAATCGATCTCGTCGATGAAGATCACCGTCGGCGCAACCTGACGGGCGCGGGCGAACAGCTTGGCAATCTGCTGCTCGCTCTCGCCATACCATTTGGACAGAAGATCCGAGCTTTTCGTGGCGATAAAATTGGCCTGGCTCTCGCGCGCAGCAGCCTTGGCCAGAAGCGTCTTGCCGGTACCGGGCGGACCATAGAGCAGGAAGCCCTTGGCCGGTCGAATGCCGAGGCGGCGGAAAGCGTCGGGATTGCGCAGTGGCAGCTCGATGCCCTCGCGCAGCTGGCGCTGGGCTTCGTCCAACCCGCCAACATCCTCCCAGCGCACCTGCGGCACCTGCACCATCACCTCGCGCATGGCGGACGGCTGAACGCGCTTTATGGCCTCCAGGAAATCTTCGCGCGTGACCTCGAGCGACGCCAGCACATCGGGTGGGATGGTGCCCTCCTCCAGATCGATCTTCGGCATGATGCGCCGCACCGCCTCGATAGCAGCCTCGCGCGCCAGCGCGGCCAGATCGGCGCCGACAAAACCATAAGTCGTGCGCGCCAGTTCATCCAGATCGACCTTGGAGCCGAGCGGCATGCCACGGGTGTGGATCGCCATGATTTCGCGGCGACCCGCTTCATCGGGGACGCCGACCACGATCTCCCGGTCAAACCGGCCCGGCCGGCGCAACGCTTCATCCAGCGCTTCAGGACGATTGGTAGCCGCAATAATCACCAAATTGGTTCGCGGCTCCAGACCATCCATCAACGTCAGCAACTGCGCGACGAGGCGCTTTTCGGCCTCGCCCTGCACACGGTCGCGCTTGGGTGCAATCGAATCGATCTCGTCGATAAACAGGATCGACGGCGCCGCTTCGGTCGCCTGTTCGAACACCTGCCGAAGCTTCTGCTCGGATTCGCCATAGGCGGAACCCATGATCTCGGGGCCATTGATCAGGAAAAAATTCGCATCGGATTCGTTCGCCACGGCGCGCGCTAGCCGCGTCTTGCCGGTGCCCGGCGGACCATGCAATAGCACCCCGCGAGGCGGATCGACGCCAAGGCGCGTAAACAATTCGGGATAGCGCAGCGGCAGCTCCACCATTTCCCGCAGCTGATCGATCGTCGCGGTCATGCCGCCCAGATCGTCATAGGTCACGTCTGCGCTGCGGCCTTCTTTTGGCTCGGTATATTCGCTGCGCAGCTCGATCTCGGTTTGCTCGTCGATGTGGACCAGGCCCTTGGGCGTGGTGGACACCACGGTCAGCCTGATCTCGGTCAGCGAGAAGGCAGGCGCATTCATCATCTGACGCAGCTGCGGCGGCATTTCACTGGGCTCGACCCGGCGCTGTCCGGCGGTGGCGACCACATCGCCCGCCACCATCGGCCGACCGATGAAAGTTCGCTTGAGCGCCTGCGCGCTGCCCTGCAGCCGCAGATCGCGCTGCGCGGGAGCGAGAACGACGCGAGTCGCAGGTTTGGACTCGGCCTTTTTCACGGTGACATGTTCGCCTGCGCCGACGCCGGCGTTCACACGCAGCAGACCGTCGATACGAATGATCTCCAGCCCCTCATCCTCTGCATAAGGTTCGATGGCGCGCGCCGGGGTGGTGCGCTTGCCCTGAATCTCGACGATATCGCCCTGCACCAGGCCGAGCGATGCCAGCACCTGCCGGGATATCCGCGCCAGGCCGCGTCCGCTGTCTTCCTTTTTCGCGTTGGCAACCTGCAATCTGCGGCCCGCTATGCGCGGATCCTGCGGCTCTTCGTCGGCCATATGACGCCCTCTCGTTTATGTTGCGTTGCTGTTATAATGGGAAGCGCGCTGCAAAGTTGCGAGTGGTGGGACGGCTCCGCCCGGAACAAAGCGAGCAGAGACAAAAAAAGAGGCCGGTTCGAAAACCGGCCTCATCAAAAGTCTTAGGAGAGGATGCCTGAAAGGCACCATCTAACTGCACCCCACGGGCTTATTGTGCAAGTGCGAAACAAATTATCTAGCTTGCAAAATATGCAAGCTGGTTTTAAGAAAAGGCCCAGAAATACGCGGCTTTCTGCGCGCCAGATTTGCTGCAGCGCAATATATAAATGCGTTAGGAGAAATATGCGACGGCTTCCACCCCTGCGTGCCCTTGAGGCATTCGTGCGTACCGTGCGACTTGGGAGTGCCAAGGCCGCAGCGGATGAGCTGGCGATATCCGCGCCCGCGCTGAGCCGCCGGATCAAGTCTCTGGAAGATTTCATTGGCAAACCGCTGTTCGACCGCAAGGCACAGGCGATGAGCGCCAATGCCGACGCGCACCGCTTGCTGGAGGCGGTATCGCCCGCGCTGGACATGATCGGAGACGCGGTGGAGGCAGTGAGCGACCGTGACGCGGATTTCCGCTTGAAATTGGGCGTGCTCCCGCTGTTCGGATCACAGCGGCTGATCCCCAATCTTGGCGAACTGCGGCGGCTCTATCCCAAGCTGCATCTGGACGTAATCACGTCCACCCATGCCGAAAACCTTCTCGGCGACACCGTGGATGCCGCCATCATCATCGCCAGCGAGGTGGATGACAAGCTATACAGCCGCCGTCTCGACACCAACAACGTCTACGCCATCACCAGCCGCACCTTTGCCGAACAGCAGAAATTGACCGAGCCGCGCGATCTGGAGGGCCAGACCGTGTTCGTGCACAGCGAAATGCCGGGTACGTTCGAAGCCTGGCGGCGCGCAGTGGGCCTGCCGAACTTGAAGCCGGCCTCGGTCGATCACATGGATTCCGGGCCGCTGATGCTGGAGGCCGCCGCTCAGGGTCTCGGCGTGGCGATCATGCACGGCAGCCATTTTTCGGATGCCCGCGACGAACGCCTTACCCGCTTGTTCGATATCGAGGTCAAGAGCCCCTACAGCTATTGGTTCGTCTGCCGCCCGCGTGCGCTGGATCGCCGCGCAGTGCGCATGTTTCACGACTGGCTGATCCGCGCGGGCATCTGATGCGCGAACAAAGGGGCCGAAAACCGCGGTTCCAGCCCCTTGTATCGGTTGCGGGAGACACCCGGCTTCAGCGCACCGTCGCGCGCTTGATCCGGCCCGGGTTCGCCGGCGGTTCTCCCTTGGGCAGCGCGTCGACATGTTCCATGCCGCTCTCGACCTGACCCCAAACGGTGTACTGGCCGTCCAGGAATCCGGCGTCATCGAAACAAATGAAGAACTGGCTGTTGGCGCTGTTGGGGTCCTGCGTGCGCGCCATCGAGCAGGTGCCGCGCTGGTGCGATTCCTTGCTGAACTCTGACGGCAGGTTCGCCTTGTCGGAACCGCTGGTACCGGTGCCGGTCGGATCGCCGCCCTGTGCCATGAAGCCTGGAATGACGCGGTGGAACACGACGCCGTCGTAGAAACCGTCGCGGACCAGTTCGGTGATGCGCTCGACATGTTTGGGGGCCAGATCGGACCGCAGCTTGATGACCACCGGGCCATCGTCCAGTTCGAGCGTGAGGGTTTCGTCTGCCATGGATGTTCGCTTTCTCGGTTGTGAATCGGGATGGTATTAGGTCGTAGCGTTTGGAGAGGCCAGCCGTTCCCGGTCGGCCGTTTCCATTGCAATGCAGCATGCACCGGTGTCTAGGCTAGCGACCGCATCGCACCGCACCGCATGACGAAAGGGGGCGCGCCATGGCCGATATCGCCGAAGCCCCCGCCGGGCAGACCGTAGAAACGCTCGACGAAGACAATATGCTGACGGCGGGCTTCGTCTCCAGCGTCCTCGATTCGCTGGAACGCGGCGACCGCGAGGCGACCTATGCGCTGGTCGAACAACTGCACAATGCTGATATCGCCGATCTGTTCGAGATCGTGCCGAACGACGAGCGCGCCGCGCTGGCGATGGCCATCGGCGATCTGGTCAGCGCCGAAGTGCTGGCCGAGGTCAACGATTATGTCCGCGACGACATTATCGATGCCCTGCCTGCTGCACGCGTGGCCGAATTGGCAGGTCAGCTGGAAACCGATGACGCTGTCGCCATCATTGAGGAGATGGACGACGCCGACCAGCAGGCCGTTCTGGCCGAGCTGGAACCGGAAGACCGCGCCGCAATCGAGAGCGCGCTGTCCTTTCCCGAAGAAAGCGCCGGGCGCATCATGCAGCGCGATCTGGTTGCGGTACCCGAGCACATGAACGTCGGCCAGCTGATCGATTATTTGCGCGAGGGCGCGATCGACCTGACCACCGAGTTCTGGGAAATCTTCGTTGTTGATCCGCAGCACCGGCCGATCGGAACCTGCCATCTCAGCTGGATATTGCGCACTCCGCGCGACATTCCACTGGGCGACGTGATGAAGCGCGATCAAACGCTGATCCCCGTTGGCATGGACCAGGAGGAGGTGGCCCAGCGCTTCCAGAAATATGCGCTTATCTCTGCCGCCGTGGTGGACGAGGGCGGGCGGCTGGCCGGCGTGATTACGGCCGACGATGTGGTCCATATCGTGTCCGAGGAGGCGGGCGAGGATATCCTGCTGCTGTCCGGCGCCGGCGAAGGCGATATCAACGAGCCCTTGCGTGAAACCTACAGCGCGCGCGTGCGCTGGCTGGTAGCGAACTTGGGCACCGCGCTGATTGCCTCCTCCATCATCGCCATGTTCGGCGCGGCGATCGAAACGATGGTGGCGCTGGCCATCCTGATGCCGATCGTGGCTTCCATCGGCGGCAATGCCGGCACACAGACCATGGCCGTCGCGGTGCGCGCGCTGGCAATGAACCAGCTGACCAAATCAAACACGGCACGAATCGTGGCGCGCGAACTGCGCGTGGCGATCCTCAACGGGGCCACCATCGCAGTGCTGATAGGCATCGGCACGACGCTGGTGTTCGGCAACCCGATGCTGGGCATGGTGATGGCCAGCGCAATGCTGTTCAACGTGACTATCGCAGGGCTGGCGGGCGTCATGGTGCCGGTCCTGCTCGATCGCCTCAATCAGGATCCGGCGGTGGCCAGCAGCGTATTTGTGACCATGATTACCGATTCGATGGGGTTTCTGATATTCCTGGGCCTGGCCGTGGCCAGCGGGCTAGTGGGTTAGGCTGGCTGTCGCTCGATCCGTTCCGACGCGCCGGTTCGTTCCCTCAAGCTTGCCGATACCCATGCCAATCGCCACATCATGCCGATGCCGCTCAACATGACCAAGATTGCCTATCGCATCGACAGTTTCGCCGATCTGCAGCAGCGGCTGCACGCGCGCCATGAGGCGGAGAACGGTCTGTCTCACACCACCCGCTATCGACCCAAGCGCCATGAGGAGATGGTCGGCGGATCGCTCTACTGGATCATCGCCCACCGTATCATGGCGCGCACCGAAATCCTGGGGTTCGAAGCCGCCCCCGACGGCCGCACCCGCATCCAGCTCAGCCCCAAGCTCGTGCCCGTGCGCAGCCGCGCCAAGCGTGCGCATCAAGGCTGGCGCTATCTGGAGCAGGCGGACGCACCGGCCGATCTGGACGGAGACGAGGACGCCATGGCCGCAATGCCCGCGCGGCTGATCGGCGACCTGACGAAACTTGGATTGATCTGAACAGCAGGCTGTTGCGCACGGGTCCGTCCTAAACGCGCCGCTCCAGCCATGCGGCGAGCAGATGATGCGCGATCGCCAGGCGCGGAGGCGCGATGAACGGCGCGGCGGCCTCGCCTGCCATGGCCGCGCGCACGCCTGCCGCGTCGATCCACCGCGCCTCTTCCAGCTCGGTGCTGTCGATAGTCAACGCATCATCCTCGGCGCGCGCGAAGCAGCCGATCATGAGCGAACTGGGGAACGGCCAGGGCTGGCTCTTGATGTAGCGCACATCGGTCACGCAAATGCCGGCTTCCTCGTGCAACTCGCGGGCCACGGCGCCCTCGATCGTCTCGCCCGGCTCGACAAAGCCGGCCAGCGCGGACAGGCGGCGTAGCGGAAATTGCGGTTGTCGGCCAAGCAGCACGCGGCCGTCATGCTCGGCCAGCATGATCACCACCGGATCGGTGCGCGGAAAATGCTCGGCCGCGCACCGGATACAATGCCGCGCCCAGCCCGCCTTTTCGATCCTCGTTTTGCCGCCGCAGCGCGCACAGAAGCGGTGCCGGGCATGCCAGTCGATCAGGCTGCGCGCGCCAGCGTAAATCGCCGCATCCCGTTCGGGAAAAACAGACAGCGCCTGCCACAGCATCGGGATCGGCTGACCCGGCTCAGGAACCGGGGGCAGGATTACAAAGCGCGGCGCATCGCCGTCGAGGCCCAGGAGCAGAAGTTCATCGTCCGGCTCCGCCTCTGCCAGGCTGCCCCAGCTGAGTCCTCCCTCGTCACCGATATCGGGATCCAGCCCGCGCATCCGTAGCAGCCGCGCGGACGGCCGCATCATGGCGGCGCGCACGCGGTCGGCATCGCCGCGCAGCGCATCGGCCCGGTCCAGGCCAGGCGCACAGAAGCCGGGATCGGCGGCCATCAGGCGGCAGTCTTTCTGCCCAGCGTCGCGGCGGCATCGGCATAAACCCAATTGAAGAACTCCGTTTGGAACGGATACACCTCGCTCGGCATATACTGCAAATAACCGGAGGAGCGCAGGCCGCGCGCGCGGTCTATTCCAGCGACCGTGCCCGCCGCACCCGCCCATCCATAAGTGCCCGCCCGCGCGCCCAGCCCAACGCGGCCGCCCGCGCCAAAGCCTTGCCCCGCCACCCATGTACCGGCCAGATCAACGGCGTCCGGCAGCAGGTTGGACGTGCCCAGATCAACCATGTCGCGGCCCATTACCGCTGCCCCGTTCAGCGTGCCGCCGCCCATCAGCATGGCCAGGAACCGGTCATAATCGCGCGCGGAGGAAACCAGGCCCGCCCCGCCGAACGGAAAGGCGGGCTTGTCCGTAAAGATGCTGTTTGTTCCGAGATCGATCGGGATCAATAGTCCGCCGATCACGGCATAATTGGTGGCGAGACGCGAGGTTTCACTCTCGGGGACCTGGAAGAAGCTGCTGGCCATGCCCAACGGATCAAACAGCCGCGCCTGCAGAAAATCGCCGAAACTCATACCGCTGGCGACTTCGATGACGCGGCCCATGACGTCCAGCGCGATGGAATAGCTCCACTTGGTCCCCGGCTCTGCGATCAACGGCAGCGCGGCGACGCGGCGGGCGAATTCATCCAGCGACGGCACGTCGGCCCCGCCCTCGAATCCGGGGATCGGCTGACGGCTGACCACGCCGGGCAAGATGCCGCGATCCAGATAGGCCTGCAGCAGCGGCCCCTTGGTGATGATCGAATAGCCCAGGCCCGCGGTATGGGTGAGCAAGTGGCGGATCGTGATCGCTGTTTTGGCGGGCGCCGAGTCCAGGCTGTTCGCCGGATCAGTGAGCACGCGCATATCGGCAAACTCTGGAATGAAATCGGCCACCGGCTGATCAAGCCGCATCTTGCCGTCGCCGATCAGCATCATCGCGGCCATGCCGGTGATCGGCTTGGTCATGGAATAGACGCGCCATAACGTATCGGCATCCACAGCGATGGCCGTATCGAGCGCCAGCGTGCCGGCCCTGATGAACGTCGGCGCATCGGTGCCCCAGCCCAGCGCCGCCACCGCGCCCGGAACCTTGCGCGTATCGACATAGGCGCGCAGTTTCGCGGCCACCGTCGGCCAGTCCCCGCCGTCCTGCGCCAGCGCCCAAATCGGAGAGGGAGACAGCGCGCCCAGGCCGACCGCGCCGATGCCGGCGGCTCCCGCCAAACCCAGAAACCCGCGTCTGTTCAAGCTGTCCGATCGATCACGTCGCATCTCTCATCTCCATAAACCGCGCCGCTGCCTTGGCGAATAGCGTGGGCAGGCCCGCCTCCCCCAGCCGGTCGATCGGCCACCACAGCGCGCCATCCATATCGGATGACGCGTCGATGCAAAGGGCCAAATCGAGCACAATCCGGAAATGGGTGAACCCGTGACGAACCGCAGCGCGCTCTGTTCGCCACGTTGCGGCCACCGGCGGCGCGCCATCACCGTCCACGACTGCGCGCCAGCCATCGTCGGGCAGCCCACGCATCCCGCCAAACAGCCCGTGTGGCGGACGGGTAATGAGGGCGACCTTGTCGTCCCGCTCGATCCAGTAGGCCGTGCCGCGCCGCTCCGGCCTGGCCTTTTTTGCCGCCTTGACCGGATACCGCTCGGGATTGCCCGCGCCGTGTCCCGCGCACCCATCGCGCAGCGGACAGAGCAGGCATTGCGGACCGCGCACGGTGCAGATGGTCGATCCCAGATCCATCAGCCCTTGCGCGAAATCGCCCGCGCGATCCGCTGGCGTGATCGCATCGGTGGCCACGCGAATTGCTTTTTTCCCGCCCGGCAGCGGCGTTTCGATCGCAAACAGCCGGGCCACCACCCGCTCTATATTGGCGTCCACCACTACGGCCCGTCGGCCAAAGGCGATCGCGGCGATGGCTGCGGCCGTATAGTCTCCGATGCCTGGCAGCGCCCGCAATGCCGCTTCGTTATCTGGCAGCGCGCCGTGATGCCGCTCGATGACCGCCCTGGCGCAGGCGACCAGATTGCGCGCCCGCGAATAATAGCCCAGCCCGGCCCATTCGGCCATAACGTCCGCCTCCGGCGCGGCCGCCAGATCGGCCAGCGTCGGCCAGCGTTCTAGAAACCGCATAAAGCGGGGAGCGACGGCGGCGACGGTGGTCTGTTGCAGCATGATCTCGGACAGCCATACGGCATAGGGGTTTGCCGCCGCGCCCGGCGGCGCGCGCCATGGAAGGGTCCGGCGATGGCGATCGTAATGCGCCAGCAGGGGCTGCGCGATGTCCTCGCGCCCTTTGATATCGACGGGCATCGCCCTTCTATGGCATGGAGCACGCCATGGTTGAACCGCCCGCCCACATGAACCGGCCGAAAAAGCCCGCCAAGCCGAAGAAGCCGCGCCCCTATACGCGGCCGCGGGGCGGGGAGGCCAAGGCGATCAGCGACCTGATGCCGGAAATTGGCCGCGCTGCCTTTCGCCGCTATGGGTTCGTGCAAAGCTCGGTTGTGACGCGCTGGCCGGAGATCGTCGGCGAGCGCTATGCCGAGGTGAGCGCCCCGCAGGCGATCCGCTTTCCTTCCGGCCAGCGCTCGGGCGGCACGCTGGAGCTGACCGTGTCGGGAGCGCATGCCACGCTGATGCAGCATGTCGCGCCGGAGATTATCGAGCGCGTGAATCGCTTTTTCGGCTACGCTGCGGTTCACAAGCTGAAGTTCATGCACGGGTTGATAGCGCCCCCGGCAAAGCCCGCAGCAAAACGCAACGCCGGGCCGCCGTCGCTGAAGCCTTTGCCCATGGAACTGGGCGAGGGGCTGCGCGATATTGCCGATCCAGAATTGGCCGCCGTGCTGGAGTCGCTGGCTCGGCAAATGGCCGCAAAGGAAGAGAAGACATCATGATCCTGCGTTCGCTTTTCCCTGCCACGCTGCTTTTGGCCTTACCCTTGCTGGCGGCGGCCCCGCCTGCCCAGAAAGCTGCGTCCAAGGCCGTTTCCAAACCCGCCACCGTCACGATATCGGCTGGCGGCGGACACATCCTCGGCAATCCAAAGGCACGCCATGGCCTGATAGAATATGCCAGCTACACCTGTCCCCACTGCGCCGTGTTCGAGGCCGAGGGCGGCGGGCCGATCGCGGCCGATTACGTACGCCGAGGGCTCATCAGTTTCGAACTGCGCAACCTGATACGCGATCCGGTCGATCTGTCGGCCGCACTGCTGGCGCGCTGCGGGCCGCCGTCGCGCTTTTTTGACAACCATCGACTGATCATGCGCAACCAGTCGGTCTGGCTGTCTGCCGCGCAATCCACCACCGTTGAAACGCGCAAGACCTGGTTCGAAGGAACCTATCCCGAGCGTTTGACCCGCATCGCCAAAGACACCGGTCTGTACACGCTGATGCGCGCGCAGGGCTTTGCCGCAGCCCAGCTTGATGCCTGCCTGGCGGACGCCAAATCGCTGGATGCGGTGACCAAGATGAGCGATGCCGGGGCGAAGATGGGGGTCGACGGTACACCGACCTTTTTCCTCGACGGCAAGAAATTGAACGACGTCTATGGCTGGGCCGCGCTGAAACCCCTATTGCCAACCGTGAATCCCAAGAGCTGACAGGACCGATTGCATGACCACCAACCGCATTTTTACCGCCGCCGCCCCCCTCGCCCTTGCGCTCTCGCTCGTTGCGTGCGGAGACAAGAGTGCCGGCACGGAAACCTCCTCCACCTCGAAAGAGGCCGTGGCCAAGGTCTCCGCGCCTGCGGGCCAGCAGTGGACCGACGTGGTGACCAAGACGCCGGAAGGAGGTTATGCGATGGGCAACCCTGCCGCTCCGATCAAGCTGGTGGAATATGCCGCCGTCACCTGCAGCCACTGCGCCGCTTTCGAGCAGGAGGGCTATGCGCCACTGCAGCAGGAGTTCGTGAATAGCGGCCAGGTGAATTTCGAGGTGCGAAACTTCATTCTGAACCCTTTCGATATCCCGATCACGCTGCTGACGCGCTGTTCGGGCCCCGAGGCCTATTTCGGCCTGACCAGCCAGTCCTATGAGAACCAGCAGGCCATCATGGATCCGGTTATCAAGCTGCAGGACAGCAACCCGGCTGCGCTGCAAAGCGCCATGGACCAGCCGGTAGATCAGCGCTTCCATGCGCTCGCCAAGGCGATGGGCATCATCGAGTTTTTCAAGGCGCGTGGAGTCTCCGAAGATCAGGCCCGCGCCTGTTTGACCGATCAGAAAGCCATTGAAGAGCTGGTGGCCAATACCGAGCGTGCGTCGACTACCGAGAACGTGACCGGCACACCGACCTTCTTCCTGAACGGTGACAAAATTCAGACCGACAAGTGGGACGAACTGAAGACGCGGCTGATTTCGGCCGGAGCGCGCTGACCGGCGGCGATATGGGACGCAGGCGGCAGGCGATACGGCGGCTGAGTTGAAGGGCGCGGTTCGATGCGTCTGAAAAAGCTGCGCCTGGCCGGATTCAAAAGCTTTGTCGAACCCGCCGAACTGCGCATTGAGCCGGGGCTGACCGGCGTGGTCGGCCCCAATGGCTGCGGCAAGTCCAACCTGCTGGAGGCGATCCGCTGGGTGATGGGCGAAAACAGCCCGAAATCCATGCGCGGAGGGGGTATGGAAGACGTTATTTTCGCGGGCACCGCCACCCGCCCACCACGCCAGTTCGCCGAAGTGTCGTTGCTGGCCGAGGCCGCAGACCGCTCAGCAGGGCCGATCGGGGCCGAGGACGGTGAAATCGAGATTGTCCGGCGGATCGAGCGCGGGGCGGGCTCGGCGTTTCGTGCTAACGGTCGCGACGTCCGCGCAAAAGATGTGGCACTGCTTTTCGCCGATGCGGCGACCGGCGCGCACAGCCCGGCGCTCGTCAGCCAGGGTCGCATCGCCGCGGTGATCGCCGCCAAACCGGCGGAACGCCGGATGATGCTGGAAGAAGCCGCCGGTATCGCCGGCCTGCACGCGCGGCGCAAGGATGCCGAACACAAGCTGCGCGGCGCGGAAACCAACCTCCAGCGCGTCGGCATCATGCTCGACGATATGGACTGGCGTGCCAATCTGTTGCGTCGGCAAGCTAAGGCGGCGCAGCGCTACAAGGTGCTATCGGCAAACATCCTGCGGGCCGAAGCGCGGGTGATACACGTGCGCTGGCGCGAAGCCTTGCGCGGTGCCGATGCCGCTCGCGCGGAAGCCGATGCCGCCCAAGCCATGGCCAAGGATGCTGGACAGCGCCGCGAGACGCTGCAAATCGCGCGCCATGGTGCGGCCGGCGCGCTGGAAAAGTCGCGCGCCCGGCATGATGGCGCGCGCGACACGGCCGCCAACTTGAACGCACAGCTTGCCTCGCTGCGGGCGGAGCGCGCGCAATTGGCCGCGCGTCTGGCGGACCTGCAACACCAGACCGGGCAGATCGCCGACGACCTGGGCGAGGAGGACCGCCGCGCCCACGACGCGCTGGAGCGGCTGGGGGGCCTGCGCACATCGGTTGGTTCCCTCGCCGACGAGCTGACAGCGATGGAAACGCAGCGGCCGGTGATCGCACAGGCGTTGGATGCAGCAGAAAGGGCGGCGCAGGGCCAAGCGTTGGCGCTGGCCAATGCCCGTGCCGAATTGGCGCGCATCGACGCTGACCGTCATGTGGCCGAAGCTTCCGAGGCAGCGGCGCGGCGGCGGATGGCCGAGATTGTCGCCGATCGCCAGCGCGCCGAAACCGCCTTGGGAGACCTGCCCGACAGCGACGCGCTCAGGGCGGCGCTGGTGGAGGCGCAAAGACAAATCGCGGAGCAAACGCACGCCGCCGAAACCGCCGATCAGGCGGGGGATGCGGCGCATATCGAGCTTACATCCGCCCGGGCTAAAGCAGACGAGATCGCGCAAACGCTGTCCGCCCATCGCTCCCGACTGGCCGGAATGAGCGCCGAGAGCAAGGCAATCGAACGCGCGCTGGCCACGCCAAAGGGGGGCGGCCGGCGGGCCGTCGACGCCGTTCGCGCCGCGCCGGGATATGAGACCGCGCTGGCCGCAGCACTCGGCGATGACCTAGCCGCCGGCCTCGATCCTGGCGCGCCGCGTTTCTGGGCGGGCGCTGCGGTGGCTGCAGGCGGCGGGCCCGATAACGCGGTCTGTCTTGGCGATCATGTCGATGCGCCTTTGCCGCTGACGGCGCGGCTTGCCCAGATCTGGGTGGTCGATCGTGATGAGGGGCAGCCCTTGGCACTAGGGCAGCGCCTGGTGACCCGCGATGGACGGGTCCGGCGTTGGGACGGCTTTACCGCCACCGCGGCGGCGGCCGGAGACCTTGCCGGACAGCTCGTTCGGCGCAATCGGCTCACTGAACTGGCGGCTTTGATCGCGGCCCAGACGGCGGCGGTATCCGGACTCGAAGCGCAGGAAAACGCGCTGCAGACGTTACGCAAATCGATCGACATGCGCATCACGCAGGCGCGTGAACGGCTGCGCCGGGCCGAAGAAGCCATGCGTGAGATACGGCGGGAAAAGGATCGGATCGAAGCTCGGATCGAGCGCGGAGCAGGCCTGCTGGCGGACCTTCAGGCACGGCTGCGCGCCAATGGCGATCGCAAGGCTGAAGCCGAAGCCCAGCTCGTATTGGCGCAGGCCGCCATCGCTGCGTTGCCCGGTGACGCAGCGTTGCGCGTCGGCGCCAGCGCTCTGGAACAGTCGGGCGAGGAATTGCGGGATTTACTGCACGCACGCCACGCCGAGCGGTCCGAACTGGAACAGGCGATCGCCGCCGCCCGGGAAAGGCGCGCGGGCATGCAGGCTGACATGCGCGCGCTGGAAAGCCGCAAGGGTGATGCCGAGACACGGCGGTTCGCTCTGGCGGAAAGGCACCGGTCCACCGCGCGGCAGCTAGACGCTATAGCGGGCCGCCCGGACGTGCTGGACGCGCAGATTGCGGAGTTGGAAAGCCAGCGTATGTCCGCAACCAAGGCGCTGGCCGCACATGAAACGCGATTCCAGCGGTTCGGCGAAACGCTGCGGTCCGTAGAGTCCGATCTAGGCGATGCGGAGGAAGCGCTTTCGGCAGCGCGCGAGGCCCGCGCCGGTGCGTCGGCGCGCGCGGACAGTCAGCACGCGCGCCGGATGGAGATGGTCCGGATCGCATCCGAGCGGTTCGCGTGCCAGCCTCAGAGCTTGCCCCACACGCATGATTTCGACCCTTCGGAAGAACGGTGCGTCCCCGATGCCTCGGCGGAACTGGCGACATTGCAGGCCGCGCGCGAACGTATTGGCCCGGTCAACCTGGTTGCGGATGACGAACTGCAGGACCTCGATCTGGAGATCGGCACGCGCCGCAAAGAGGCAGCCGAACTGGCCGAAGCGATCAACCGGCTGCGCGGTTCGATCGGCAGTCTGAACCGCGAGGGACGGCAGCGGCTGCTGACCGCATTCGAATCGGTGAATGGCCATTTCCAGCGCCTTTTCACCACGCTGTTCGAGGGCGGGGCGGCCCATCTGGAACTGATCGAGAGCGATGATCCGCTGGAAGCCGGGCTGGAAATTCTGGCCCAGCCGCCTGGCAAGAAGCTGGCCGCGCTGACGCTCCTGTCTGGCGGCGAGCAAGCGTTGACCGCCATCGCGTTGATCTTCGGGCTGTTCCTGACCAATCCCGCGCCGATCTGCGTGCTGGATGAAGTCGACGCGCCGCTGGATGATGCCAATGTCGAACGCTTCTGCGATTTGCTGGTGCGGATGACGCAGGAAACCGAGACACGCTATCTGATCGTAACGCACAATGCGGTGACAATGAGCCGCATGGACCGACTGTTCGGGGTCACCATGATGGAACATGGGGTGAGCAAACTGGTCTCTGTGGACCTGCGCGCGGCAGAGCAATTGCTCGCGATGGAATAATAATCTTGCCCGGATTTGTAATTTCGCGCTGAAGCTGCTATATCCGGTTCATGCAACAACTAGACAAAACAGATTTCTATATTTTCACCGATGCCGAAGCGGACGCCCTGAAGGGCGGACTGGTCAACGACATGAAGGTGCCGAGCCCGATCGTACCGAGCGGATGCGGCGCAATGATGCGCGTGACCGAGCATGACGATGTGATCTTCCTGGAAAAAGCGCTTCCCTGAAGCGCCGCCATCGCCTGCTCTATTAGGCGGTTCCCACCACGAAACAGGCCAGGGCTATCAACAGGCCCGCAAACCTGTTTGACCGAAATCGCTCCAGCGCATTTGCTCCGTCATCGGTGCGAAGAGTTGCCACTTGCCATGCGAAATGCAACCCTGCCGGCAACAGCGCCAGATAGGCAAATGGGTCCGGGAAGCGCTGGGAAAAGGCCATGAGCCAAAAGGCGAGAGCCGCCAGGTAACAGCTCGTGATCCCGGCCTTGACGTGCGCGCCCATACGCAGAGCGCTCGATCGAATGCCGATCAGCGCGTCATCCTCCCGGTCTTGCAGCGCGTAAATGGTGTCATATCCGATAACCCAGAACACGCATCCGGCGTACAGCAATATCGCGCCCGTCGGCAGCGTATCGGTCCACGCAGTCCATCCCACCAGCGCACCCCATGAAAACACCAGACCGAGCCAGGCCTGCGGCCACCAGGTGATGCGCTTCATGAACGGATAGGCAGCGACCAGCGCCAAGCTTCCCAGTGACACCAGACGCGCCGTCCAGTTCAGCTGCAACCAGGCGATCAGCCCGACCAGGCACAGCAGGCCAAGCCACAACCACGCCGCCTTGACGGTCACCGCGCCGCTCGCCAACGGCCGCGCGGCTGTGCGCGCCACCTGCCGGTCCAGGTCGCGGTCCACGATATCGTTGTAAACGCAGCCGGCCCCCCGCATCGCGATGGCGCCCAGCAGCAGCCACAGCAGCAGGTCCCACCGCGCCTGCCCACCGCCCTCAATCGCCAGACCGCCAGCGAGTGCCAAACCGAACGCGCAGGGCCAGAACAGCAACCACCAGCCAATCGGTCGATCGAACCGCGCGAGCAACGCGTAAGGCCTAGCCGAGGCCGGCAGCAAACGCAGCAGCCCCCCATGTTCGCTGTCCGGCACCGCGCCGCTTGTGTCGGGTCTGTGAGCCACACAACCCCTTAACCGCGCGGAGGGGCACAAGTCGAGTTCGCGTATCGCACCGACCCATCTCGACTTTGCGCGGCACCGAACGCACAGTGCGTGCAAGCCCGTTTGAAAGCGCAGCCGTTCGAAAGCCGAGAGACACCATGCCCGCAACCCCCGCCTGGCCGCCCCGCTCCGCCCCGCGCCTGTATGTGGACGAGCCGCTCGGACCAGGCGTTCGCGTTAAGCTGGACGGGCCTGCCGCGCATTATCTGCTCAAGGTGATGCGGCTGGGCGACGGCGCGGTGCTGACGGTGTTCGACGACCGAACCGGCGATTATCCCGCCACCATCGTAGCGCACGGCAAACGCGACTGCACCGTGGCACTGGGCGAGCGGCTGAGACCGCGCGAGGAGGTGCCGGACCTGTGGCTGTGCGCCGCACCGATCAAGCGGCAGCGCTACGACTGGGTGGCTGAAAAGGCCTGCGAACTCGGGGTACGGCGTTTCATACCTGTGGGCACGGCGCGCGCCGTGGTGGACAAGGTCAGGCCAGATCGGCTGCGCGCCCATATGATCGAAGCGGCCGAACAGTGCGAGCGCAATGCCTTGCCGCAGCTGGCGGAGCCGATATCGCTGCCGGCCCTTCTGACGGACTGGCCTGCGGACCGCCACCTGTTCTTCTGCGACGAGCGCGGCGGCGGCGGCTTTCGCGGGGCCTTGCGGGCGCATGAAGGGCCGGCGGCTGTACTGATCGGCCCGGAGGGCGGCTTCACCGACGGGGAAAATACCGCGGTCCGCGCGCTGCCGCAGGCGGTGGCGGTTTCGCTCGGCCCACGTATCCTGCGGGCGGACACCGCTGCCCTGGCGGCGGTGTCCCTGTGGATGGCGGGCCGCGGAGACTGGGGCTAGATGATGCGTTCCGATACGCCACTCACCCCTTTTCAATCCCCCTCTGCCTCCTTACAGCGGCGCGCATGAGCACGCGGTCCACCTCCGAAAACGCCGATCCGGTCATCGAAAGCCGCGACGATCTTCTGGCCCCCATGATCGGCGGCGAGAAAGCCAAGGCCGACTGGCGCATCGGTACCGAGCACGAGAAGTTTGTTTATTGCCGTGATACCCACGCCGCACCGAGTTACGGCGAAAAGGGCGGCATCCGCGATCTGCTGTTGGCGCTACAGAAATATGGCTGGACGCCGGTCGAGGAAATCGGCCCGGACGGCACCCGCAATGTCATCGCGATGAGCGGCAAGGACGGCACCGTTAGCCTGGAGCCGGCCGGACAGCTTGAACTGTCCGGCGCGCCGCTCGACAATTTGCATGAGACCTGCGCCGAAGCCGGGCGGCATCTGAAACAGGTAAAGGCCGTTGGCGCCACCACCGGCACGGGCTTCCTGGGGCTGGGGATGTGGCCGGACAAAACTCGCGCCGAACTGCCGATCATGCCCAAGGGCCGGTACAAGATCATGATGGACCACATGCCGCGCGTCGGCACGATGGGGCTGGATATGATGCTGCGCACCTGTACCATACAGGTGAACCTGGACTATGGATCCGAGGCTGATATGGTTCAGAAGTTCCGTACCGGGCTGGCGCTGCAGCCGCTGGCTACCGCGCTGTTCGCCAATTCGCCGTTCACCGAAGGCAAGCCGAATGGCTATCTGAGCTATCGCAGCCACATCTGGTCGGACACCGATCCGCAGCGCACGGGCATGCTGCCGTTCGTATTCGAGGACGGGTTCGGTTACGACCGCTATGTCGATTATATGCTCGACGTGCCGATGTATTTCGTGTTCCGCGATGGGCGCTACATCGATGCGGCCGGCCACAGCTTCCGCGATTTCCTGGAGGGCAAGCTGTCCGTTCTGCCCGGAGAAAAGCCGTCGGCGAGCGACTGGATCGATCATCTTTCGACCGCCTTTCCCGAGGTGCGCCTCAAAAGCTTCCTCGAAATGCGCGGCGCGGACGGCGGCCCGTGGAACCGCATCTGCGCGCTGCCGGCGTTGTGGGTTGGCCTGCTCTACGATCAGGCTGCGCTCGACGCCGCGTGGGACCTGGTCAAGCACTGGACCATCGAGGAGCGGCAGACGCTGCGCGATGCGGTGCCGAAACAGGGCTTGAAGGCTGCGCTGCCCGGCGGCGGCACGCTGCGCGATCTCGCCCGCGAAGCCCTCGGCATCGCCTCGCAGGGACTGGCTGCGCGCAAGCGGCTGAGCTCCAGCGGCGATAATGAGACCGGCTTTCTGGATCCGTTGCACGAAGTCGTGGCGAGCGGAAAGACCCACGCCGAACGTATGCTGGACCGGTATCACGGCAGCTGGAACGGCGATGTCTCCCACGTCTATGAGAGCGAAAGCTTCTAGGCCTGCTTATTCCGCCGGCACCATGTCTGGCACATGCGCTCTTGCACGGTTGCCGATCCGCCCGCCGCTGATCCGCCGCAGGAAACGTGGCCACGGAGCGTGCGCACCGGCCCAGTCATAATAAGCCTGATAGACGGGATCGGCGAGCAGATGCTGTTCTTCGGTCCGCGCGCGCCAGTAATAGACCGCGCTGACCGCGGACAGCAGCGCTGTGTTGCGTATGGCATCCACAGGCGTGCCGTCGATGACCAAAAACGGCATCGTGCCCAGCCACCAGAAGGCGTTCTTGGCCACATAAGCCGGATGGCGCGTCCATTTGTAGGGCCCGTGCGTCAGGATGCCGCGATGGGTGAGGTTGGAAAAGCGCAATCCGAACGCCACGGTGGCATAAGCGTACATCGCGGTAAGCAACACCAGTGCCGTGCCCCATATGGTCAGCAAAATGGGCGAACCGGCGAACCAGTAGGCCCAGCTGCCATCGGCCATGTTCGCGATACGGTAATCGAGCGGCCCGTGGGACATGAGCGTAAACGGCGGATAGCAGATCAGCGCCGCCACCCAGCCGCCCAGGAACGGATTGGCTGTTCGGATATGGCTGTCGAGCGGCTTCATGGTCAGCAGATAGCCCACCGTGGCCAGCTGCACGTCGACCAGAAACATGGTGGTGATCAGCGCATTGGCAATCCATTCGGGACGCTGCGCGATTTCAGCAAGATCGAAGTTCACGACGGCGTTGAACCCGCCGGGCACGATCGACAGCATGAAAGCGAGGAAAAAACCCTTTACCGCCCAGGCGCGCAAATGATGATGGATGGCCGTTTTGTCCGATGTGCCGCGCCCGGCGATCCACGCGCCGAAATGCCACGCCCCATCCCTGGGATCGACCAGATGACGGTCCACCCAAAGGATATAGGGCACCGAGATGATAATGAGCGGCACCAGCGCGGTTTCGAACACTTCCATCGAGAACGGGTAATTTGCATATTGCGTGGTCCACCAGAACCGGCCGATCCCGTAGATTGCCGCGATGATGGCCCAGGTGGCCCAATATCCGGCGATCTTGACGATCGAGATGTCCAGCACGTCGCCGATCGGCCGCCGCAGCGACCAGTCTATTCCGGTTGATTCGCGCCGATGGACCCTGTCGACAAGCAGCGACCAGGCGACCATCGGCAGCCCGCATGCCGGAATGCACAGCAGGGCGGCGGCGGGCCCGTCCGCCCGCATCGGTAGGCCGGCAAAACCGAATAGTTCTGCGATGGCTCCGAAATGACGCGCAGCCACCACCCACAGGGCCAGGCCGATCAGGCCGGACACGCCAACGCCTAAGCTTACGGCGGACACCGGGCGGGTGTCAGGTACTGGCGCGCTTTTCATTTACACAGGCTTAGGCAACAAAGGTAAGCGGACGGTGAATACCGCGCGGATGCCAGGCCCGCTGCGGCACCTCGGCAAACAGCCATTGGCACGGCACCGCCGCTACCAGCGTTCCGGCGATCTGTCCTGCCAGGAACAGCGGAACGTCGCTCGGCGCGATCCCGGCCAACGTATCGCTGAACGCCCGCCGCCGGCCGCATGTTGGCCCATGTCCCATTTACCTACTGCGCCATCACCAGAACGCTGAGACACAGCACCGCGGCGCTTGTAATCGCCATACGCAGGCGCAGGTAGAAAAGCGGCACCTGTCCGGTGGCCCAGGCTCGCCAGTCGAGCAGCAGAAGCAGCGCGAACAGCGCCGTGATCGCCACCGGTATCCAGGGCGATGGCAGCGCGATGAGCGCCGCCCAACCCAGAATCGCGGCGATATTGCTGCCAATCAGCAGCACCGGATCGACCTGCCCGGCCACCGCCATGCCCCAGAAGCTGCCAGCCATGAAACTGAGAATGATGACCGCCCACCAGCCCAGCGCAGTCGCCGCCAAAGGATAGAAATAGCCGGGGCCGAACGGCACGATGAGATAGAAAGCGCCGGCGGCAAACGGCAACACGCCGGCGCAGGCGAGCAGGGATACCAGCCGCGGTAACTTGCGATCAGACGCGGCCAAGTCCTTGCCCGCGAAATTGCCATGCGCGGGGCCTGCGGCTGGGCCGTCAGCCAAGCCGCCAGCCGGGCCGAGCGCGGGGTCGCTGGCGGGGGTCTGCGTTCGAGAGCCGGTTTCGTCTGTTATCATGCGCTCATCCCGTCATTATGCTGAAGCCGATCTGCGCGGCAAAGGCGGCCAGCAGCACACCGCCTTCGCGCCGTCCCAGACGCCGGTTGGTTGCCGCGAACAGCATCAGCATGGCCGACATGGCGATCAGGAACGGCAGACCGAAGTCCAGCAGATCGCGCGGAATGCTGCCCGGGGCCACGATGGCGGTGGTGCCTCCGATCAGCAGCAGGTTGAAGATGTTGGAACCCAGAACATTGCCCAGCGCCACCGCGCTCGCCTTTTTCAGCGCCGCGATCACCGCCGTCACCGCTTCGGGCAACGATGTCCCCACCGCGACCACGGTCAGCCCGATGACCGTTTCCGACAATCCGGCATAGACCGCAATATCGGTCGCTCCGGACACCAGCCAGTGCCCGCCGAAACCGACGCCCAGCAGCCCGCCGAGCAGAAACAGAACCGAACGCCACAGCGGCGCGGGCTGCGCGTCTTCCTGGGCGGCCTGTTCGGCCCGCGCTGCGCTTTCCGCTGCGCCGTTCCGGCGTTCGGTGAAATAGGCGTAGATCACATAGGCAATCAGCAGCCCGATACCGACCATGCCCGCCAGTACCCCGACATCGCCCGCCAGCGCATACAGATAGAACGCCGCGGTCACCGCCAGTCCGACGCCGGCATCGCGCCACAGCGGGCGGCGCTCCACCGCCAGCGGATAGATGACCGCGGCCAACCCCATGATCAGCAGGCTGTTGGCCAGGTTCGACCCGACGATATTGCCCCAGGCGATGCCCGGAGACCCCGCCCGCGCCGCCTCCACACTGGCCACCAGTTCGGGCGCGGATGTGCCGAACGCGACCACGGTAAGCCCGATCAGAAGCTGCGATAATCCGGCCCGTTCGGCCAGGCTTACCGCGCCGCGCACCAGAAACTCGCCGCCGATGACGAGAACGACGAGCCCGGCAAAGAGGAACAGCGATGCGCCGAGCATGGCCTATTTCGGGCGTCGGCCAAGCAGGCGCAGGCGCAGCGCGTTCAGCTTGATGAAGCCTTCCGCATCGCGCTGATCATATTTGCCCGCATCGTCCTCAAATGTGACCACGTCCTTGGAATAGAGATCATAGTTCACATCGGCGCGGCGGCCAGTCACGTGCACGCCGCCCTTGAACAGCTTCAGCCGCACCTCGCCGGTCACCTTGGCCTGGCTGTGGTCAATCGCGGCCTGGAGCATCTCGCGCTCCGGACTGAACCAGAAGCCGTTATAGATGAGCTCGGCATAGCGCGGCATCATCTCGTCCTTCAGATGGGCCGCGCCGCGGTCGAGCGTCAGCTGCTCAATCGCGCGGTGCGCGGCGGCATAGATCGTGCCGCCCGGCGTCTCATACATGCCGCGCGATTTCATGCCGACGAAGCGGTTCTCGACCAGATCGAGCCGCCCGATGCCATGATCGCGCCCAAGAGCGTTGAGCGCCTCCAGCAGCGAGGCGGGCGAGAGCATCCTGCCGTCCAGCGATACGCCGTCGCCCCGTTCAAATCCGATGACAATGTCGGCGGGCGTGTCCGGCGCGTCCCACGGCGCAACGGTGCGGGAAAAAACATAGTCCGGCGTTTCCTCCCAGGGGTCTTCCAGCACCAGCCCCTCGGACGACGTATGCAGCAGGTTCGCGTCGGTGCTGAACGGCGCTTCGCCGCGCTTGTCCTTGGGCACATCGATTTCATGCTCCTCGGCATATTCGATGAGCCGCGTGCGGCTGGTGAGGTCCCATTCGCGCCACGGGGCGATGATCTTGATGTCCGGGTTCAGCGCGTAGGCAGACAGTTCGAAACGCACCTGATCATTGCCTTTGCCGGTCGCGCCGTGGGCGATGGCGTCCGCACCTGTTTCGCGCGCGATCTCGATCAGGCGCCTCGATATCAGCGGCCGCGCGATCGCGGTGCCGAGCAGATAATCGCCCTCGTAGCGGGCATTGGCGCGCATCATCGGGAAGACATAATCCTTCACGAACACCTCGCGCAGGTCCTCGATGAAAATCTGATCCTCCGGCACGCCCATCTTGACGGCCTTGGCACGGGCCGGTCCAAGCTCCTCGCCCTGTCCCAGATCGGCGGTGAAGGTCACCACCTCGCACCCCTTTTCCAGCTGCAACCACTTCAGGATAACGCTGGTATCGAGCCCGCCGGAATAGGCGAGGACCACCTTTTGCGGGCGACCGGAATCGGTGGGGGACGGGACGGCGGGCATGGCGGGCGAACTCCTTGGCTTGCGTGGCTCCCGCGCTAGTGCGCGGCGCGCCCGCTATCAAGCGCTGTCCATGCCCGGCGGCGAAGCGACAGCCGCGCAATATCATGGCGCAAACTTGACAAAGTATACACGCGTGCGTTGCAAAAACGGGCAATAAAATTTCCAACACAACCCGTCCTGATGGCGGGCCGGTGGCCGGATCACGGCCGCATGCATTTTGCCGACATTGCAACCAAAGCCCGCCATCAAACGAACCTGTATCAGACATTATAACGCGTGCGATCGGTGGCCCGGGCGATAATCGATCCTGCATTTGCTGAGGCGCCCATCGGAAGGAACTCAAGTCCCCATGAAAACCATCGCCCTGGCGTTGACCTCCTGCCTCGCGCTCGTCGCCGCGTGCACCGATACGCCCGCGGGCCAGGCTCAGGCACGCGAACCGGCGCGGACCACCACCGCCAGAACGGCCGCTGCCACGCAGCCGGTGGTGGTCGAACTGTTCCAGAGCCAAGGCTGCAGTTCCTGTCCGCCAGCCAACCGCAACGTGAACGCGATCGCCAACGATCCGCAGGTGCTCGCGCTCAATTTCGCGGTCACCTACTGGGATCGGCTGGGGTGGAAGGACAGTTTTGCCAAACAGGCCTATACCGACCGGCAGTGGGATTATGCCAGGGCCGGCGGGCGGGCAAAGGTCTATACGCCGCAGGTGATCATAAACGGCCGCCAGGCCATCGTCGGCAGCAACGCCGCGCAGCTGGCAAGCGAGATACGCAAGGCCGGCGGGCTACGCGGCGGCCCGGCAATCCAGGCGGCGGATGGACGCGTCACCATCGGCGCAGCTCCAGCCGCCAAATCGCCCGCACCACCGGCTACCGTCTGGCTGGTGCGCTACGATCCGCGCGCGCTGGCGGTGCCGATCAAGGCAGGCGAAAACAGCGGCAAGACGCTGCCCCATCGCAATATCGTGCGCGATCTCGTCATGCTGGGCCAATGGAATGGCCCGGCCAAAAGCTTCACCCTGCCCGCCGCCGCCAACACAGCCTATCGCAGCGCGGTGCTCGTGCAGGCAGCCAAGGGCGGGGGCATGATCGCGGCAACAAAGATCTGAAGCCTGGGTAAGGCTGGCGCGAACCAGCGGGCCAGTGGCATGCCGGCCGGTCGCGGAGGGCCCGGTTGCGTGGGTATTCCGATCGCTCGGGTCGCCCAGCCGCTCAGGCAGTCAGTCAAAAAAAAGGCCGCGCCGGAATCACTGGGATTCCGGCGCGGCCGACATCGTCTGAAAGACGAAGTCTTACATCGCGGTGTCGGCAGCCGGGCTGGCCATCGTGTCGCCGGTCATCATCGCGTCGCCGGTCATCATGGCATCGCCGGTCATCATGGCGTCCGGCGTCATCATCGCGTCGGGCGTCATCATGGCATCGGGGGTGGCCATCGTGTCGGTGGTCATCGCGTCTTCGGTCGTGGCGGTCTCGTCAGCTGCAGGCGAGCAGGCGGACAGAGCAACAGCGGCAACGCTGGCCATCGACAGGGCAATAAGCTTCTTCATAAAATCACTCCTTAGCAGGTACGGCCCGTCGTTACGGCTCCGATTCCAATGCGACAATAGATCGACGGGGCAATATTTCCCAATCGAGCTCCCTGTAGACCCGGGCGAAGCGTTCCGCAAGCGGGACGAAAGGGCCTATGCTGCAATCGTGATACGATCGCTAACGCCCTCGATTTCCAGAAAACGTTCGGCATCGAGCGCCGCCATACAGCCCGTTCCGGCCGAAGTAACGGCCTGGCGGTAGACGTGATCCATCACGTCCCCGCACGCAAATACGCCCGGAACGCTGGTCTGTGTCGCATTGCCATCGAGGCCGCTTTCGACGCGGATATAGCCGCCGTTCATGTCGAGATGTCCCTCGAACAGTCCCGTATTGGGCTTATGGCCGATGGCGATGAACACGCCGTGGAGCGTAATATCGCGAGTCGCGGCATCCTCGGTCGATTTTACCCGCATGCCGGTCACGCCCATGGGATCGCCCAGCACCTCGTCCAGAACATGGTTCCAGAGGATGGTGACCTTGCCCTCGGCCTCGCGCTCAAACAGCCGGTCCTGCAGGATCTTTTCCGATCGCAGCTTGCCCCGGCGATGAACCAGCGTGACATGGCTGGCGATGTTGGAGAGATATAGCGCCTCCTCAACCGCGGTGTTGCCGCCGCCGATGACCGCCACCGGCTTGTTCTTATAGAAGAAGCCGTCGCAGGTGGCGCAGGCCGACACGCCCTTGCCCATATAGGCCTGTTCCGATGGCAGCCCGAGATATTGCGCGCTGGCACCGGTTGCGATGATCACCGCGTCCGTCAGATAATGGCCCGCTCCGCCGGTCAGCCTGAACGGGCGCTGCGAGAAATCGACCGTTTCTATATGATCGCTGACCATGGCGGTGCCGAAGCGTTCGGCATGCTTTTTCATCCGCTCCATGAGATCGGGACCGAGCACGCCGGCATCGTCGCCCGGCCAGTTGTCGACATCGGTGGTGGTCATCAGCTGCCCGCCGAGTTCGACGCCCGAGATGATCATCGGCGAGAGGTTGGCGCGCGCGGCGTAGACCGCGGCGGTATAGCCCGCCGGCCCCGAGCCGATGATGATCACCGGCGCATAGCGCGCATCGCTGAGATGATGGGTTGTCATGTAAAATCGCTCCGGACTGGCCTTGATGCGGACATAGGCAGGATGGCGTGGCAGGCCAAGTCCGATCATTTTGCGCCGGCAAAAGCCAACCTTGGGCGGCGCGTGCTCAAGCGCCCGCCGCGTAGAATAGCCGGCCGCCGCCTGGAGTCGCGATTTCGCCGAGGGCGGTATCGTACACATCGCTGAGCCGCACGGCGGTCAGCACCTGCGCCGCCGCGCCCGCCGCCGCGATCCGGCCGTGTTTCAGGATCAGCACATCATCGGCGATGCGCGCGGCCTGGTTGAGATCGTGCAGCACCAGCACCACCCCGGCCCCTGCATCCGCCGCGACGCGGAACAGCCGCAGCATGTCGATCTGGTGCGCGGGATCGAGGCTGGCGAGCGGTTCGTCGGCGAGCAGCCATTTGGGCTCCCCCGCGAGCAGCCGCGCCAGCAGCACCCGCGCCCGCTCTCCGCCCGACAGACTGTGGATGGGTCGCATCGCAAATGGCGCGGTCTCGGTATCGGCCAGCGCCTTGGCCACCGCCGCATCGTCATGCACGGACGGACCGCCGAACGGCCCGCGGTGCGGCAGGCGGCCGAGCGCGACCAGCTCGCGGCCCACCAGATTCCAGTGTACCACCGGATCCTGCGCCAGATACGCGATGGCTCTGGCCCGTTCGCGCGGTTTCAGAACATGGAGCGCGCGGCCGCCCAAGCTTACTTGCCCGCTCTCCGGCTCGGCCAGTCCGACGAGGCATTTCAGCAAGCTGGTCTTGCCCGCGCCATTGGGACCGAGCAGCACGGTGATTCGTCCGGGCTGGAATGCGGCGGTGACATCGTCCAGCGCCCGCGTCTCGCCCAGCTGCAGCGACAGGTCCGCGACCTTCAGTTCCATGCGATCAGTTCCATGCGATTCGGCCACGGTAGCGCAGCAGCAGCCAGAAGAAGAACGGCGCGCCAATCATCGCCATGGCGACGCCCAGCTTGACCTCGTTCGCACCGGGGGCCAGCCGCACCAGACTGTCGGCGGCCAGCAGCAGCGCCGCGCCGCCCCATGTGGAAGGCCACAGCAGCGCCGAGGGCCGCTCGCCAAACCATGGCCGCAGCAGATGCGGCACGATCAGCCCGACGAAGCCGACCACGCCGGTCACCGCCACGCCCGCGCCGACGCCGAGCCCGACCGCGCCGACGATCACCGCCTGCAATGCGCCCAACCGCACGCCCAGCGACCGCGCGCTCTCCTCGCCCAGCGCCAGCGCATCGAGCGCACGCCCGGTGGTGAGCAGCAGCGCCGCGGCCACCGCGATACAGGGCAGCGCATAGGCGGCCTCGGCATAGCCACGGTCGGTCAGCGCGCCCATGATCCAGGTCACGATCTCGCTGGTGGCGAAAGGATTGGGCGATATCGAGATCAGGAATGCGGTCAACGCGCCGCCCAGGCTGGCGAGTATCGTTCCCGCCAGGATTAGCGATACCGCGCTCGCCGACCGGCCGACAAAGATGCCGAGCAGCAGGATTGCGCCAGCCGCGCCCGCCATCGCCGAACCGAACAGGATGAAAAGGCTGCCACCCACGCCAAAGAAGATCGCCGCCACCGCGCCGAAGGCCGCCCCCGAGCTGATGCCAAGGACGCCGGGATCGGCGAGCGGGTTGCGCATATAGCCCTGCAGCACCGCGCCCGAGAGGCCGAGCATTCCCCCTATCGCCGCCCCCAGGATCGCGCGCGGCAGGCGCAGCTCGAGAATGATCCACCAGCGCGGATCGCCCGAGAACCAGGCATCGAACGGCACCCAGACTTTTCCGGCCATCAGTGAGAGCGCGAACAGCAGGACGGTGAGCGCGGCGAGAATGACGAGCTTGGCAGTCCGGGTCACAGCTTCGCCCTCGCGTCCGCCAGATGCAGGGCGAGCGGGATCAGCGTCGGCCCGCCGCAGTAGAGCAGGTTTTGCGGGAAATCGGCGATGGTCACCCTTCCCCCGCTCGCCCTCAACGCCGCGATCCGTCGCCGCCTTGCGCCATCCTCGCGCGATCCGGCCGCCGCCGACGCGCCGCGCCGGTCCATGAACACCACGCGCGGCGGGTTGGCGACAACATATTCGCTGGGCAGGATGTCCCAGCTCGCCAGACCATAGGCCGCGCTGGCATTGCGAAAGCCGCTATGTTCCATCACCTCGTTCACCAGCGTGCCCTGCCCCGGCACCAACCCGTCGCCCATCCAGATCAGCGCGGGAATGCGCGCATGGGACCGCGTTTGCGCCAACGCCGCGTCGATCCGCGCCAGCAGCGCCGCGCCGCGCCCGGGTTCGCCCAGCGCGGCGGCCATATCGGCGATCTGCCGGCGGCTCTCGGCTATGGTCGCGGGGATGCCGAATGCGAGCACCGCAATCCCTTGCCGGTCCAGCGCAGCGCTGGTGGCCGGCGTGAAGCCGCCGCCGGTGACCACCAGATCGGGGGCCAGCGCAATGACCTCCTCCGCCGTGCCGCCGACGCTGGCAAAGCGCCGCGCCGCCGCCACGTTCATCGAGCTGGCGTTCGGATCGTGTGAATAGGCGCTGATCGCGGCGATGCGGGCCGGCTCCACCAGCTGCGTCAGGATCGCGTCGGTGCACGGATTGAGCGAAACGATGCGCTGCGGATTTTCAGGCGGAAAGACGGGCGGCGGCGGCGGCGCGGCGCTGGTACAGGCAGCGAGGCCCGCCAACAGCAACAAGGCCGCCGCCCGCCCGCGCATCAGATCCACCTTCTCATCAGAAACGCGCCCGCACACCGGCATAGGCCGCGCGGCCCGGTGTGCCATATCCCGAGACCGTCTGATATTGCTCGTCGAACAGGTTTTCGATGCGCCCGAACAGCTCGATCCCGTCCGTCACGCCGTAAGCCGCGCGCAGATCGGCCAGCACATAGCCGTCGAGCCTGTTGAAATTGCCGGCATCGTCAAAACTGTCACCAACCACCAGCACGCCCGCGCCCAGATCGATGCCGAACGGACTGCGCCAGTCCGCCGAAACGCTCACCGTCTGTTCGGGGCGCCGCGCGAGATCATTGCCCAGATTGGCCCCGGGCGAACGGTTGGTGGTGTCGATCCAGCTATATTGGCCAGTGACATCAAAGCGATCGGTGGGTTTCAGAAGCAGCGTGGCCTCCACGCCCTCGGCATGGGTGGCGGCGATATTCAGATAGGTGAAGGTCGCATTGTCAAAACTGATCTGGTTGACCGTGTCGCGGTTGAAATAGGTGACCGAAGCGCGGGCGCGGTCGCCAAGCAGCTTCTGTTCGATACCCACGTCAAAACTGTCCGCGCGCTCGGCGATGAGTGACGGCGTGCCAAAATCGCTGAAGCGTTCGAACAGCGACGGGGCGCGAAACCCCTCGGCATAGGTGCCGCGCAGCAGCGTCGCGCCGCCGTTCGGCGTGTAGGCGATATTGCCGCCGAACGTGGTCTCCGCCTCGCCGCGCTCCTGATCGTCGTAACGCAGCCCGCCGGTGAGCGTCAGACCAGTGAACGGCCTCAGGATGGCTTGGCCATAGACCGCGTTCTGGCGCTGTTCGAACCGATTTGGCGCGAGGTCGAACGCAGGAAAAAATGTGTTCAGCCGCGACTTTTCGGTTTCCGCGCCAATCAGCAGCGTCACCGCCGAGACCGGCGTGAAGCTGCCGCGATATTCGAACCGGTCGAGCTTGCCCTGGCTGAGGAAGCTGGCGACATTCGCGCCGCCGTCGCGCTCAAAATT
>JBBSUT010000009.1:0-29632 GCA_038234155.1 Sphingomonadales bacterium | reverse complement strand
ATCACGGGCCGCATGGCCGAGTGGTGGTGTCCCAAACCCTGGCGCACCGAGATCATCGCGCAGGACTGGCGCGCAGGTGGGCGCAGCGCGATGGCCATGAAGGGACCCAATGGAGAGGAGCATGTGGCCGAGGGTACATTTCTCGAGGTAACGCCGAACCGCCGCTTCGCGACGACCGATGCGGTGAAATCCGGCTTGATGCCCGCGGAGCCGTTCATGATCGGCATCTGGGAGATCGCGCCGGAAGCGGGCGGTACGCGCTACACCGCTCGCGCGCGCCACTGGAGCGAGGAGGCAATGAAGCGCCATCTCGACATGGGCTTCGAAAGCGGCTGGAGCGTCTGCGCCGATCAGCTCGCCGCGCTGTGCGAGGGCAAGTGACATGACCGATGCCGCACACGCGCTGACTACTAGCACAGCGCTGAATACCGCCGTCTTCTCCTGTGTTGAATGTTCCGACAGGGCCCCGCGCGATCCGCGCATCGACCAGCAGAATAACCCGATGCTGTTCGACGGCAAGCGAATGATTTTCGGCGATTCCGTGCCGGTGACGGGACCCGATGCCGAAGGGCTGAACGCGCAACGCTGAAAAGGAGCAAAATAATGACCAATCCCCAAGGCAATTTTGTCTGGTACGAGTTGATGACCACCGATGCCGAGAGCGCGCGCGCCTTCTATCGCAGCGTTGCAGGGATCGAGATCGATCCGGCACCGACCGGCGATAGCGACATGGATTATCGCATGATCAGCGCGCCGGATGGTCTGATGGGCGGGCTGCTGGCTCTAACGGATGAGATGCTCGAAAGCGGGGCGCATCCTGGCTGGTATGGTTATATCGGCGTGGACGATGTCGACGTCTCGGTTGCCGCGCTCGAACAGGCGGGCGGCACGGTGCACATGCCCGCCCACACGATGGAGGGGGTCGGCCGGATGGCGATGGTCGCCGATCCGCAAGGCGCCCCCTTCTATCTGATGCGCGGTGCGAGCGAACAGGGCAGCGCCGCCTATCGCACGATGGAGCCGGGCCATGTCGCGTGGAATGAGCTCGTCACGACCGACCAGAAGGCTGCGTTTGGCTTCTACTCGGATCTTGTCGGATGGGCCAAGGGCGAGACGATGGATATGGGGCCGATGGGCACCTATCAGATGTTCGACCAGGGCGGCAAAAGCATCGGCGCGATGCAGAACCGTATGAGCGAGGAACAGCCGCCAGCCTGGCTGTTCTACATCGCGGTCGCCGATTTCAATGCCGCGCATAAGGCGATCGCGCCCGCCGGAGGCAGCGTGATGCATGGCGATCAAGAGATACCCGGCGGCGATTACATCACGATCGGCATGGACCCGCAGGGCGCGCTGTTCGCGATCGTCGGCCCGAAGAAGGGATGAAAATAATGGAAAAGAACAGGATTTGCCTCTGGTACGAGGGCGGTGCCGAGAATGCGGCCAAATTCTACGCTTCGGTGTTCCCGGACAGCGCAGTGGGCAAGGTTCATTACGCGCCCGGCGATTATCCTTCTGGCAAGAGGGGCGACCCGCTGACCGTTGAATTCACCGTGCTCGGCATTCCATGTATCGGCCTTAACGGCGGTCCGCAATTCCGGCAGAGCGAGGCCTTTTCCTTTCAGATTACGACCCAAAGCCAGGAGGAGACCGATCGCTACTGGAACGCCATTGTCTCCCACGGCGGCGAAGAAAGCATGTGCGGCTGGTGCCGGGACCAATGGGGTCTTTCCTGGCAGATCACCCCCAAGGCGCTGACCGATGCGGTGACCAGCTCCGATCCCGGCGAAGCCAAGCGGGCGTTTGAGGCGATGATGACGATGAAGAAGATCGATATCGCTGCCATCGAGGCGGCGCGGAAGGACGGTTGAACGATGCGACGTTGTCATGCGCGCGCAGAGTCCTAAGGATGCTATGCGAGGCCGGAACAAACGGCCCGAACATCAGGAGTGCTTCCCACATGATCCAGCTTTACGGCCACCCCTTTGCCGCCTTCGTGTGGAAGCCGCTCATCGCGCTTTACGAGCGCAGCGTGCCGTTCGATTTCCGCATGGTCGATCCGGGCCATCCGGACAACAGCGCCGCAGTGGCCGAAATGGCGCCGGCGGGGCAGTTCCCGATCCTTGTCGATGGCGACTGGACGGTGCTCGAAAGCTCCTCGATCATCGAATATCTGGACGCCGCGCAGGGTTCGGCCGGACCGATGATCCCCGTCGATCCGCGGCATGCGGTCGAGGCGCGCCAGATGGACGGGCTGTTCGACGATTATATCGCCGGGCCGATGCAAATGATCGTCGCCGATGCCATCCGTAGCGATGTCGACCGCGACGCATTTGGTGTGGCCGAAGCCAAGGCAAAGCTCGGCAAGGCCTATGGCTGGTTCGATCGCTGGATGGAGACCCGCGACTGGGCGGCGGCCGGGCGCTTCACTATCGCAGACTGCGCCGCCGCGCCCGCGCTGTTTTACGCCGACTGGGTGCTCGATATTCCGAAGGATTGCGGCCATCTGCGCGCCTACCGCGACCGGCTGCTGAACCGCCCCTCGGTGGCCCGCGTTGTTAACGAAGCGCGGCCCTTCCGGCATCTGTTTCCGCTCGGCGCGCCGGGCCGGGACTGAACCGGCTCAGCCGAAAGCGGGGCTTTTTTTGAGCCGCTCATAGGCCCTGATCGCGGTTTGCAGCTTGTCCTCATGGCTACGGTCGCCGCCATTGCGATCGGGATGATAGCGCCGCACCAGTTCGGAATAGCGGCGGCGGATCGTTTTGCGATCGGTGTCATGGCCGAGCCCGAGGGCCTTGAGCGCCCGCGCATCGGCATCGCTCAGCGGCATCTCGGCCGGCGCGGCGCGCGGCGCGGTGCGGCGGAAGCGCGCGCCGATGGCGTCCAGCGGATCCTCGAATTCCTGCCAGCGCGGCGGCGGCGCTGCGCCCGCGCCCCAGCTGCGCGTGCTGTAATAGCCGCCCATCGGAGATTGCGCATGATAGATATCGTCCGCGCCCATGCCGTCAAAAAAGTCATATCCCGCGTTGAATTCGCGCACATGGGTCAGGCAGAGCCAGCGCCACTGGCCCGGTCCGTCGCCGCCATGACCGCCCAGCGGAGGGGCGCGGAACTCGCCCGGTTCCTCGCAGGCAGGGTGATTGCACGGACGCTGCCCATTGCCCACGCGTCCGTGAAAGCGATCCGTGCGGCTACGGTTGGAACTGGTAGACATATCGGGGAAGCGCGGCCTTTGGGATATGGGGCAAGCGGGCTATATAGGGAGGCATGACCATGGATTCAAAAGGGCCAGTACAGGCCGAGATCGAAAAGCGGCTGACCAGCGCGCTGGCCCCGTCGCACCTGACCGTCAGCAATGACAGCGCGCAGCATAGCGGCCATTCGGGGGACGACGGATCGGGCGAGAGCCATTTCTCGGTGGCAATCGAGAGCGCGGCGTTCACCGGCAAAACGCGCCTGGAACGCCAGCGCATGGTCAACCGCGCATTGGGCGATCTGATGGACGCCTCGGTTCATGCCCTGCAGATTGCGGCCAGGGCTCCAGGCGAATGATGCGCATTCCTTCGCCCTGAACCGGAGGAATTTTGTCAGCCGTCCGAAGCGCCGTATCGTTCGCGCGCGCAGGGGCAGGGAAAGCGCGGCGGATGGCGCAGGCGCCCCGATCCAAAGAATGGACGCCGCTGCTTCGCCCAGGGCCCGATATGTCCGCTGTACCGGACAGGCGTCTGCGCGCCCGTCTTTGGGCAAGGGCAGCTTTTCGAGCCAGCAACGCCAATGACATCAGCGCCGCCGAACCGGGCGAAAATGCGCGAAAACTCTTCCCATCATTTAACTCATATGGTACATTCATATTTCTTTAAAAATCCATATGGGCATAAGTTTTAACGCCCCCGAATTTTCCCTCTCTGGACAGTGTGAAGTGTGTGAAGCTAGGCAATGCGAACCGCTACAGGAGAGCCCCCCCCATGCCCGAACTCATGCCCGATCTCGTGCCCGAATATGAGCTGACCCGCCACATGCTGGCTACCGGGGTTGCGCTGGACACGGTCGATGTCGGTCCAAAGGATGCGCCGGTGCTGATGTTCCTGCACGGATTTCCCGAAAGCCACCGTACCTGGCGGCACGAGATCGAGCATTTCCGAGGCCGCTTCCGCTGCATCGCGCCGGATCAGCGGGGCTATCGGGCATCGTCCAAACCGCAGGAGGTGGAGGCCTATTCCGCCGACAAGCTGATCGGAGACGTGTTTGCGCTGGCCGACGCCTGCGGCGTCGAGAACTTCACCGTCGTCGGCCATGACTGGGGCGGGGCGATCGCCTGGGGCGCGGCGTTGACGGGGCAGGCCAATGGCCGCGTCGAGCGGCTGGTGATCGCCAACGCGCCGCATCCCTGGCTCTATCAGCGCGCGCTGATCGATAGCCTGCAGCAGCGCGAAAGCGCGCAATATATTCGCGCCTTCCGCGACACCGGCAACGACGATCTGGTGCGCGAGCACGGGCTGGTCGGCCTGCTCGCCAAGGTGGTGAAGTGGGAACGCAGCGACGCCATGCCCGACGATGAGCGCGACCGGCTGCTCGCCGACTGGAAGGACCGCGACGCCGCCTTCGGAATGCTCAACTGGTACCGTGCCAGCGCGATCGTCGTGCCAGCGATGGATGACGATGCGGCCATGCCCGATTTCGCCGCGCGCGCCTTCCCGAAGATTACCATCCCCACGCTGGTGGTCTGGGCGCTGGACGATCTGGCGCTGCCGCCGGTCAATGTCGAGGGGATGGACCAGCAGGTGACCGATCTGACGCTGGTGAGGATCCCGGGCAGCGGCCATTTCGTGCCGTGGGAAGCGCCCGATCAGGTGATCGAAGCGATGGAGGCGTTTCTGGCGTGATGCCCCGCTCTGCCTCGGAGGGTGGAGGACATGGGAGCGCGGTTTAGCCGCGCCATTCCACCCAGGCGCCGTGGGCGTGCGCCGTTGCCAGCAGCGTTTCCGCGCTGTCGCCGGGCCAGCTGCGCACGGTGAGAGCGTGCGCATGGAAGCTGCGGTTCGCCTCCAGCGCCAGCCAGGCAAGCGGGCGCTCTGCGCTTGCCGCCATCCCGCTCGTTTCCATCGCGCGCAGGATACGGTTTTGCGACCGGGATGCCATATATTGCCACATGATCGAGTGGACGAGGACGCGAGTGGTACCGGCGCGCTGCGGCGTCGTCAGCGCGCGCTCGGCCCAGTCGGCGGCATCGGCCGCTTCGATCGAGGGCGGATCGGCGCGAAACAGGGCGATGCCCGCTTCCATCCGCGCGAAGCGTTGCGGGGCGTCAGGCCAAATATAGGCCATCAGCCGCTCGGCCGCCGCCCCATCGGTCACGTCGATCGGCGCGATATCGCTGCCGCGCACGCTCTCGAACGCGATAGCGTTGTCCGGCGGCGGGGCTCCGCGCCATTCGGGTGCGATCGTGACCGGCGAGTCCAGCGGTCCGCTGACCACGCCGCACAGATCATAGCGATAGCGGTCCAGCAGCAGGTTCATCCCCGCGCTCGATCCGATCTCCAGTATCTCGAATCGTGCCGGAAGCCCTTGCTCGGCGAGCCAATGCAGCCCGGCGACGAAGCTGGCCGATCGCCCGGCTTCGTTGGTCTGCGGCGGGCCGTCCAGCCAAGGCAACAGCGCTGCGTCATGCGCCGCCAGAACCCGCGCCATCGGTGCTGCCCAATATGTCGGCCGGACGTTCGCGCCGCTATACAGCTCGTCGAGCCCGGGCGCTGATCCGGCGCGCCAGAGCGCATGGACGCCGCCCGCCAGCCGCAGTGGAAGCGCGTCGGCGAGTGGATGGCCGGGCCAGTCCAGCACCGCGCACCCGGTCTGCGTCGTGCGGTCAATTGCAGCCGCCAGCGCGCCGCATACGGCCGCCGTAATCGGCGCGTCGTTCGCTAAACAGTAAGTAATCTGATCGGAAAACGCCTTTTGCGGCGTATCCGCGGCCATCATTTCTCCGTCCGGCTTCATTGTGCTTTGATATCCCATTCTCTACATCGCCGCCATCATGAACCGCCCAATCACCTTCGCCATACCCAAGGGCCGCATCCTCGACGAGGCGCTGCCGGTCATGAAATCCGCCGGGATCGAGCCTGAGCCCGGCTTCTTCGACAAGGACAATCGCGCGCTGGAATTTTCTACCAATCATAACGACGTGCGCATCATCCGCGTGCGCGCGTTCGATGTTGCCACCTTTGTGGCGCATGGCGCGGCGCAGATCGGCATCGTCGGATCGGACGTGATAGAGGAGTTCGCCTACTCGGAGCTTTACGCGCCGGTCGATCTGGGAATCGGGAAATGCCGTCTGTCTGTCGCTGAGCCCAAGGACGCCGATCCGGCCGAGGCGCTGAGCACGCTCAGCCATGTGCGGGTCGCCACCAAATATCCCGAGCTGGCGCGCCGCTGGTTTGCCGACAAGGGCGTGCAGGCTGAACTGGTAAAGCTGAACGGCGCGATGGAGCTGGCGCCCGCGCTAGGGCTGTCGCGGCGCATCGTCGATCTCGTTTCGACCGGCCAGACGCTGAAGGAGAACGGATTGGTGGAGACCGAAACGATTATGGACATTTCGGCGCGCCTGATTGTTAATCGTGCAGCGTTCAAGATGATGTCGGGCACACTGCCTGCTCTGGTCGAGCGTTTTCGCCAGATCGCTGGAGGCACCCATGCAGCGGCTTGATGCATCCGATCCAGGCTTTGAAAAGGCGTTTGAGCGCATCGTCAATGCGCGGCGCGAGAGCGACCCCGACGTGGCGCGGGACGTATCCAATTTCCTGGGACAGGTCCGTGTCGACGGCGACGCGGCGGTCGCGGAACTGACCAAGCGTTTCGACGGGCACGATTTGAACCAGACCGGGTGGCGGATCGCCCGCGAAACCTGCGAGAAGGCGCTGCACGATCTGGACCCCAAATTGCGCAGCGCGCTGGAACTGGCCGCCGCCCGCGTCCGGGCTTATCATGAAGCACAGCGTCCGCAGGACAGCGACAGCGTTGACGATGCCGGGGTGCGCCTCGGTGCGCGATGGCTGCCAGTCGATGCGGCCGGCGTCTACGTGCCCGGTGGCCGCGCGGCCTATCCCAGTTCGGTCCTCATGAATGCGATACCAGCCAAAGTCGCCGGCGTGGAGCGGCTCGTGATGGTCACGCCGACGCCGGGCGGAGAGGCGAACCCGCTAGTGCTGGCGGCCGCGGCGCTTGCGGGGGTGGACGAGGTTTGGCGCATCGGCGGCGCGCAGGCGGTGGCCGCCCTGGCCTATGGCACCGAGACGATTGCGCCGGTCGACGTCGTCACCGGCCCCGGCAACGCCTGGGTTGCCGAGGCCAAACGGCAATTATACGGCGTGGTCGGCATCGACATGGTGGCGGGGCCGAGTGAGATCCTGGTCATTGCCGACGGCGACAACGACCCCGCGATCGTCGCGGCCGATTTGCTGAGCCAGGCCGAGCATGACCCAACCAGCCAGTCGATCCTGATCACCGACTGCGCGGCGCTCGCCCGCAATGTCGAAGATGCGGTAAAGGTCCAGACCGCCGCTTTGGCCACGCGCAGGTCTGCCGAGACCAGCTGGGGTGATCATGGTGTGATCATTACGGTGGCTGCGCTGGACGATGCGGTGCCGCTCGCCAACCGCTTGGCCGCCGAACATCTGCAATTGTCGGTCGACGATCCGGAACCTTTGTTCGCGGCCATTCGCCATGCCGGATCGGTGTTTCTTGGTCGCCACACGCCCGAAGCGGTCGGCGATTATGTCGCCGGCCCGAACCATGTGCTTCCGACCGGTCGGCGCGCGCGGTTCTCGTCGGGACTGTCGGTGCTCGATTTTATGAAGCGCACCAGCTTCATCCAGCTGGACGAAGCGGCGCTGGGCAAGATCGGTCCGGCGGCGGTCACGCTGGCAGAAGCCGAAGGTCTGCCTGCCCATGCCCAGAGCGTACGGCTGCGGTTGGAACGCTGAATTTCTCCTGTGCCGCTCGCGGGAAAAGTTAGGACGCGCGTGCTGCGAGCTGCAAGTTTTCGTTGTTGAACCGGTCTTTGAGCCCGGCTCCTTGGTACCCACATTTGGCGCTTGATTGAGCAGGGAGGGAACGACTTTTCTCGACTTCGTCCGGCTTGCGTGGCTAGGGCGGGTGCCATCAACAGAAGAACCGATATGAACAATACCCGCTCCCAACCCCGCTCCGCCGCCCGGCTCGCTGCTGTGCAGGCACTGTACCAGAAGGATATGGAGGGCACCGGCCTGGCGCGGTTGCTGCGCGAATTTCACGAGCACCGTTTGGGTGAGGCGATCGAGGAGGAACCGATCGCCGAAGCCGAGCCCGATTTCTTCGACGATGTGGTCAGCGGGGTCGACGCCAGGCGCGATGAGATCGACGTGCTGATTGGCTCGCGGCTCGCCGAAGGCTGGAAGCTCGAGCGCCTGGACAAAACCATGCTGCAGCTGCTGCGCTGCGGAACCTATGAACTGCTGGGGCGCGCGGACGTGCCTACCGGCGCGATCGTCAACGAATATGTCGATGTGGCGCATGCCTTTTTCGACGAAAAGGACGCCAAATTTGTCAATGGATTGCTTGACGTAATTTCGAAGGACGTCCGCAAGGGAGCGTGATCGAGAGACACAAGCGGCAACCGGCCTCGCGATGACGAAATTCTGAACAGATTTTCGACACGTTCGGGGCGGACGGTGTAGAGCAGCTTGGTGAGCTCTGAACACGCCTATATTGATATGTTGCGCGCGTTCGCGCTGCATCCTGGCGCGCGGGGATTGAACGACGATGCCGCCGTGCTGGATCTGGGTTCAGAGACGCTGATCCTTACCCATGATGGCATCGCCGAGGGCGTGCATCTGCGTCTGGGCACCGATCCCGCTGACGTCGCCTGGAAGCTGATCGCCACCAACCTGTCCGATCTGGCCGCCAAGGGAGCCGAACCGGTGGGTGTCCTGACCAGCCACGCGCTGGGCATGGCGGACTGGGACGCGGCATTTGCCGATGGGTTGCGCACAGTGCTGGAGCAATATGGCGTGCCGCTGCTGGGCGGAGATTCGATCCGACTGCCCGACGGGGCGATCCGCGTGTTCGGGTGCACCGCCATCGGGCGGGCCACCTCCACGCGGGTGCCAGCCCGGTCCGGCGCGCAGCCAGGCGATGGGCTGTGGATCGCCGGAACGATCGGCGATGCCTTTGCCGGTTTCACCTTGGCTGAGGCAGGTGAGGCGGTGCCGGATAAACTGGCCGCCGCGTATCTGCGCCCTGTCCCGCTGCTCGCGGAAGGGCGCGCGCTTGCGCCGATGGTCCACGCCATGATGGATGTGAGTGACGGCCTTTTGATCGATGCCGCCCGCATGGCCGCCGCCAGCGGGCTCGGCGTCTCCATCGACCAGGCTGCGATCCCCGTATCAGGCGCCTTGCGCGCCGCGCTGCCGGATCGGCTGGATGATGCAATCCGCTGGGGAGACGATTATGCGCTGCTGTTCGCCGCGCCCCGCGACGCTGCCTTGCCCGTGCCCGCCGTTCGCATCGGCCTGTTCGGCGCGGCGGACAGCACGGGGATGGAGATGGACGGGGCGCGGCTCGATCGGGCGCAGATCGGCGGGTACAGCCACTGAACGCGGTTTCTTTTACCGCTTGTCAATCCCGTTCACTCGGTTAGGTCTGCTGGCAAGCCGCCCGAAAACGAGGCGGCAACCGATAGGGTCAACAGGGGAAGATGTCTGATATGTCCGTCATTGTCATTGCCATTATCTGCGGCATCATTGCCGTGGTTTACGGGTTTATCACCAGCCGTCAGGTGCTCAGCGCTGATCCTGGCAACGCCACGATGCAGGAGATAGCAGGCGCGATCCAGACAGGAGCAAAAGCCTATCTCGCCCGCCAGTACCGCACCATTGCCATTGTTGGTGTGGTCGTCGCGATCCTCGTCTTTGTGTTCCTCGGCCTGACATCGACCATCGGCTTTGCTATCGGCGCGCTGCTTTCCGGCGTTGCGGGCTTTATCGGCATGAATATATCGGTGCGTTCCAATTTGCGCACGGCGCAGGCGGCCTCGGTCAGTCTGCAGAGCGGTCTGACCGTGGCTTTCAGGGCTGGCGCGGTCACGGGTATGCTGGTGGCGGGCCTGGCGCTTCTCGCGATTTCGGTGTTCTTCTGGTATCTGACCGGACCTGCCGGTTACCGCCCGGATAACCGAACGGTGATCGACGCGCTGGTAGCACTCGCATTCGGCGCATCGCTGATCTCGATCTTCGCGCGTCTTGGCGGCGGCATCTTCACCAAGGCGGCCGATGTCGGCGCCGATCTGGTCGGCAAGGTCGAGGCGGGCATCCCCGAGGATGATCCGCGCAACCCGGCCACCATCGCAGACAATGTCGGTGACAATGTCGGTGATTGCGCCGGCATGGCCGCCGATCTGTTCGAAACCTATGTCGTCACCGTCGGCGCCACCATGGTTCTGCTGGCGCTGCTGGTCGGCAAAATCGTCCCCAACGAACAGTTGATGCAGCTTATGAGCCTGCCGCTGATCGTCGGCGGCATGTGCATCATCACCTCAATCATCGGCACCTATATGGTGCGGCTCGGCGGCGGCACCAACATCATGGGCGCGCTCTACAAGGGCTTCATCACGACCACCGTGCTGTCGATCCCGGCAATATTCTTCGTCACGCAATATACGCTCGGTGACATGAACGCGATCATCGGCGGCGGATTGGCCGAAGCGACGAGCGTGCTCGACGTGAACGGCGTACCGGTAGCGGCGGAAACCGCGATCGAGGCCGTTATCGGCTTCACGGGCATGCAATTGTTCTGGTCGATGATGGTGGGCCTCGCGGTTACCGGGCTGATCATCTGGATCACCGAATATTATACCGGCACCAATTACCGCCCGGTCCGGTCGATCGCCAAGGCGTCGGAGACTGGCCATGGCACCAATGTGATCCAGGGCCTGGCCATCTCGCTGGAAGCGACCGCGCTGCCGACCTTGGTGATCGTTGTCGGCATTATCGTGGCGTATCAGCTCGCGGGCCTTATCGGCATCGCGTTCGCCGCTACGGCCATGCTGGCGCTGGCGGGCATGGTCGTTGCGCTCGACGCTTACGGCCCGGTTACCGACAACGCCGGCGGCATCGCCGAAATGGCGGGGCTCGACGAGAGCGTGCGCGAGAAGACCGATGCGCTGGACGCGGTCGGCAACACCACCAAGGCGGTGACCAAGGGCTATGCCATCGGTTCGGCGGGGCTCGCCGCGCTGGTGCTGTTCTCGGCCTACACCATCGATCTCAAGGAGTTTTTCCCGGACCTGCAGGTCAGCTTCAGCTTGGAAAACCCCTATGTCATCGTCGGCCTGCTGCTCGGCGCATTGCTCCCCTATCTGTTCGGGGCGATGGGCATGACCGCCGTCGGCCGCGCGGCGGGCGCGGTGGTCGAGGAAGTGCGCGGGCAATTCCGCGACAATCCCGGCATCATGGCGGGTACGTCCAAGCCCGATTACGGCCGCACCGTCGATCTCGTCACCAAGGCGGCAATCAAGGAGATGATCATCCCGTCGCTGTTGCCGGTACTGGCGCCGATCGCGGTTTATTTTGCGATCACCGCGGTGGCGGGGCAGGCCAATGGCTTTGCCGCGCTCGGCGCGCTGCTGCTCGGCGTGATCGTCTCCGGCCTGTTCGTTGCGCTGTCGATGACCGCGGGCGGCGGCGCTTGGGACAATGCCAAGAAATATATCGAAGACGGCCATCATGGCGGCAAGGGTTCCGAAGCCCACAAGGCCGCAGTGACCGGCGATACCGTGGGCGATCCGTACAAGGACACCGCCGGACCGGCAGTGAACCCGATGATCAAGATCACCAATATCGTGGCGCTGCTGCTATTGGCGGCGCTCGCCGCGGCGTAACCACGCTCGCCTATTATTGCGTTTCCAGAGGCTGCCGGTTCACGCCGGCGGCTTTCTCTTGCAAAACGGGCTCTTAGCCAAATATTTGCGTTTTGCGGCTAGTGCGCAGGCTCCCTAGGAGCTGCCGAGTGAACCAGACCGTCTCTTCCAATGCTTTCGACGAGGCACTGCGCCGCGCCGCGGCCAATCGGGCGGCGGTGCCCCAGGCCGAATTTATCGCAGCGCAGGATATAAATGCAGCGCTCATCGCGCAGTGGCAGGCGCTGGAAGATGCGGCGGCCGAGGCCAATATCTTCAACGAAAGCCGGGTGCTGCCGAGCGCGCTCGTGCATTGCGATTCGGCCCGCGATGCCGGTCTGTTCCTGCTCTGGGACGGGCGTCCGCGCGCGGGCCGACTGATCGGGCTGATGCCATTGGCGCTGGGCCAACGCTATGGCCAGCGGCCCGTGCCGCATTGGCAGAACTGGCTGCACCCGAACGCCTTTCTCGGCAATCCGCTGGTCGCAGACGGTCAAGAGCAGGCCTTCTGGACCGCGCTGTTGGCCTATCTTGACCGCCACGCCCGGTCCGCTTTGTTCTTCCACCTCGACTATTTTGCGCTGGATGGACCGACGGCGCTGGCGCTGCGCAAAATCTGCGCTGGGCAGAACCGGCGCTGTGACATTGTGCGCCGGCACGAACGCGCGTTCGTGCGTTCCAACCTGAGCGGGCAGGACTATTACGAACGGGCCGTGCGCGCAAAGAAGCGCAAGGAACTGCGCCGTCAGAAGCGCCGTTTGGAGGAGATCGGCACGCTCGCCTTTCATCGCAGCGACGGACTTGCCGATCTGGACGGCTGGATTGACGCCTTTCTGGCGCTGGAGGCATCGGGCTGGAAGGGGCAGGGGCACAGCGCGCTGGCCAGCCAGAAGCGCACCCGCGCGCTGTTTCGCGACATGCTCGGCGCCATGGCGGCGGCCGGGCGGCTGGAGCTGCTGTCGCTCCGCTTCGAGGGCGCGCCTATCGCCATGTTGGTGAACCTGCAATCGGGCAGCGGTATCTTCAGTTTCAAGACCACGTTCGACGAGGCCTTTGCCCGCTTTTCGCCCGGGGTCCTGCTCCAGATCGAAAATTATGCGCTGCTCGATCGTCCGGAAATTGTTTGGGCCGACAGTTGTGCGGCGCCCGACCATCCCATGATCGACAGCCTGTGGACCGAGCGCCGATCGATCGGCCGGGTATCGGTGGCGGTTGGCGGACAGGCGCGGCGTGTGGCCTTCACCGGACTGCGCTGGATCGAGGACCGCATGGCGGCGCGGCAGGAACGCGCGGCATGACCTCGGTATTCGATTGCGCGACCATCGGCCGCTTCGCCGACCATTATCCTGAAATGCCGCACCGGATGGAGCATCATCTGCCGGAGCATGCGCTGCTGACGCTCGATGCGATTGCGCGGCTTGGTGAGGCGCTACCGGCGGCCAGCGTGGAGTATAATCCAGGCGATCTGCCCGTGGGCATTGACGCCGGCGCGGTGCCAGAAAACGGCCTCACGATCGGCCAGACGATCCGCACGATCGACGTCTGCCGCAGCTGGGCAGTGCTGAAGAATGTCGAGCAGATGCCGCGATATGCCGCCCTGCTGATGGAACTGCTGGGTGAGCTGAAACCGGCGATCGAGGCCAAGACCGGTCGGATGCTGCGGCCGCAAGCGTTCATCTTTGTGTCCTCACCAGGCGCGATGACGCCCTATCATTTCGATCCCGAGCACAACATCCTGCTGCAATTGCGCGGCACCAAGACGATAACGCAGTTTCCGGCAGGCGACGCGCGCTTCGCCCCGCCGGCCGCGCACGAAGCCTATCATTCGGGCCATCAGCGCAACCTGATCTGGAACGACGATTTTCTGCCTGCTGGCACCGCGATCAACCTGGCACCCGGACAGGCGGTGTTCGTGCCCGTCATGGCCCCGCATTTCGTGCGAAACGGCCCCGAGCCGTCGCTCTCGCTCTCGATCACCTGGCGCAGCGACTGGAGCTTTGCCGAAGCCGACGCCCACGGCCTCAACCGCCTCCTGCGCCGCGCCGGCCTGACCCCCCACGGCCCCGGCCGCTTTCCCGCGCGCAACAAGGGCAAAGCCTACGCCTATCGCGCGCTGCGCAAGATCGGGCTGGCGGGATAGGGCGATAAGCGGACGCCCACGCAATATACTTGTGCAAAAGTGACAAAGTATCCGCACCTCCATTGCAAAAAACCGCACGGAAATTTCCTACGGGGGGGGAAGCCAGGCGCAGCGAACGGCCTGGCCGATAGCTCGAGACAGGACGCTTCGAACAATTCAAGAAGCCCGTAGTAAAACTCGAATTACTACTACGTAAAAATTGATATATCTGCGATGTTAGCGATAAAAACCAAATATTGGATTATAGCAGATCTCTAATTAAGCATAAGACTTGCCAGAATAGAGTTGAAATCTTTTTCCACGTCAGCACGCGGTCGGCCGGGGTGAGCGTTGACGTCCACGGACGCGGGCACCGAGCGCGTCAGCCAGTCGATGGCGATGCATGTGCCATGGTGGACGGCGCGCCAGTCCGTGCTGGAGAGCTGATGGCTCATGCCCGCGTCGCCCCCGCGCCAGGTGGTGAAGCGCACACCGCCGATGATACGGCTGGGTGCCTGCGTGCCTCTGCCGCCTTGCAGTCCGCGCGTCAGGCAGTCGGCTACAACCGCCTGGTCGGCGCTGATGCCGATCTGCAGCGTGTCGGCGGCGATGCGCGGGACATTGCCCTGGCTCAGGCTTTCGGCGGTGAAGCGGACCAGCCCGTGGCCCGGCCCCATGGGCGCGCCATCGAACGTCGCGCGCCAGCCCGCCGGTGTAAAATAGGTGGCGGAGAAATCCTGCGACGGGCTGAGCGTGCGCGGATATTGTAGCGCAATGGCGCCGTCAGGGCTCCGCCAGCTTTGCATGGCTGCGGCAGGCACGGCAGCAGGCTTGGGCGGGGCCATGGTTTTGGGCAGGGCAACGGGGGTTGGCGCGGCCGCAGCGATCGCTTGCGCCTCTGGCGTGCGCGCCGCCGCAGCGCCGCCATTATCGGTGGCATCGCAGCCGGGCAGCAGAGCGAGGCCGATCAGCAGCGTTGGTGCGGCGACCGCGCGGCGCATCCTAGAACCGCTTCCTGAAATCGATCTCGACCACGCGGCCCACCGGATCGACCAGGCCGGGCTGATAGCGTAGCGGCACCGCGCCGCTGGCATCGCGTACCTCCTGGATCGCGCCAAACAGATTGTCGACACGCGAGGACACGCGCGTACCCTTGAACACACCGCGGTCCTTTTTCAGCACCTGCTCCAGATTGGCGAACAGACGCAGGTTGAAGGTGGCCAGATCGCCAAAATACAGATCGCTGCTGCCGGTCAGCGGATCGCCGTTCACGCGGGTGGCCGAGGCGTAATTGCCGGAAAAGCGCAGGCCCATGCCCTTGTAATAGACGCCGCTTTCCAGTTCCAGCTGGTGGCGCGGGGTGCCGCCGGCCGCGCCGGTTGCGTCGCCGTTGAGCAGATCGAGCGTGGGCACACCGGGCCGGATCACCACGTCGTCGCGCAAGGCATAGGTGTGATAGAGCGAGATGTTGTAGCGGCCCTTGCCGTCGTCCGGGCGGCCAAAGCCGAAGCCGCCGCGTCCGCCCCCCCCGCGCCGCGCATTCTGCCGCGGCTGCGGTGTATCCGACTGGGTTGTTTGTCCCTGGGTTGTTTGTCCCTGGGGTGTTTGTTCCTGGGGTGTTTGTTCCTGTGGCGTGCTGGCGGCCGTCTCGGTTCCGTTTGCGGGCATGCCCCCGTGCGCCGCGGACTGGCCCGAGGATCCAGTGCCCGCCGCGCCCGGCGCCGCGCTGCTGGCTGCGGCGGTTTTGCCGCCGGGCGCGCCATGGCTTGCGGTAGCGCCGCCGGAAGCGCCGCCGCGTCTTCCGCCGTCGCCGCCACCGGCGCGTCCGGAGCCGTAATCGGCCCGCCGGCCGCCGCCCGCGCCGTCTGCGCCTTCACCGCCGCCGCCTTCGGCCGCGCTATTGCCGCCAAACGCCCCGCGATAGTTAAGGCCCCAGCGGATGCGATCACGGTTCGTCTCACCATAGGTCACCGGCCGCGCATCGAGCGCGAGCAGCCGGTTGTCCGGCCCGCGCGTCACGCGGCTGGCAAAGGCGGCCTCGATCGCGGGGGTCAACAGCGGGAAGCTGCTGGTGACGTTGCGCGATCGGTTGCGGTTATACTCCACTTCGATCCGCAGATCCTCAACGAACCCGGGCTCCCAGCCGAGGTTGACCTTGATATCGCCCCGCCGCTCGGCGATCAGCGCGGGATTGCCGCCGGTTGTGCGATCGATCACCACCGACTGACCAGTGGTGAAATCGAAGGTCGGCACATTGGGCGTAAGGATGATCGGTGCGCCAAGATCGCTGATCGAAGGCGCTGCCTCCTCGCCGATATAGCTCATCAACAGGCGCAGGTTTTCGGTCGGCTCCCAGGTGAGGCCACCGCCGTAGCTTTTGAGATCGCCGAAATCGGTGAGATGCTTGTAACCGCCATTGGCGTTCAGCGTCAGATCGCCGATCGCCTCCAGCACGCCATCGCGCCGACTGGATATCGGGAGCGAAATATTGCCGCCGAAGCTGGCCGTGCCGCGCCCCAGATCAGTGGCGAAGATCGCGGCCTGCGTCTGGGTGACGGCGCTGATATCCTGCCGGTTGTATCCGCCATTGAGGCTGATCCGTGCCGCGCCCGCAGGCAGCGAGAACAATACGCCCGATCCCTCGGCGGTCCCGTCGGCGGCGGTGGAGAGGCTCCGGCTGCGGTCGGGCGCGGCGAACGCAAGGCCCTGTCCGGTGGCGGCCGCGAACGGATCGGCCAGTCCGGCGGCGACCAGCGCCTGCACGCCCGCTGCGTCCAATGCGCGATCGGTGAAGATATCGCTCAGAACTTCGGAATAATTGCCGTTAACCGACCAGCGCCATCCGCGCGCATCGCCGCTGATGCCCGCGCTGGCCGAGCGCGTGTCTACCGTAGCGCTGCGCCGTAGCGGCTGCGGATCTGTGTAATAGCGCGTGATCGCGGCGTCCTGCCCGGTCTGCGAAAAGGCGCTGGTGCCGGGCAGCAGGAAATCGATCGCCGGCAGGCCGTTGAGCGACCGCGAATCGGCGATGTCGTAAGCTGCGTTGAGCGACAGCACGATCGTTTCTGTCAGGTTTTTGCTGTAACTGGCGTTGAGCTGAAAGGCGTCGGTCTGCGGAAGCAGCGTGCGATAGGCCCCCAGCCCGGCGACGCCCGTCGGCAGCAGCGCATTGGGACGCAGCGCGGACGCGACGATCCCGCGTTCGGCCTCGGTCAGGCTGGTCTCCTGCGTGTATTGCGCGTTGAGGTTGAAGCGGAAATCATCGCCAATACGGGTGAGCCCGCCCTGCGCCTCCTGCTTGGAACGGCCGCCCTGCGCCGGTTGTCCATATTCCAGCTCGCCCACAACAGAGGCGAAATCGCTGACCAGGATCAGATTGATAACGCGCTGATCGGGGCGGTAGCCATATTGCAGCGCCAGTTCTTCGGGGAAAATCTGTACGCGCGCGATCGCCTCGGGCGGCAGATCGCGCAGTTCGCGGAAATTGGAGATGCGGCGGCCATTGAGCAGGATGACCGGGCGGCCGCCGCCACGCCCGCGCGACGATCCGGTCTGCGGGCCGAGCAGGCCGATCAGTTCGGTGATCGACGTTGCGCCATAGCTCGCCACTTCGGCCGCGCTGATCTCGTCCAGCACGGGAATATCGGTATCCACCTCGCCCTTCAGCCGGGTGGCCCGCACGACGATGTCATCGGCGTAGACCTCCGGCTGATTGCCCTCGGGCGCGGCCGTGGCCGCCACGGGATCGACCGGGGGCGCATCCTGCGCCAGCGCGGGCGCGGCGGCCATCAGCGCGATCGGGGCCACCGAGCAGGTGAGCACGTGGCGGTGAGCGAAGAAGGTCATCGGGAGAAATACTCGTCTGGCGAACCGCGAACGGCGAATGGCGTGCCGCGAACGGGGGGTTAGCAAATTTGTGGCCTGCCACGCAGCGGATAACCGATGATCGCGCATGTTGTCCCACGAAAATCCGCGGCCAGTTGTCGCTCATGGACCGTCAGCCCATGTTCGTCGAATAGCACCGCCGCTTTCCTTTTGCGTGCGGGGCGTCTAGGGGGCGGGCGAAGCATGCGGCCACCCATGGCCGACATCAGTGTTCAGGATAAGAATGGCGAAAGAAGAACTTCTCGAAATGCGCGGCACCGTGCGCGAACTCCTGCCCAACGCGATGTTCCGCGTGGAGCTGGAGAATGGCCACGAAGTGCTGGGCCACACCGCGGGCAAGATGCGCAAGAACCGCATCCGCGTGCTGGTGGGCGACGAGGTATTGTGCGAGCTGACACCCTATGATTTGACCAAGGGCCGCATCACCTATCGATTCAAATGAGCGGCGTGTGAGCGGCGGGATGGCCATGGCATCGTTGGTGCTGGCCTCGTCCAGTCCGCGGCGGCGCGATATACTCGGCCGACTGGGCGTATTTCCGGCCCGCATCGTGTCTCCCGACATCGATGAAACGCCGCGCGCCGGCGAACTGCCGCGTGCTTATGCGCTGCGCCTGGCCGAGCAAAAGGCCCAGGCGGTCACGCGTGCGCCGCACGAGATGGTGCTGGCGGGCGACACCACCGTGGCCGCCGGCCGCCGGATTTTGGAGCAGGCCCTGGACGCTGAGATGCAGCGCGGGTTTCTGCAGGTGCTGAGCGGCCGCCGGCACCGGGTCTATAGCGCGGTCAGCCTGATCGACCGCTCCGGCCGCCAGCGCAGCAAGGTTTCCGAGACCATCGTGAAATTCAAACCGCTCCATGCCAGCGAAATCGCCTCCTATGTCGCCAGCGGGGAGGGCATGGGCAAGGCCGGGGGATACGCCATTCAGGGCCGCGCCGAGGCGCTGGTGCTGTGGATGTCGGGCAGCCATTCTGGCGTGATCGGCCTGCCGCTCTACGAAACGCGGCTGCTGCTGGCCGAGGGGGGATATCCGCTTGACTGAATGGCTGTTCGAGGACGGTATCGGCGAGGCACGCGCGATGCGGATCGTCGGCGGACGCCCGGTGGCGATCCGCATCGAGCGGCCCGGCGGCGTGCGTGCGGGCGCGGTGATGGATGGTGCCAGGCTGGTGAAGAAGCTCGCACATCGCGGGCTCGTCGCTCTGCCAGAGGGCCAGGAAGGCATGCTGGCACCGCTGCCGGACTCGCTGAGCGAGGGGCAGACCACAAGGGTGGAGGTCATGCGCGAGCCGATGAGGGAGCAGGGCCGGGCCAAGATGCTGCGTGTCCGGCCGAGCGGTGCCGTGCCTGCCGCCGGTCCATCCTTGCGCGCGCGGATCGCGGCCGACGCTCCGGTGCGCGAAGTCCGCGCCGCCGAGGGCGAAACGCTGGACGATCATGACTGGAACGAACTGATCGAGCAGGCGCGCCAAGGCGTACGGCCGTTCACCGGCGGCAGCCTGCTGATCGAGCCGACCGCCGCCTTCACCGCGATCGATGTCGACGGCGATTTGCCGGCGCGTGATCTGGCGTTTGCCGCTGCGCCGGAGGTGGCCCACGCGATCGCGCTGTTCGATCTGCAGGGCAATATCGTCGTCGATTTCCCCACATTGCCGGACAAGGCGGACCGCGTGCGGATCGGCGATCTGTTCGATGCGGCGGTCGGTTTTGCGTGCGAACGCACGGCGGTGAACGGCTTTGGCCTGATGCAGATCGTGCTGCGCCGCACGCGCGCCTCCACCATCGAGCTGCTGCAGGGGCAGTCGGTTTGCGGTGCGACGCTGGCGCTGCTGCGGCGGGCCGAGCGATCGCGCGGGCGCGGCTGGTTGACGCTGCGTGCGCATCCCGCCGTCATCGCCCGGCTGGAGAAAAAGGAGGCGCTGGCTGAGGAACTGTCCCAGCGCACCGGCCGGCCGGTCATTCTGCGCGCCGATCCCAAATGTCCGATCGACGGCGGTGAGCCGATCAACGAGGTAGAAGCATGAGCCAGCCCAAATGTCCTGCCTGCAGCCGGCCGGCAACGCCCGATCATGCGCCGTTCTGCAGCGCCGGGTGCAAGGACCGCGATCTGCTCAAATGGCTCGGCGACGGCTATCGCATCCCCGGTCCTGCGGTACCGCCGCAGAGCAACGGACAGACGGACGAGGACTATTGACCCAGTCCGCCGATCCGGCGCTCCAAACGGGGCTGGACAAGCCGGTCGGCCCCCGCCTATAGGCCGCTTTCCCGCTGACGGATGGCGCGCAATCCGCCGCGTCCGCGAGATGCCCGAGTAGCTCAGTTGGTAGAGCATACGACTGAAAATCGTAGTGTCGGTGGTTCAATTCCTCCCTCGGGCACCATTTCCTTATTCTTTCGCTTCAGATGTCGGGACGCACGTTCATTTGCCGCGGCTGAGGCCGGACCTCGCCAGAACGCGGGCGATACGTCCGGAATCGAGGAAGCCGATCGCCAGGCCGCCGATCACCATGGAGGCGGCCGCGATCTTCCAGAATGGCAGGGCTTCCCCCAACAGCAGCACGGATGCGCCGATGCCGAACACCGGCACCAGCAGCGCGAAGGGCGCGATGGTGGCGGCCGGATGGCGCGCGAGCAGCCAGGACCAGACGCCGTATCCGAACAGCGTGTTGCCCGCCGCCTGCCACACCACGGCAGCCCAAGTGCCCAAATGCGCCGCTCGCAGCCCGTTCACGATGGCGCCGGGGCCCTCGAACAGGAAGGCGAGCGCGAACAGCACGGGGATGGGGAACAGGCTGGTCCAGACGATAAAGCCCAGCATATCGATCCGTCCATTGCGGCGCGACACCATATTGCCCGCCGCCCAGCAGGCGCCCGCGAACAGCGTCATGAGCAGTCCCAGGATCGTCGTCGCGCCCGCGATGTGCAGCGCGATCACCAGGATGCCCCCCGCGGCCAGCAGCAGCGCGGCGATCTGCATCGGCTTCACCCGCTCGCCCGTCAGCCATACCGACAGGCCGATGGTGAAAAACACCTGCATCTGCACCACCAGCGAGGCAAGCCCGGGCGTAATCCGTCCGTCCATGGCGATAAACAGCACGCCAAACTGGCCGACCCCGATCAGCAGCCCGTAAGCCGCCATGTTCCAGAAAGGCACCTGCGGTCGTTTGACGAAGAAGACGGCGGGCAGAAAGGCGATGGTGAAGCGCAGCGCGGCGAACAGCAGCGGAGGCAGTACCGTAATCGCCTCATGGATGATCACGAAATTCGTGCCCCACACCGCCATCACCAGCAGCGCCAGAAAAAGATCCAGGGGACGCATCATGGGATAACTGGCTCCGGCTGCGCTGCGAAGCGGCGATCAGATGTAAGCGTAAGGGGCACTGTACCGGGCGGGCACCCGGGTGTTCGCCGGACCCGATATTACAGATAGCTGTCCCGGTCCAGCCGTCCGCTGGCGCGCAGCAGCGCCGCCTGGGCCACCATCATGTCGCTGCGGCTGCGGGCGACCGCCAGCTGCGCATCGCGATAGCCCTGGTCCACGTTCAGGATGTCCAGGGTGGAGCGCAGGCCGAAGCCATATTCCGCCCGTACGCCCTCCAGCGCCAGTTTGGCCGCCTCCAGACCGGCCGCGCTGGCGTCCTGCCGCTTGCGCGCGGCGGACAATCCGGCCCAGGCCATGTCAACGTCGCGCATGATGGCTCGGTCGGCCGCCTCCACGCCCAGCCGCTCGGCGCGATAGGTCGCCCGCGCCGCGCGCACCCGGGACGCGGCCAATCCTCCTGTCAGGATCGGGAGGCGCAGCGTCACGCCCACGTCGGCGCCGTTGTAGAAGGTCCCGGCACCCGAACCGACAAGCTGCCCGGCACGGCCATAACCCGCCGCCAGATCGACCGACGGCGCGTAGGCGGCCTGTTCCAGCCGGATGCGCGCCGCGGCGGCATCGGCAATCTGGAGTTGCTCGATCAGCCGCGGGTTGGCGGCCACGGCCGCGGCGCGGGCATCGGCCAGAGTGCTCGCCAGCCCGGCAGGCGGCGGCACCTTGGTCTCCAGATCGAGCGGTTCCTGCCCCACCACTGCGCGATAGGCCGCTGCCGCGCTATCCAGAGCGCCCTCGGCATCCGCCAGATTGGCCATCACGCTGGCCCGCTGCGTGCGCAGTTGCGCCACGTCGGTCAAGCTGGCTTCGCCCAGATCGAAGCGGGTTCGCGCCTCGTCCACCTGCCGATCGAGCCGATCGATCCCGATGCGGGCGACCGCGATCGATTCGCGCGCGAACAGATACGCGGCATAGGCCCGTACAACCTGTTCCAGCACCGCCGCCTCCCTGTCCCGCACGCGCTGCTCGCCGGCGGCCACGTCCGCCCGCGCGGCGTCCACGGCGGCGCCAATTCGGCCGCCGGTCCACAGCGGCAAAGCCGCGCGCAGACTGGCGCTTGCGATGGTGCCGACCCCGGTGTCCGCCGAGAGTGTGGGCCGCGCCCGCGCACGCTCCTGCACGATCCCCTCCGCGCGCGCATCCTCCCGGGCGCGGGCTTCGGCCAGTTCCGGGTTGGAGGCGTAGGCGGCGATGATGGCGCCGCGTAGCGTTTCGCCATGTACCGCCGCCGGGAGCAACAGCATGACCGCCAGCAATGCGCATCGCTTAATCATGCCGCAGCGCCCAGGCCGGCGTCGTGCGGCTGGCACGGAGCGATTGGCCCAGCACGGTCAGAACTGCGATCGCTATCGCCAGCAGGCTGCCGCCGAGAAAATAGAGCGGTGAAAGAGCGATCCGGTCCGAAAAACCCGCGAGCCATGTGCGCAAGACCAGATATGCCAGCGGCCAGGCGATCAGGTTGGCGAGCAGCACCGGGCGCAAGAACTGTCCGATCAGCAGCGTCACCACATCGCCGGACGATGCGCCAAGGCTCTTTCGGATGCCAATTTCCTTGACGCGGCGCGCGGTGTTGAAGGAGGCGAGCCCCCACAACCCGACGCAGCCGATCAGAACGGCCAGGCCCGCTCCGATCGCGAACAACCGCGTGGCCCGGTCGTCGGCTCTGTAAAATTCGGTCAATCGCGCGTCCGCGGTCTGGGCATCGAACGGCACCTGCGGCACGATCGACTGCCAGAGATCGCTGATCGACCGCAGAGCGGCGCGCGGATCGCCGGAAAAGCGCACCGACGCTACCGTCGTTAACAGCTCGGCCGGGTCCGCCGCATAGCGGTAGTAGGTCGGCTCCAGCGGCTCTCGCGGGCTGTAGAAACGCATATCGTCGACCACGCCGATAATGGTCAGCGGGCGCGCGCCGCCGATGGTTTTGCCCACGGCGTCGCGCGCGGTGGCAAAACCCAGCCGGCGCACGGCCTGCCGATTGATGACGATGTTGATCGTCGCATCGGGCGCACGGTTCGTGCCGTCGTCGCCCGCGCGCGCGCTATCGAACACCCGCCCCGCGAGCAGCCGTGTGCCGTAGACGGTGAAGAAATCGGGGCCCACGCTTTCCCACACCAGCGATGGTCCGGAGCCGGGTACGCCGGGCAAGGCCACGGTGTCGGCATTGCGCTCGCCGGACCCGCCCACGGTGCTGTTGGCAAATGCGGCCGCACGGACCGAAGGCAGCGCGCGCAGACGCGCCATGAAGGCCCGCTTCTGCGCCGGTGCGACCAGGCTGTCCCGGGTGGAGAGCACGGTGAGCAATCCTTCGCGCTGAAATCCGACATCGGCGCTGCGCATATGGCGGGTCTGCGACACCAGCACCGTGGTGCCGATCAGGAGGGCGATCACCAGCGCGAACTGGAACACGACCAGCCCCTCGCGGATGCGTGCGCCCGCCCGGCCGCCGCCCGGTGCGCGCGATGAGGCCAGCACCGCTGCCGGGCGATATCCCGAAAGCAGCAGCGCCGGATAGGACCCCGCGAGCAGTCCGGTGACGCCAATCAGGCCGACGAGCGCAGGCGCGATGATGGCATAGGGGATCGTCAGGGCCAGACCGCTGGCGGCGTTGATCAGCGGCAGGCCCAGCTCGGCCAGGATCAGGCCGGCAAGCGTGGCCAGCGCTACTGTCAGCACCGCCTCGCCAAGAAACTGCTTGATGATGGCTGCGCGGTCCGCGCCCAGCACCTTGCGCATGGCGACCTCGCGCGCGCGAAGGCTGGCGCGCGCGGTGGCAAGATTGACATAGTTTACCAGTGCGATGAGCAATGTCAGCAGACCGACCAGCCCCAGCGCGATCAGCGTCAGCCGGGCGCTGGCGCTGGCCGACCCCTCCGGCTGCAGGTGCAGATCGGTTAGCGGCAGCAGCGCCAGCGCCACCATATCCGATGCACCGTCGCCCAGATCCGCCCGCCCGCGCCGATCGACGAATGCGGGCAGCGCCGCGGCATAGTCGCGCGCGGCGGCGCGGCTGGGGAAGCGCAGGAATGTCGGGAGGCTGGTACTGCCCCAATGGTACCAATTGGGGTTGGTGCGTCCGATATCGCCGGGCAGGCGGATCAGCAGCGAAAGTTTCAGATCGCTGTTGGCTGGCAAGTCCTCGAACACGCCCGCCACCCGGTAATTCTGGGCCGCGAAGACCGAGATGGTGAGCATCTGACCGATCGGATCGCCCGATCCGAAGTAGCGGCGTGCAGCGGCGCGGCTGATCAGGACTGCGTCCGGCTGATCGAGCACGCCGGCCACCGCGCCGCGCACCATCGGCAGATCGAACAGCGCCGGGAAGCGCGCATCGACCATGGCCACGTCGTCGGTGACAGAAACTTGGCCCTGACGCACGATGCCGCCGTTCTCTCCGCCCAATATGCGGGTGCCGATGGTACCGGGAAAATCCTGCCGCAGCTGGTCCAGCAGTCCGCCCATGGTGTCGTTATAGGGGCCGTTGTGCGGACTGCCGGGCGTATCCCACACCGTTTGAACCACATAGACCTGCTCATGGTCCGGCAACCAGCGCTCGAAACTGGTCTCGAACCGGACGTAAAGAGCCAGCACGAGGAAAACCGCGACGCCGACGGCCAGGCCCAGGATGTTGAGCGCGGTGACCGCCCGCTGGCGGGCAAACGACCGGTAGAGCGAAAGGAAAGCGAGGCGGTTCATGGCCGGACTCTCAGATCGCGCGCGCGGCCGAGGCCACGATCCGTCCGTCCAGCATGTCGATGCGGCGCAGCGCCCTGTCGGCATGGCTGGGCGAATGGGTGACCATCACAATGGTGGACCCGGCTTCGTTGAGCGCGGCGAGGATATTCATGACCTGCTCTCCATTGGCGGTATCGAGATTGCCGGTGGGCTCATCTGCCAGAATCAGCTTGGGGTCCCCCACGATCGCGCGCGCGATGGCGGCGCGCTGTTGCTGTCCGCCCGACAGCTGGTGCGGAAAGTGGCGCGCGCGGTGAGCGATGCCAACGGTGTCCATGGCCGCCGCCACCCGCTCCTTCTTGCCGGTCACATCCCGGCGATAGGTTAGTGCGAGCGCGATATTTTCCGCAATCGTGAGCTCGTCGATCAGGTTGAAGCTCTGGAACACGAAGCCCAGCATGGCGGCGCGGAATTTTGCCAATGCCTTTTCCTGCAGCCCAGCCAGATCGGCTGCGTCGAATAGATATCGCCCGGCGGTCGGCCGGTCGATCGTGCCCAGCAGATTGAGCAGTGTGGATTTGCCGCAGCCCGACGGCCCCATGATGGCGAGGAATTCCCCCTTTGCCACCGTCAGGTCGATATCGGCCAGCGCCGTCGTCTCCACCTCCTCGGACAGATAGCGCCGCTCGATCTTTTCCAGTGCGATCATGTGATGGCCCTCCTTGCGCTAACGAATATTGATGCTGTCGCCGCTGATCTGCGACAGGTCACTGGTCACGATACGGTCTCCGGGTTGCAGGCCCGAGAGCACCTCCACGCGGCGCGGATTGCGGCGGCCGATCCGCACAGCGCGGCGGGTCGCGCGATTTCCGGCTTCGTTCAGCACGAACACATGGTCGCCGCCTTGCGTCAGCCATCCGCCCACGGGCGCGGTGATGGCCGGAACAGCAGCGCCAAGGGTCACGCGCACGTCGAGCGTCTGGCCGCGATTAAACGACTGGCGCGGCGCGCTGTCGAAACGCAACTCCACGCGAAAACGGCCATCGGTGACGGTCGGCAGGATTCTGGACACCGTCAGCGCCGCGCCGCCCGATGTGGCCGCTGGCTGCCCCACGGCAATCCGGCCGAGATAATATTCGTCGACGTCCGCCTCCAGCTTCCAGCTTCCCTCGCTGTCGATCTGGCCGGCCGGATCGCCGGGCTTGACCGTCTGGCCCGGCTGCAACGCAAAATTGGTGAGCCGCCCGGCGGCGGACGCCCGGATAACGAGCGCGCTCAGCCCGGCCCGCACGGCCGCCTGGTTGCTCTGCAGCCGGGCCCGCGCGGTGTTCAGTAGATCGGCCTGGGCGGCGGTGATGCGTGCTTCCGCCGCGCTGCCCGTCTGCAGCTGGGCCAGCCGCTTCTCCTGATAGGCGACCTCCTGCGCATAGCTGCGCACGCCCGCATCCGATACAAAACCGCGATCGTGCAATTGTTGCCGGACGCTCAAATCGCGCTGCGCACGGATAAGATCATATTCGGCCTGCGATACCTGCACCTGCCGATCGATCCGGCTGCGTGCGATGCCCAGATTCTCCCCTGCCACATTGCCCAGCTGACCGGTGATCTGGGCTTCCTGGCTGAGCACCTGGAGACGCAGTTCGGGGTTGGCGAGCGTGGCCAGCGGCATGTGGTCGCGCACCAGCGCGCCATCCTGCACCAGCACCCGCTCCACCTGTCCGGCCGTCATTACGCCGACGAATGTCGTCAGCGCTGGCACCACCTTGGCGCGCACCGCCAGAAAATCGTCGAAGCTGGTCCGCGCGATCGCCGCCGTCTGGATATTGGCGGCGTCCACGTCGGTTGATCCGCTGGCCGGTATCAGGCCCCAGGCCAGCGCGGCCAACCCCGCGATTGCCAACGCAATCAGCACCGTGCGGGTCCGCCACCACGGCGTCGGTGGCCGTTCGATCCGGCGGTCCATCGTGGCACCGGAAGACATGTTGGATTGTTCTGCCGCATCGGTCATCATGCAATCATTATCGCAGATAAACAGCGATACGACTAAAGCATTGCAAACAGGTGGTATTCGACTCATGCTATTCGGCGGCATTGTCCGGAAACGAACATGCTGTTCGGAAATGAACGGTCGATTGCCGCGTCAAGGGCTCAAATGACACAAGCGATTCTCTTGATCGACGACAATAGCGCGGTGGCGCAGGCGATGGAGATCGCCTTCCGCATGGCCGGCCACAGGCTGGACGTCGCCGCCGGGCCGGACGCAGCCTATTCGATGCTGGTGCGCCGGGTCTATGATGCCATTATTCTTGATCTGAACTTCACCGCGGGCAAGGCGGACGGGCAGGAAGGCCTGGCGTGCCTGCGTCGGCTGGTCGCGGACGACGCGAACGCCTGCATCGTCGTGCTGACCGCCCATGGCGGCATGCGCATCGCGGTGCAGGCGATGCAGCTTGGCGCGCGCGATGTCGCGATCAAACCATGGAAAAACGCCGAACTGATCGCCAAGGTGGATGCAGCGATCGCATCCGAACCCCGGCGCGGGGTGGGCACAGACGTAGCACCCACGGCGGATATAGCCCTGTCCGAGCGCGGACAGGGCGACGCGCCCGCCCGCCTGCTGGGTGAAAGCAAACCGATGAAAGAGCTGCGCGATATGATCGGGAAAGTGGGGCCGACGCCCGCCGGTGTCGCGATCACCGGCCCGGCAGGGTCTGGCCGCACGCTGGCGGCCATGGCGCTGCACGCGGCGTCCCCGCATGCGGCGCGCGCACCGCTGAAGATCGATCTGCGTGACGATGCGGCCTGGGCTCCGCTGAGCGGGGCTGAGGGAACGCTGATCCTGCGCCGCGCCGATCGCTTGACCGAAGTGGCGCAGGACCGGCTCGCCGACCAGCTGTCGGCGGCCGCACGGCCGATCGTGATTATCGATCGGATCGATCGGTTGACGCCAGCACTGAAGCGCCGCGTTGCGACGATTGCGCTGAGCGTCCCGCCGCTGGCCGATCGGCGCGGGGATATCGTGGGGCTGGCCCGCCATTTTATCGCCGTGGCGGCGGAGCGTTTCGGCCGATCGGCTCCGCTGCTGACCGAGGCCGCCGCCGCAGCCATGCAGAGCGCTGTCTGGCCGGACGAGGTGCGCGGCCTGGCCCTCGTCATGGAGCGCGCGGTTGTGCTCGCCGGCGACGGGCCGATCGACGTTGCCGCGCTGTCGCTCGACCTGACAGGTGACGCGGCGCCGCCCGCCGGCGGCGGTTCCGATCCGGCGGAGCACTCCGCCGGATCGTTCGACCTGGACCGTTCCGAAAGGGCAATGATCGCGGCGGCCCTGCACGCGCACCGGCATAATGTTACGCATGCGGCCAGGGCGCTGGGCCTCAGCCGCAGCGCCCTCTATCGCCGCATGGAACGCCATGGCCTTTGACCGCCGCCTGCGCGCTGTGGCGCTCGGGTTGGCGTTGGCGGGCTGTGTGCAAATCGGCGCGGTTGCCGCGCGTCACGGCTGGTGGGGGCTGCTGCTGGGCGCCGGGATGGCGACCGTCTGGACGGTCGCCGCGCTCTGGCGCGCCGCCGCGCCGGGCAGATCGGTGATCCCCGAGCGGAGACTGGACGCGCGCAGTGCAGGGGCTTTTGCCCGCGATATTCCCCGCCATCAGGGGGACGTGCAGCGTCTGCTACTGGATGCAGCGCCCGTTCCCATGATCGCGCTGCAAGGCGGCACGGCCCGTGCGCTCAATCGCGCCGCGCGCACCGTTTTTGCAGCGGACGACCGGATCCTTTCCCCACCCGCGGAACTGCGCGATCCGGCGGCGCATCATTTGCGTCATGAAGGCCGGACATGGCGCATCGACCGGGTGGAAGCGCCCGGCGCGAAAGGCAATCTGTCGGTCGTCGCGCTGATCGATGTCGAGCGGGAAGAACTGGCGGCCGAAGCGCGGGCCAGCGCCGATCTGATCGAGGTGCTCGGGCATGAACTGCTTAACGGCCTCGCCCCCATCGTCTCGCTGGCCGAGAGCGCGCAACACGCCGTGCACGCGCAGGCGCTGGCCGGTGGGCCTCTCGGGGACGTGCTGATACATGAGATATTGGGTCCGCTGGCCCGGCGCGCCGAAGGACTCCAGCGGTTTGCCCAAAGCTACCGCACGCTCGCGCGCCTGCCGGAGCCGGTGCCGCAGGCCGTTGCGATCGGGCAGTTCATCGGGGATCTTGGCACCGCGTTCAGGGACAGCTGGCCGGACATCGCGCTGACGCTGTCGATCCCGCCCGATCTGCGCTGGTCGATGGACCGGGACCAGATGAACCAGGCCATGTGGGCGCTGCTGCAGAATGCAGCCGAAGCCGTAGCGCAAAGAGATGGATCGAAAGTGGATATAAGCGTCTCCAGCGAGGCGCGCCGCCTGACAATCGCGGTGTCCGATAATGGCGTTGGCGTAGCTGCGCAGAGCGCCGTCTTGATGTTTCGGCCGTTCCACACCACCAAGACGGGCGGCTCGGGCATCGGCCTTTCGCTCGCGCGGCAGATCGTCCGCGCCCACGGCGGTTCGCTGGAGTGGAAGGGCGCGGCCCCCACCCGTTTCGAGCTGTTTTTGCCGGGGATTGCCGCCGATGGGTCGCGCGATCCATGACAGGATACCGATGCCGCGCGGCAACCCGGTT
>JBBSUT010000008.1:0-29744 GCA_038234155.1 Sphingomonadales bacterium | reverse complement strand
GTTGAACATGATATGTTCGAACAGATGCGCATAACCAGTCTTGCCGACTGGCTCGTTGGCCGATCCGACGTCATACCACACCGAAACCGCAACGATCGGCGCCTTGCGATCTTCGTTCACGATCACGGTCAGGCCGTTTTCTAGAATGAACTTTTGATAGGGAATGTCGACTTGCGAGACCAGCGCGCTGACCGGCGCAGCCCTGGCGGCGTAATCGTCCGGCGCGGCGCGGCGCTGCGCCATGTCGGCATTGGCGGACACGGCGCTGGAATTCATGGCCATATCCGGCTGCATGGTGGTGCAGCCAGCGGCCAGTGCGGACGTGCAGCTGGCCAGGGCCAATTTGGTGATGAGACGCATAAACAAGTTCCTTCCCCGTGATGGCGCGGGCGGCGCCGCTTGACCTTGCCCTCCGCCGGTTCGGCAGGAGGCTGCCCTAAAATAGATTGCCCCAGAATAGATTGCCCCAGAACGGCCTTATTGCGGCGGACGGTATCGCCGTTCGACGTGACCCGCCAGCGACTCCCGCGTAAAATAGACGGGCTTCGTCCGTTTTTCGACGAACAACGGCGCCTGATCGGCGTAATGGCGCGAGCGTGGCCGCGTGGTTGCCGCGCCGAACGGCTGGATCGACCGGGATTGCACCGGCCCGCCGCTCGGCCACTCCACGAACATCAGGAAACTGTCGCCATGCTTGGTCAGCAGCCGATGATCGTCCGCGCTTTCATTCCACAGTGTCGCCGCGCGCAACGTGTCGGGGCCGCCGTCCATCGGCAGGTCGGTCGTGCCCTGCCGCACACGGAGCACGGTGCCGAGCGGCGGATCGAGCGTGCCGTAGGTGCTTTCCAGATAGCGCGTCGCTTTGGTCAACTCCTCGCGCGCATCGGGCACCGCTTCGCTCTTGTAGCTAGCGCGCATCGCCGGACGCAGCAGGATGAGCGCCAGCGCGTCGCCCTGCCCCTTGCCGTCCATGATCCAGTCCCAGGCGCGCAGCAGCTTCTGCCCCTTGGCAAGACGATTGTCGCCTTTGGGATCGAGCGCGACCAGCCGCTGCATCCACCCGCTGGCGTAACTCGCCTTGGAATAGGCGCGATCATATTTGATCCGGTACAGTTCCTGACGCGAGATCGGCCCCGCCGCCTCGAACAACTCGATCGCGCGCCGGGCACGGTTGGTCATGCCCAGCTCCACGCCCAGCAGCGGCGATACGGTTTGAGGATCGATTTCGTCGCCTGGACCGGCGGCGATATAAGGGGTGTTGTTGGCGTTGAAGATATAGCCCGATGCCGGATCGACGTTGCGCGGCACCCGGGCCCACGGCACGAAGCCGGTCCAGATCAAATCGCTGCGATCACCGGGCAGCACGCCGCGCCAGTTCGCCATCTGTTTGCGGTCCGGGAACAGCGCGTTGTAGAACAGCCCGATATGGCCCGCCTTGTCGGCATAGATGAAATTGGTTGCCGGCACGCCCTGGATCGCCATGACGCGTTGCCACTGGGCGAAATCGCGCGCCTTGGTGAGCTTGTAATATTGTTCCATCATCCGCGCCTCGCCCATACCGGCATAGCGGATGGCAAAAGCGCCCTTGTCGTTCTTGATTACCGGTCCATGAGCGGAGCGCCTGACTGTCTTGACGATGGGCAGCGCAAACGGGCCGAATTTTACCGGCAGGAGGACGCGCTGCTTTTCCAGCGGCCGCCAACGCCCGTCGAGCCGATAGCGCTCGCCGCTGGGCGCGAGCACAAGCTTGTAGACGTCCGTCAGATCGGGCCGGTTGACCGTGTTGGTCCAGCCGAGCGTCTCGTTATGGCCTAGCAATGGGAAGGGCGATCCGGGGAACGTCGCGCCAGCGAAATGCATGCCCTGCTTGCTCTCCACCACCAGCTCGTACCATGCCACCTGTCCGCGCCAAGGCTGGTGCGCGTTGGAGACAAGCCGCACCGCGCCGTCGTCACTGCGACCCGGGGCGATGGCAAAGGCGTTGGAGCCGTTCATCGCGGCATCCTTCCCGATCGGCGTCATCGGCCCGGTCGATGGCGTGCTGGTCAGCGACGGGCCACCCTCCTGCGGGAGCGGTTTGCCTTGGGCCAACGCGCCGATCGTATCGCCCAGCCCGAAGAAAAAGGGCGAACGCAGCACGAAACCGGCTGCAATGTCCTGGCCGTTTACCGGAAACAGCCGGGCCAGCCGCACTTCCTTGCCATGGGCCTTTGCATAGGCGTTGAGGCCCGCGGCATAGGCATCCAGCATGGCGCGCGTATCTGCGGGGATGGCGGCGTAGGTGCGCGCGACCGTGCCGCGCACGCCCAGAAGATGAAAGACATAATCGATCTGCGCGCCCTCTGCCCCCATCAATGCGCCCGCGCGGCCGCGCGTCATGGCGGCGACCAGCTGGATCGTGGCGAAATCATCCTCCGCATGCGCCCAAGCAACGCCGTACGCCACATCCGCGTCGGTCGATCCGAAGATGTGCGGCACGCCCCAGTCATCCCGCACAATCTCGACGTCATAGCCGCGCGCCGGCGGCGGCGCATGGACCTTCGCGAAGATCGGCTCCCAGACAGCCAACACCACCAAGATCAGGCTCACGATGGCCAGGATATACAGCCACGTCTTACGTGTCTTCGTCATGCCGCCCGTTCCTCTCGCGCCGCTTCCTGCCAGACCCTGGCCGCGGGCAACAGGCTGGTGATCGCCAGCGCGGCATAGTTGAGCAGCTGGTACAGCACGAAAATGGTGACGAACATCGCCTGCAGGTCGGCGGTCGGCACGCCGGTCGATCCGGCATATTCAATCACGAACGCCAGATAGATGAGATCACGATTGGGCAGCAGCGGCAATTGCGAGATCGCCAGCTGCACCGTGATCAGCGTGAACCACAGTTCCACCGTGCCGCTGGGCACTCCGACGTCCCACTGCCATGCCTGCAGCACATAGGTGAGCCCGATGCGCGCGAAATGAATCGCCATGACGACGGCGAACAACCGCCCGCCGATACCGAAAAGCTTGGCACGAAAGATATAACCCAGCAGCATCAATGCCCCAAACAGGCCTGCCGCCAGACCGATCGATAGCGGCCCGGCCTGCTCGACCAGCCGATCGTGCACCAGAGCCGGATTGATCCACAGCAGCGATAGCGCGGCCAGAATCGCGCATAGGGCGGTGGCGATGCCGCTCATCAACACATTGTCCTTGAGCCCGCTAAGCAGCGTGCGGCCCGCCAGACCGAGCCGGGACTTGCCCCAGAGGTACAGATAGAGCTCGCCTGAAAGCCCAAGCACCGAATTGTTGAGCGCGCGCTTGCGCAGCATCACCAGCGGGCCACCAGGAAGCGGGGTGCGCCACATCATCGTGAATATAGCCACCTCGGCGATCGGCAGCACCGAATAGGCAGCGATGTGGAGGAGATAGAACAGCGGACTGGTGGGCAGGTTCTGCCAGAGCGGACCCCAGCCAATCAGTGTCAGCCGCCAGAAGATGAATGTCAGGATGCCGACGGTGAAGGCGCGGCGCAGCCACTGTTTCCATCCGCCCGGCGCAGGCTTGTTGCCGCCCGGCCCCGTCAGATCGCCGCCCCGCGCGTCCAGCGCGTCCGGCCCGCTGGCGGGCTGCATCAAAGGGGGGCGCCGGGATGGCAGGTCATGGCCTCGCCTAGGGCTGGTGAAAATGGCTGTCAACGCAGCGGCGCGCCGCCGCCGCTGCATAGGCTAAGGGGCTAAGGGGCGAAGGCGCGAGGAGAGGGCGCGAGGAGAGGGCGCGGGGCCTGTGCGGGCACGCGGCTTTGCGTTAGGGAGGCGCGATGCGCATCGCCCTCGTCGCCACCCACCACAGCGATTATGCCGCCAATCTGGCGCTGGCCTTGTCGCGCAAGCACGACGTGCTGCTGGTGCTGAGCCGTCGCAGCGCCGCGCGGCAGATCGATCCGCAGGCGCTGGCCGCCTTGGGTAAAGCCCTCACGCTGCGCATCGTGCCGCATCACTACGCCCCGCTACAGCCGCTGATCGCGCGCGCCTGCCAATGGCATATCACGCGCTTTACCCCAGATATCGTGCATGTGCAGGAACATCCCACGCGCTCCATGGGTCTGCTCGCCCGGTATCTGGACGGTCGCTACCCGGTGGTGACGACGGTGCACGATCCATACCCGCACAGCGGCAGCGACGCGCGCGCCGCGGCGGCATTCGCGCGGCATTATTCGGGGCTTCGGCGGCGCAGCGACGGCCTCATTGTCCATGGTCAGGCCCTTGTCGGTCCGCTCGCCGCCACCGGGGTGGACCGAGGCCGGATCGTCTCGATCATGCACGGCGTCTTGCGCTTTGGGCGCCAGACCGGACTGCCCGGTCCCTTGCCCACCGTGGACCCGAACCGGCTGATTTTTTTTGGGCGGGCGGAGGCCTATAAGGGTCTCGATACGCTGCTGGCGGCCCATACGATATGGCTGCGCGAAAGCGTGCCGATTAAGCTGACGATCGCGGGAACTGGGCCGGAACTGGAGCGGCATCGCGCCGCGCTCGCCGCGCCGAACGTGACGCTGATCGAAGGCCGCGTACCACAGGACGATCTTGCCCGCCTCGTCGCCTCCAGCGCCGCTGCCATTCTGCCCTATCGCGACGCCACGCAGAGCGGCGTCATCGCATCCACGTTCGGCGCCGGCCGCCCCGTCGTCGCCACCGATGTCGGCGCGTTGGCCGAAGCGGTGGGCAACGCGGGGCTGATTGTGCCGCCGAACGATCCGCAGGCGCTTGCCGCGGCTGGCAGGCGGCTGATCGGCGAACCCGGCCTGCTGGCGCGTCTGGAGGCTGCCGTGCGGAAACGGGCAATCGGATCACTCGGCTGGCAGCAGATCGCCGATGAAACGACGGCATTTTACCAATCGCTTTTGGCCGCGCCGAAATAGGAGCGCATGCGTAGCAACACTGGTCTTGTGTGGCTTATATGCAACATTATATCGGGGACTGACATGTTCATTCGCGCCCGGTTTCGGCCGGCATCATCGACAGGACCGCCATGAATCTCGAAAAATTCACCGACCGCGCCAAGGGTTTCCTGCAATCCGCGCAGACCGTCGCGATCCGCAACAGCCATCAGCGCATCGGCACCGAACATGTGCTCAAGGCCCTGCTGGAGGATAGCGAAGGGATGGCCGCTGGCCTGATCGCGCGGGCCGACGGAGACGCGAAGGCGGCGGTGCAGGCGGTCGACGCGGCGCTGGCGAAAATTCCTGCCGTATCGGGCGGCGGTGCGCAGCAGACGCCGGGGCTCGATAACGACGCGATCCGCGTACTCGATCAGGCTGAGCAGGTTGCGCAAACAGCGGGAGACAGTTTCGTCACCGTGGAACGTCTGCTGTTGGCCCTGACGCTGGCAAAGGACACCGCCGCGGGCAGGGCGCTGTCCGGCGCGGGGCTGACCGCGCAAAGGCTCAACGGCGCAATCGAGGCACTGCGCGGTGGCCGCACCGCCGATACCGTCGGGGCCGAGGATCGCTACGACGCGCTCAAGAAATTCGCGCGCGATCTTACCGAGGCGGCGCGCGCGGGCAAGCTCGATCCCGTCATCGGCCGGGACGAGGAAATCCGCCGCACCATCCAGATCCTGTCGCGCCGCACGAAAAACAATCCCGCGCTGATCGGCGAGCCCGGCGTCGGCAAGACCGCCATTGCCGAAGGTCTGGCGCTGCGCATCGCCAATGGCGACGTGCCCGATACGCTGAAGGATCGCCGCTTGCTCTCGCTCGACATGGGCTCGCTAATTGCCGGAGCGAAATATCGCGGCGACTTCGAGGAACGGTTGAAGGGCGTGCTTGATGAGGTGAAGCAGGCCGATGGCGACATCATCCTGTTTATCGACGAGATGCACACACTGATCGGCGCGGGCAAGAGCGAGGGCGCGATGGACGCCGGAAATTTGCTGAAACCGGCGCTCGCCCGCGGCGAACTGCATTGCATCGGGGCCACTACTCTCGACGAATATCGCAAATATATCGAAAAGGACCCCGCGTTGCAGCGGCGATTCCAGTCGGTTTACATCGGTGAGCCGACGGTGGAGGACACGATATCCATCCTCCGCGGCATCAAGGACCGGTACGAATTGCACCACGGCGTGCGCATCACCGATGCCGCGCTGATGTCGGCCGCCACACTGTCCAACCGATACATCACCGATCGTTTTCTGCCGGACAAGGCGATCGACCTGATGGACGAGGCCGCCAGCCGCATCCGCATGGAGGTGGAGTCCAAGCCAGAAGAGATCGAGACGCTCGATCGCCGTATTATCCAGCTCAAGATCGAGCGCGAGGCACTGTCGCGGGAAACCGACCGCGCATCGCAGGATCGGCTGGTAACGCTGGAAAAGGACTTGGCAGATCTGGAGGAGCAATCGGGCGCACTGACCCAGCGTTGGCAGGCAGAGAAGGATAAGATAGGCGCCGAATCCAAGCTGAAGGAACAGCTTGAGGAAGCGCGGATTGCGCTGGAACAGGCGCAGCGCGGCGGCGATCTCGCCCGCGCAGGTGAGCTAAGCTACGGCACCATTCCCGATCTGGAGCGCAAACTGGCGCACGCCGGCGAGGCGACCGAGGGGGCCATGCTGCGCGAGGAAGTGACCAGCGAAGATATCGCCGCAGTCGTCGAGAAATGGACCGGCATCCCCGTCGATCGCATGCTGGAGGGCGAGCGTGCCAAACTGCTCGACATGGAAAATACGCTGGCCAAGAAGGTAATCGGTCAGGACCGCGCGATCGAGGCCGTGTCCAAGGCTGTGCGCCGCTCGCGCGCCGGACTGCAGGACCCCAACCGCCCACTCGGCAGCTTCCTGTTTTTGGGGCCCACCGGCGTAGGCAAGACCGAACTGACAAAGACACTGGCTGAGTTTCTGTTCGACGACGCGAGCGCCATGGTGCGCATCGATATGTCCGAATATATGGAAAAACATGCCGTTGCCCGTCTGATCGGCGCGCCTCCCGGCTACGTCGGCTACGAAGAAGGCGGCGTGCTGACCGAAGCCGTGCGCCGCCGCCCCTATCAGGTGATCCTGTTCGACGAGGTGGAAAAGGCACATTCCGATGTGTTCAATGTCCTGCTGCAGGTGCTCGACGACGGCCGTCTGACCGATGGGCAGGGCCGCACGGTGGATTTCTCCAACACGCTCATCATCCTGACGTCCAATCTGGGCAGCCAATATCTGTCAGCCATGACCGACGACCAGTCCGTCGGCGATGTCGAGCCGCAAGTGATGGAGATCGTGCGCGACCATTTCCGTCCGGAATTCCTGAACCGGCTGGACGAGATCATCCTGTTCCAGCGGCTTGGCCAGATGCACATGGCACCGATCGTTGAAATCCAGGTCGCCCGTGTGCAGCGCCTGCTCGCCGACCGCAAGGTGACCATCGCGTTGACGGACGGAGCGAAGGCCTGGCTCGGCCGCGTGGGCTATGATCCGGTCTACGGCGCCCGCCCCTTGCGCCGCGCGGTGCAGAAATACGTCCAAGACCCGCTGGCCGACATGATCCTGCGCGGCGACGTGCCCGACGGATCGACCGTCGCCATTGACGAGGGCGAAGGCGCGCTGTCTTTTGCGGTAGGCTGAACGCTGCCTCTCCAACGCGCCGTCGCAACGCGCGCGGGCGAGAGATGGCTAACGGCGCGGCGCGGCCGTCTCCTGGCGTAGCCACCCGGTGACGGCATAGCGGCGATATGGCGCAGCGGCCGAAACCTCGGTGACGCTATGGACCTGCGGCACGGCGAACAGATTGAGGCAGTTCATTTCGGGCACAAAGGCTTCTACCGGGCCTGCGCCGTCTCCGTGGAATAACAGCAGCCCGCCCCATTCGGGTCGCCAAGCCGGGTTCAGCCCGAACACATAGGCGGCGCGGCGGCCTTTGCCGGCGACATTGTCATCATGGGCGGTCAGGAAATCGCCGGGAGCATAGGCGGTGGCCTGGGCATCGGCAAAAGCGATGTCGGCCGCGCCGCAAATATTGCGCAGTATTGCAATCACCGGGGCGCTCGACAAAAACCGCGCGAACGCCGCCAATGGATCGCACCGGGCGGCGCGCGCGGCATCGTCGTCAGGCACGCGCAGCGCTTCGTAGCGATGCTGAAAGCTGTACCGGGCACCGGCGCGCACCGCCTGGTCCAGCGCCGTACGCTGCGCCGGTTCCATAGCGGCGCGGGTTTGCCGGTCCAGCTCGATCAATGTTTCGCCGCTGTTGATGACCTGGAGCCAGTCCTCCCGCGCGCGCAGCCACGCGGCGAGGCGTTCCGCCTGTTCCGCGCTGACAAGCGACCGTATGCGTACGCGTCCGTACCGCGCAAAAGCGGCGGCCAAACCACCAATATCCAGATCCGGGTTTAAACGATACATCGCCGTTACGCATCCAACTGACCGCGCGGCAGGTCAAGGGCCATGCGAAAGCCTTGCGCCCGGGCGGGTGATCGCGGCAAGAGGGCTGCATGACCGCGCCTATCAGCCTGTTCGAAATCAACCCCGCGCTCGATCTGCAAGCCGCTGCATGGCAATTCGCCGCGCAGGGCCATGTGCAGATCCGCGACGTGCTCACTGCGCCGGCTGCTGAGACCATCCGCGACGTGATGACCAGACTTACCCCATGGGGACTGGTTTGGCAGGCGGGCGAGGACGGCCCCAACCAGCTGCGGCGCGCTGAGATCGGTCAAGTGCACCCCGAACGGCAGCAGCGCATATCGGCCCAGCTCGCCGCGGCCATGCAAAGCCGGGATTTCGCGTTCAACTATTCATCCTACCCGATGTTGCGCGCATACCAGGAAAAATGGGCACCGGACGGCCCGCATGATCTGCTGCTGGAGCATCTGAACGACGCGCCGTTCCTTGATCTGGCGCGCACAGTCAGCGGCCTGTCCCAACTGCGCAAGGCCGATGCCCAGGCCACGCTTTACCAGCCCGGTCAGTTCCTGTCGGAACATGATGACAGCCGCGTCGCAGAAGGCCGCCGCATCGCCTATGTGCTGAATTTCTGCACGGCTGACTGGCGTCCAGACTGGGGCGGCTATCTGCAATTCTATGACGGCGAGGGCGATATAGAGCGTGGATACAAGCCGCGCTTCAACGCGCTCAACCTCTTTGCTGTGCCACGCAAACATTCGGTCAGTTTTGTGCCGCCGTTCGCGCCGCTGGCACGCTTCGCCATCACCGGTTGGTTCCGGGATGTCTGAGACGAACAGGCACGATACAAGCATATTTGAGCGCCAATCGTGATCGCGCCGCCAGATCCCAATCAACTGTTCGCGCAGGCAGAGCATTATTTTCGTGCGGGCGATGCCCAGGCAGCCGGCCAAACCCTGGATCAGCTTGCACGCCTCATCCCGCCCCATCCGGCCGTCCTTCATCTGTCGGCGCTGGTGGCCAAGCAGCTGGGCGAGCACATTAAGGCGATGACTGCGTTTCAAGCCGCTCGCAAAATGGCGCCGGGCGAGGCGCAGATCGGGGGCAACTACGCCAATCTCTTGGCCGACATGGGCCGGTTCGATGAGGCATTGCTCGAATTTGAGCAAGCGATCGCCAATGATCCCGGTTTTGATCAGGCGGCTCTGAATCGGGCACTGCTGCTCGATGCTATCGGGCGGCACGTCGATGCGGCCGAAGCGCTGGCTCAGCTGGAACCACGGATGGGAAACAGCGCGCCCTATTGGAACGCGCGGGCCGCCAATGCCCGCCATCTCCGCCTTTTCGCCAATGCTGGCGCAGCATATGGGCAGGCGCTGGTCTGCGATCAAGCCTCATCCAAGGCGCTGCACGGTCTGGCACGGGTCAAGCTGGAGCGCGGCGAGAGCGACGCGGCGCTATGGTTTGGCAAGGCGCTTGATGCGTCGCCTGGCGATCCGGCGATAACGATCGGTCTGGCCCGCGCCTTGCAGGCAGACGGTCAAGGCGTGCAGGCAGTTCGTGCGATCGAGCAGCGGCTGGGGCGCGATCCACAATGGATCGAAGGATTGACGATTCTAGCCGAAATGCGCTGGGAGAACGGGGACGGCGCTGGCTTCGATCGGGATTTTCGCAAGGCTATGGCGCAGGCACCGGACAACGCTGCACTCCGCCACGCGCTGATCGATCTGCAGACCGGTCTCGATCAGCACGCCAGCGCGGTGGAAACGGCACGCGAGGCCGCTGCAGCCTTCCCGCACAACCCGGCCTTCGCGCTGGCCGAAGCAGTTAATGCCGGCGTGCTGGGCGATATGGCACGCGCCGAAGCGCTGTACGCGAAACTGGAGATCGACACGCCCGATAGCTGGCTTCACGAGGCGCGGCACCGTATTCGACGCGGCGAGATGGACCGGGCGCAGGCACTGCTGACCGCGGTGCTGGAGCGGCGGCCGGGCGATGTAGGTGCCTGGGCGCTGCTCGGCCTCATATGGCGGGCCGAGGCTGACGAACGCCATGTCTGGTTGCATGGCCAGCCCGGTCTGATCGGAACGCGGACGATCCTTATTGATCCGGATGCGGTGGCAGCGGCCACAACGAGTCTGCGCGATCTCCACCGCAGCCGGGCGCATCCGATCGGGCAATCGGTGCGCGGGGGAACGCAGACGCGCGGCATGTTATTCGCGCATCACGATCCGCGTCTTGCGCCGCTGACCGCAGCGATTTCAAAAGCAGTCGAAGCGCATTGGCAGGCCCTCCCCGCGTTCGATGCAGCCCATCCGTTGCTGCGGCACCGCGATCAGTCCTGGCACTTCAGCGGCTCCTGGTCGGTCCGGTTGCTTGGCGGCGGCTTCCATACGCACCATATCCACCCCAACGGTCTGCTTTCTTCGGCCTGCTATATCGTTGTGCCGGAGACACCGCCGGGCGACGTTGGACCGGCGCTGGAGATCGGACGACCGCCGGCGGATCTGCTACTCGATCTGGCACCGCTGGAGACCATTCAACCAAGTCCGGGAACGCTTGTGCTGTTTCCGAGCACGCTGTTTCACGGCACCCGGCCGGTGCGATCGGGTGAACGTCTGACGGTGGCGTTCGATGTGGCTGCGGTACCGCTCTGAGTGGTCGATACGGGATCGAACCGCGCGGCCTGGACCGAATTCTGGGCGAGCAGGGATGCTAGGCAGAACGGCTGCCTGCCATCGGGCGACGACCGCTTGGCCGGGGCGATACAAACTGTCTGGAACGGCTGGGCCGCGTCCCTGCCTAAATATGCACAGGTGCTGGACGTCGGCAGCGGCAACGGGACCGTCATGGCCGCAATTTTGCGCACGCGGCGCGATCTTAAACCCGTCGGGATCGACTATGCGACCGCGGTCCCAACTGCGCCGCGTGGAAGCAAGCTGCGCGGCGGCATTGCGATGGAAAAGCTGCCGTTTCGATCTGGCCAATTTATCGCAGCCACCAGCCAGTTCGCGTTCGAATATGGCGATATGCCAGCGGTTGCCGGCGAGTTGCGGCGCGTGTTGGCACCGACCGGCCGGCTGGCGCTTGTTCTGCACTGCCAAGATAGCGCCATCGTGCGCCATAATTGGAACCGACTACGAGCATTAAGGTGGCTGCTGGACGAATTTCGGCTGCTGGACAAACTGCAATCCAGCCTGGCGCTGGGAGCACCGATTGCCACCGCCGACCGAACGGTGGCCCACGCGGTGCGGCTGGCGGCGGCTCAGTTCGGGCCGGCAAGTGCAGCGGTCGAACCTTGCTTGGCGTTGCAGGCTTTCTTGGTCGATCCCGCCTTGGGCACCGCGCAGATCCAAGCTGTGGTCCAGCGTATCGGAGCGCAAGCCAAAGCGGAATGCGCCAGGATCGCCGCCATGGCTGCTGCGGCGGAGCGTGTGGGAGACGGCGCACCAGTTGCCGCTTTGCTTGGCGCGCACGGATTTGACCAAATAGCGTATCGCCGCCTTTCGATCGGTAAGGACGACGAGCCCTTCGCGCTCCTTCTGGTAGCTGTGAGAACGGACTGAAACCGTAACGCCGTGAGTTAAAAAAAAAGGGCGGTGAACCGAAGTTCGCCGCCCTCCCGAATGCAAGTCATCGGTTCTTTTAGAAAACCAGCCGAGCCGATACGAAGAAGTCACGACCAAGTACGTCGTAAACACCAGGATAGGTATTCGCCTGCGACTGGTTGTCGCCGATCTGCTGAGGCAAAGTATCAAACAGATTGTTTACACCGAGGGAAAGCTCCAAATTGTCGCTGACAGCAGCAGCAAAAGTTAGATCGATATAATCGACCGTGCTAAGCCTCTCGACCACATAATCAACCTGGTCGTTATCATCGACCGTGGAGCCGATATGGCGCCAGCGAGCGCTTGTGGTGATAGGCCCATCGATAAACGACGCACGTGATGACCATTTATATCTGGGAAGCGGCGTACCGCAAGCGAGCGTACCAAACTTGCCGGCACATTCGTTGATTGTGTCCGGAAGATCGGCGACGGGAGTGATGTCATACTTGTCCAGATAGGTACCCAGGAACGAGAAGCTCAACCGCTGCTCGCCGGTGTCGGAGAAGAGCGAGAAAGGAATAGCGGTGGAATAGCTCACCTGAAGGTCGATACCGGAAGTTTTGAGTGTTCCGATATTGGCGTTCAGAATGCGGAGTGCATTCTGACCGCCAGCTAACGCCCCGTTTGCAGCGCGATTTCCAACAACTGCCTGACAAAAGACGCTATTGATGTCCTGGATTTGGTTAAAACACAAATCCAGAGTGTTGTTCAAACCGCCGCCAAAGACACTGATAGAATCTTCAACCTTAATATTAAAATAATCTGCCGACACAAACAGGCCAGGTATAAATCTGGGACGGAGCACCGCCCCGAAAGTATAAGAGTCGGAACGCTCTTCCTGTAGGTTGGCGTTACCGCCGAATATTCCCTCAATCTGCGTGTTTAACTGAATGGGACCAAATACATTAGTCGCTGGCACACCGCTCTGAATGCAGAGTTGACGAACTGTAGCAGACTGCAATGCGGTCGGCTGGCGATTTGAGCACGGATCAGTTGCATTCGGGAAGCCGTTCGAGTTGCCGCCGAACAGTTCGCCCACATTTGGCGCCCGGATTGCACGCTGGTACTGACCGCGCAGAGTGATGTCGCGGATCGGAGCGAACTCCAAGCCACCTGCGTAGGTGAACACCCCGCCAACAGCGGCGAGCGAGTAATCGGAATAACGGGCAGCGCCGGTCGCTTCGATACGGCCACCATTGCCCCACTCGGCGATTGGAACGCGCAGCTCGCCGAAAATCTCTCTCACATCATAGCTGCCGGAGGTTGGCAAGCCGCCGTTAAAGCCGATGACATCGCCGGACGACAACGCCGTATCCGGAATGAACTCACTGGCGACCTTGCGATATTCCGCGCCGACGGCGAAACCAACGTCGTCGCCGCCAAAGCCCAAGTTGAAGAGCGAGCCGGATATGACGGCAGACGCGACCTGCAGGATCGAACTGTCGCCATTCTGCGCGAGGATCGAAATCTGATCCACTGATGCCTGCGACAGTGTGTTGGGGCCGAAAATGTTGATCGCAGGAGCGGAACCGTCAAGGCCGGCCTGGAAAGCCGAACGAGAAATATTGCCGGTCTGGACGTTGGCGTTCCGCGTCCGAGCATAGCTATAATACATATCGTACTGGAAGCGGTTATCGAGGAAATCGCCCCGCAGACCGGCCAGAACGCGGAATGCGTTGCGCTCGTCCAAGCTGTTGCGCGAACCGGTCTCCACCGTGCGGCGCTGGACGAAGAAGTTGATAACACCCGGATCGTCTACATTCCCGGCAGCACGGTTGGCCGTAGTCTCGCCTGCGTCCAGTGCCAAAAGTTCGGCAAAGCTGCCTGAGCTAAAGAACGGGCGAACCGCCGCAAGATTAACATTGAAGTTGCCAGTGACCGGTGTCGCTGCCAGCTCGTTCTGCACGCGATTGTTTACGAATGTCGCTTCGAGATAAGCTTCCACACCTTCGGTAACTTCGTAATTGGCGTAGCCACCGAGAAGGTAGCGCTCCTGCGGAACCTGCAGGTAATTTGCCGGAGCATAGTTAAAGAGATCGCCCCTGCGTGGACGAAAAACGCCGGGCGTGTCAAAAACGACCGCGTTGGATGGTCCAAATGAACCAAGCCGAGGCAGCGTACCCTGCGCGCCGCCGAAATTGCGCAACACGCCCGATGGCAGTGTCGAAGAGCCACCCGGAACGAGAACTCCATCGCCATCGCCCAAGGCGCTGGTCGAGAAATCGCGATCGCCTTGGAAAATTGCTGCACGGTTATAATATTCAGCAAACACAGTTGCATGGCCGCGGCCGTCGCCGAGCTCCGACCCCAGTGCAATGTACGCGTTGTAGCGCGCGCCATCACCACGTTCTGTAATGCTGTACTGACCGCCAGCTTCCAGACCGACCAGATCCTGACGCAAGCGGAAATTGACGACGCCGGATATTGCATCCGAACCGTACACAGCGGATGCGCCGCCGGTCACGACATCAACGCTGTCTATCAGGAACGTCGGGATCGTGTTCAGATCAACAATCTGCGCTGTGTCGTAAAACATGTAGCGGCGACCGTTGACCAGCACCAGCGTACGCGGCGCACCCAGACCACGCAGATCTAGCGTGGCGACACCGCCGCCGGGATTGTTCGAAAAGGACGTGGTGCCCGGCACAACCTGCGGAAGCGTGTTCAGCACGTTCTCGACGTTAACGGTGCCGGAAAGTTTAAATTCTTCATCCTGCACGACGGCAATGGGCGCCGCCGAATCGAACTGACGGCGCGCGATGCGCGAACCAGTGACAACAATCAGGCCGGCATCGTCCTGCTGGCCGGGACCGAAAGCCGCTTCGTTCTGACCAACGCCCTCGTCCGTGCTGCCTTCGGCAGTGGTCGGGGTGGTCTGCGCCATCGCGGGCACGGCGAAAAGGGCGGCACCCAGCGCGATTGGCGCGGTGCTGAGCTTGAGAATTTTGAGATGCTGTTGCTTCACGATATATCCCTCTTGATGTGCAAACGACCCTGGATTGCGTGCTAAATGGCGCATCGGCCAGTGCGCTATTGCCCTGCCCAGCCGCCAAGCCAATTCGGCGATGCAGCATCACTGGCCAACTATTTCTGTCGTAGCAAAGGGAAACGGGCGGAACTCCGCCGTTTTTGCGGGAGCTGTAGCAATCTTGCAACAGTCGAAAAGGGCGTAGTCATTGGCCGAGCATGCTGTAAAATACGCTTGCAGCACCTGCCGGAGTACCAACATGAAAACGACAATTGCCAGAACTATTGCGGGCATGACGATGCTACTGGTCGCCGTTCAGGCGCACGCGCAGGATGGTCCGCTCGAACGGCCGGCGGTGTACGATGCGCTGATCCGGTGCCGCACCCTGACCGATGCGGCTGCCCGGCTGGCATGTTTCGACGCCTCGTCGGCGCAGCTTGAGCAGGCGACCCAAGCCAACCAGATCGTCATCGCCGATCGTGAAACCGTGCGCGAGGCAAAGCGGGGCCTGTTTGGGCTGACCCTGCCGACGATCAAGCTGTTTGGCAGCGGCGAGGACGAGGTCGACGAGATCGCCAGCACAGTGCGCTATGCCAGCCAGGTCAATAATCGCTGGATATTCGCGATCGAGAGCGGCTCCAGATGGCAGCAGGTCGATACGCGGGAGCTGAGCTATTATCCCAAAGCCGGTACTGAGGTCAAAATTCGCAAAGCGGCGATGGGCGGCTATTTCGCCAATTTCGCTGGGCAGCGCGGGATCAAGGTCAAGCGTGTCGAATAGGTTCTAACGCCCGGGTGGGCCCGCCACCAGCAGCGGATCGATCCGCGCGTCGTTCCACTTGAGGCCCCAGTGGAGATGCGGACCGGTGGCGCGGCCGCTTTGGCCCACCTTACCGATCGGCTGGCCCTGTTTCACGCGGTCGCCCTCCCGTACGAGGATTTCGGACGCGTGGAGAAAGGCGCTGTTGAGGCCCATGCCGTGATCGACGATGATCAGCTTGCCCTCCAGCGTAAAATCATCCTCTGCGGCCAGCGTCACCACGCCATCGGCCGGCGCCACGAAGATGGTGCCGGTGGGCACGGCGATGTCCGCGCCGCCGTGATAGCTGCCCGGCTTGCCTTGATAGACGCGCTGCGATCCGAAATAGCCCGATTGTCGGCCAGCGACCGGCCAGACAAATTCCTGCCGCCACCCTTGGCTGGTGATGCCCTGCCGCCGCGATGCATTGATGCGCGCCAGTTCCGGCCCGCGCCGCGCCTCGAAGGCCGCGCTGCTGACGCCGGCGCGGTAAGGCACGTTCACATATTCCATCTTCCAGTCGCCCGGAGTGACCGACAGGCGGCGCTCGACGGTACGCCCACCGTCCAACTGGGCGATGAGCAACACCTCGGCCGGGGCATCGCGGTCCAGACCAACGATGAAGAAGCCATCGTCGGCGACGTCTACTGGATCGCCCTGATAGGTCAGGCTGCGCGTTGCGCTGGGAACATGCCCCATCAGCAGCGCGCCTTGCACCGGCACGCCCTCGAACTGGAAATCGGCCCGCACATGTACCGGCGGCATCGCAGGCTGAAGCGGTGCGGGAGCCTGACGCGGGACGGCGGCGATCGGACGCGCCGGTTCTGGCGCACGCGGCGCGCGGCTCGCTCCAACGCAGGCGGACAGCGCCATGCTGGCAATCACCGAGAGGATCAGGACGCGTGTCATTGCGAGGACAATGCGCCCACGGAAATCTCGGCGGTGGCGTAGGGCTCCTGGCGCTCCACGCTCCAGTAGCGCAATTCCTCGAGCGATACCGGCACGCCCGTCACCGCGCAGATCACGTGATCGCCAGGCGACAGAAGGCGAAAGCCGTTGGCCATATAGTGGAGGCGGGCAGGGCGGCTGGTGGCGGACATCAACATGGGCTTGCTCTCTACTTTGCGAAGTTTGTCATACGGCTGAACATCAGAACAGTGTGTCCTGTTTCAAGTCCCCATCCTTGGCCGAACTCGGGCGGCGCGGCCTGGCCGGACCACCACGGGCGGCGATCGCGTGCAGCGTGCCGTCGGCGAACTTCACGTCGAACTGGCCCGCCTTGCGCGCGGCCGCTGCGCTGGTGATAACGATTTCATCCGGCCCTATAAGCCGCGCATAGCCGCGCTGCAGCGGCCGATCGGGATCAAGCTGACCGAACATCCGCGACGAAGCCTCGAGACGTTCGCCGGCGCGCGCGTGGATGCGTTCAACCAGCGCCGCTACAGCTGCGGTGCGGTGCAGCGCGTCGCGCGCGGACTGCAGCCGCTGATTCAGCAGTGCTGGCCGCAGCGCGCCCACCTTTTCCGCCAAGCGCCGCGCGGCGCGGTCGGCCCGGGAACCGAGCGCGGCGCCCAGTCGCTCGCCCAGATCGTCCACGCGCTGGCCGCGCAGCGCGACCATCGTAGCGGGGTCACTGAGCAGGCGGCGCTGCGTCTCCAGCCGTTCTCCCGCCTGCTGCAGCCGCCGGTCGGCCGCGCCGCGCATGCGCAGCCCCTGCTGCTCCACCAAGGCGGCCAGTTCGCTACGCACCGGAACCGCGATCTCGGCCGCAGCGGTTGGCGTCGGTGCGCGCCGATCGGCCGCATAATCGGACAGGGTCGTATCGGTTTCATGCCCCACAGCGGAGATGACAGGGATCGCCGAGCCAGCGATGGCGCGCACCACCACCTCTTCGTTAAAGGCCCACAGATCCTCGATCGATCCGCCCCCGCGCGCCACAATCAGCAGATCTGGGCGCTCGCCATCCGGCATGGCGTTAAACCCGGCAAGCGCGGCGGCCACCATGCCCGCCGCCGCATCGCCCTGCACCTGCACCGGCCAGACCAGCACCTCGCTAGGGAACCGGTCCGACAGGCGATGCAATATGTCGCGGATCACCGCGCCGGTGGGCGAGGTAACTACGCCGATGCGGCGCGGAATGAACGGCAGCGGCCGCTTGCGCTCGTCCGCGAACAGGCCCTCGTCTGCCAGCCTGGCCTTCAGACGCGCAAGCAGCTGCATCAGCGCGCCCTCTCCCGCCAGCTCCAGCGTTTCGGCAACGAGCTGATATTTCGAACGTCCGGGATAGGTGGTGAGCTTGCCGGTGGCGATCACCTCAATCCCGTCCTGAGCATCAAAAGCCAGGTTTCCGGCGCTGCCCTTCCACAGCACGGTATCCAGCGTCGCCTTGTCATCCTTGAGCGTCAGGTAGCAGTGCCCGGACGCGGCGCGTTTCCAGCCGGATATTTCGCCGCGCACGCGGACGTGGCCGAAGCGATCTTCCACCGTGCGCTTGAGCGAGGCAGACAATTCGCTCACCGAAAAGGGCGGAGCGTTGTTCCCTGTCGGCACATCGGCTAGCAAGCGGCCGGTTTCATTCATCTGAGGGCTGATCGCCATGAATATCCTGTTGCTGGGCGGGGGCGGGCGCGAACATGCGCTGGCCTGGAAATTGGCACAAAGCCCCAGCCTTCGCAAATTGTTCGCGGCCCCGGGCAATCCGGGCATCAGTGAATGCGCTGAATGCGTGGCGCTGGATATCGGCGATCACGCCGCGGTCGCGGCCTGCTGCGCGGAGCGGTTCATCGATCTTGTCGTGGTCGGACCGGAAGCGCCGCTGGTCGATGGGCTGGCTGACAGTCTGCGGGCGCACGGCATTGCGGTGTTCGGCCCCTCGAAAGCCGCCGCGCAACTGGAGGGTTCAAAAGCGTTCACCAAGGCGCTGTGCGGCCGCGCGGGCATTGCCACGGCCGCCTATGTACGCTGCACCGACGCGGCCGCGGCAATCGCCGCGTTGGCGGATTTCACATTGCCGGTGGTGATCAAGGCGGACGGGCTTGCCGCAGGCAAGGGCGTGGTCGTGGCGCAGACCGGCGAGGAAGCGTACCGCGCGGTCGCAGACATGTTCTCCGGCGGCCACGGCATTGCCGGGCGCGAGATCGTGATCGAAGCTTTTCTGGAGGGCGAGGAGGTCAGTTTTTTCGCCATCACGGACGGAACGGCGGTGGTGCCCTTCGGCAGCGCGCAGGACCACAAGCGCGTCGGCGAAGGTGATACCGGACCCAATACAGGGGGCATGGGCGCCTACAGCCCGGCGCCGGTGCTGACACCGGAACTGACCGCGCAGGTGATGGCGCAAATCGTGGAGCCGACCGTCGCCGCGATGGCGGCGGACGGCATGCCTTATTCCGGCCTGCTCTATGCCGGATTGATGCTGACGGCGGAAGGTCCGCAGCTGATCGAATATAACTGCCGCTTCGGCGATCCGGAATGCCAGGTGTTGATGATGCGCTATGCCGGCGATCTGGCCGCGCTGATGCTGGCGACGGCGCAGGGACGTCTCGCCGGAGAGCCCGTACCCACGTTCATTGAGAGTGCCGCGCTCATCGTCGTGATAGCCGCCAAGGGCTATCCCGGCGATCCGGACAGGGGCGGCGTGATCGCTGGACTGGACCGGGCGGCGAACGCGGGCGTCATGGTGTTCCAGGCCGGCACCGCCCATGACGGAGACCATCTGGTAGCAACGGGCGGGCGCGTGCTCGGCGTGACGGCAACGGGCGCATCGGTAACCGAGGCGCGGCAGCGCGCTTATGACGGCGTGGACGCCGTCGCCTTCCCCTCGGGCTTCTGCCGCCGCGACATCGGCTGGCGCGAAGTCGCGCGCGAGGGCCGCTGACGTTTTATAGCGCGACGAGGGTTCGGCATAGCGCGCGAGGGTCTGGCGTGTGGCGCGCGCGCGCGCTACACGCGCACAAACCAACCGATTGGCAGGGGCCGCTGTAATGCTTCATTTCTTCCTCGAATATGCCGTGTTTTTCGTCATCCTGTTCGCGGGAATCGCGTCGGTGGTGCTGTTTACGATGACCGGCCGCAAGGCCGCCGCCCATGATCGCATGGACGCCGCGCACGGCGGCGGCGACGTGCTGGGCGAACCGCTCGTGCACGCAGCGGCGCACCGCGAGCCCGAAATCGCGGACACAACCCAGCCCGTGGTCGAAGCCGCACCGGAAACCGAAACCGCGCTTGAACATACGCCCGAACCGATCGAAGAGCCCGTGGTTGCCGCGCCGGAGCCCGTCCATGCGCCTGCGCCCGAACCGGAACCCGCCGTAGCACCAGCATCCGTCGAAACGCCCACGACAGCCGCGCCAGACGCGTCCGTGCCTAGCGGCGATGATCTGCTGTTGCTGAAGGGCGTTGGCCCCAAACTGAAGAACCGCCTGAATGAATTGGGCGTAACCCGCTTTGCCGACATTACCGCCTGGAGCGACGCCGACGTGGAGCGGATCGACGGGCAGCTCGGCACGTTCAAGGGCCGTATCCTGCGCGACGACTGGATTGATCAGGCGCGCCTGCTGGCGTCTGGCGACAAGGCCGGGTTCGAGGCGAAATACGGTTCGCTTGGCAAATAGACCTGGCGGTCGATGATGCCAGTTCTATGAGGCCAATTCGATAATACCGGTCCGCTGAAAACGTGGCTGAGACACTGGCGCCGAGACAGTCGGGGAGGCGGCTGCAGTGCCGTCGGTACGGCGCGCATGTCAGTCGATCAGCGTGACCAGCAATTTGTCGATTTTGCGCCCGTCCATGTCGATTACCTCAAACCGCCAGCCCTGATCCTCAAACAGCTCGCCCTCCTCCGGCAGGCGGCGAAGGATATAAAGCGCATGGCCCGCGGCAGTCGCGTAATCCCGGTCCTCGGGCAAATCGATACCCAGCCGCTCGGCCAGGCTGTCGGCCGCCAACGCGCCGGACACCAGCAAACTGCCGTCCTTGCGCTCGATGATCGAGGCGGTGTCGCCCACCTCCTTGTCGGATGCAAATTCGCCCGCGATCGAACTGAGCAGGTCATTGGGCGTGACGATACCCTCAAAATGCCCATATTCGTCGTGGACCAGCACCATCGGCACATCGGCCTTCCGCAGGATTTCCAGCGCATCCATCGCATCGAGTTGATCGGGCACAATCTCAGCGCGGCGCATCAGCACGCGTAAATCGATCTCCTCGCCGCGAAACTGCGCCGAGACGATGTCGCGCGCCTGCACCACCCCCAGAATATTATCGATCGACTCCTCAGCCACCGGCAGCCGCGTGTGGGGCGATTCCAGCAGGGTGGTGCGGACATCCGCCGCCGTGGCGTTGACCGGCAGCCAATCGATATCGGTGCGCGGTGTCATCACCTCGCGCACGGGGCGGTCGGCCAGCCGGACAACCCCGCTGATGACCGCGCGCTCATGCTCCTCGATCACACCCGATTGATGCGCCTCGGCGAAGATCATCTGCAATTCCTCAGCCGACAGCGCCTTTCGGCTGTCGCGACGCAGGCCGATCATGCGAAAGATCAGCGCACTCGAATTGTCGAGCAGCCAGACAATCGGCATGGCGATGCGCGCCAGCCACTCCATCGGCAGCGCCATGATCGAGGCGAATTTCTCCGGCGCCACCAGGGCGATCTGCTTGGGCACCAGCTCTCCGATTACCAGCGAAAGATAAGTGGTAAGTCCGATCACGATGCCGAAACCCATCGTCTGCGCCAGCCCATGCTCCATGCCCAGCCACTCGAGCCGTTCGGCGACGGGGCCGCCCAGGCTCGCCCCCGAATAGGCGCCCGCGATAATGCCGATCAGCGTGATGCCGATTTGCACGGTAGACAGGAATTTGCCCGGATCCTTGCCCAAGCGCAGCGCCGCCTTGGCGCCCATGTTGCCGCGATCAGCCAGCGCGGACAACCGCGCGGTGCGGGCCGAGACAATCGCCAGCTCGCTCATCGCGAACACACCGTTGACCACCACCAGCGCCAGGATGATGGCGAGATCTGACCAGGGAAAGGGAGACAAAGTCATTGCGTATCTGGAACCATTTTTCCGGGTTGCCGTTTCCCGCCTGCAACATTTGCTACCAAAGCCGTGCTCACCGAACATAAGCCGTTCGTCTCGACCGACACAATGGCCCCGGCAAATCGTTTGTCGAAGCAGTTTAGGAGATCGAAGATGAAGATAACCCGTTCCCACACATTTATAGCCACGGCATCGGCCGCTGCGCTAACCCTTTCCGCCTGCGTTACCAACCCCAATACCGGCAAGAAGGAATTCGCCTATCGGTCCGCCATCGGCGCGGGCGTTGGCGCGCTGGGTGGCTATCTTCTCGGAGATCTGGTTGGCGGACGCAACGATCGCACCGCCAAGATCATCGGCGCGGGCATTGGCGCGGTAGCGGGTGGCGGCGTCGGTCTTTATATGGACAAGCAGGAACAGAAACTGCGTGAGCAGACTGCCGGCACTGGCGTGGACGTGATCCGCGACGGTGACAATCTGGTGCTCGACCTGCCCAGCTCGATCACCTTTGCCGTCGACAGTTCCAATATCGACGCCCAGTTCCGCAACACGCTGGACCAGGTGGCGACCACGCTGAACGAATATCCCAACACCTATATCGATATTCTAGGCCACACCGATTCGACCGGCAGCGACAGCTACAACCAGTCGCTGTCCGAGCGGCGGGCCTCGGCCGTATCGAGCTATCTGAGCACGCAGGGCGTCAACCGTGCGCGCATGGCTACGCTGGGCTATGGTGAGAGCCAGCCCAAGGCCAGCAATTCCACCGAAGAGGGCCGCGCCGCCAACCGCCGCGTCGAAATCCGCATCACGCCGGTGACGCAGCAGGACGTGAGCGCCGCGCGCTAAGCCCAGCGCGCTCAGTGCTGTGCGCTAAGCATTATGTACTGAGAAGAACAAAACGCCGCCCGGTTTCGATCGGGCGGCGTTTTTCATTCGGCGCCGGTCGCGGCGCTCAGATGGGGATGCCCTGCAGCAGCTTGGGCATCGCGCCGCTGGTGCCGCGCGCCTCGTCCATGAAAAAAACCTGCAGCGGCTTGGCGCGGGCGACCAGACCCATGCCGAAGCGGCGCACGGCGGAAGCCGGTTTGCCCGGAATGCCGAACAGGCGGCTCAACCCGTCGGTCGCCATCGCAACCATCAACGTATCCAGCCCGCGCCACCGTTCATAACGCGCCAGCAGCTGCGCATCACCTGCATCCAGTCCGAGCCGCAGCCCGTCGACCAGAACCTCGGTCAGCGCGGCAACGTCGCGAAAGCCCAGATTGAGCCCCTGCCCCGCGATCGGGTGGATGCCATGCCCCGCATCGCCGATCAGCACCATGCGGTCTCCGGTCACCCGCGCGCTGTGGTGGAAACCGAGCGGATAGCTGCTGCGCGGCGCGGCCATCGCGATTTTGCCCAATGCTCCGCCGCTCGCCCTGTCCAGTTCCGCCGCGAACCCGCGATCGGAAAGTTTAAGATAGCCGGGTGCCTGATCGCGCGGAATCGACCACACAATCGCCGAACGGTGTCGGCCCTCGGCATCGTCCAGCATCGGCAACAGCGCGAACGGTCCGGTGCTGTAGAAAATCTCGTACGCCACATTGCCGTGCGGCTTTTCGTGATAGACCGCGCCGACGATGGCGCTGTGGTCATATTGCCAGCGCGCCGGAACGATGCCGGCCTGCTCCCGCGTTTCGCTCCCTCGCCCCTCGGCGGCAATCAGCAGCGGCGCGGCGATATCGGTGCCGTCCGCCAGCACGACATGCGCCGCCCCGGGCTCGAATACGCGCTCGGTCACATCTTGCCCCAGATGGAGCGTGATCCGGTCGCTGGCGGCAGCGGCCTCGAACAGCGTGCGGCGCAGCAGGTGATTTTCGTACATCGTGCCCAGCGCGTCGCCCGCCCGTTCGGACTGGAAATCCAATCCGCCCGGTCGCAAATTATCGAGCACCTTGATCGTCTCTATCGCGCAGCCCTTGCCCGCCAGCGGCGCGGCCAGGCCGATCGTGCCCAGCAGCGCCATGCTGGAACTGGAGACGGCAGACGTGCGCCCATCGAACCCGCGGGTGGCCATGTCATCAGGGTCAAGCCGCTCCACCACATGGGTAGATATGCCCTGCGCTGCCAGAGCCAGAGCCTGCGTCAGCCCGATCAGCCCGCCGCCAAGGATAATCGCCGCCTGCGCCATGTTCATCTCCGTAGATTGCCTGTTGCATCATGTAGCCCGTTCGGCCCCATGCGCAATTGCCGCGGCGCTTGACGCGGACTCGCGGGCTGGCGCAAAAGGGCCGCCTCAAAAGGGGAACAGCGACATGGCGAGCCGCGCACAAGGGCCGAAGGACGCCGACTGGCAGGCGCTGATGCGCGCCAGCGTCGTGCGTTCGGCCGGGCTGATTGGGGCCGCGCTACTGGCTGCGTTCACCGCGATCTACACCATCGCACTGCTAAGCTATTCGGCCGCCGATCGGGCGTTCAACACCGATGCCGCGGGCGCGCCGCACAATTGGATCGGCCAGACCGGCGCCTATCTGGCCGACGGCGCGCTGACCACCTTCGGGATCGCCGCCATACTGCTTTCCCCGCTCGGCGCGGTCTTCACCCGCCGCTTGTGGCGCGATGTGCCGCAGCCGCACTGGGCGCGCCAACTGTCGCTGTGTCTGTTGGGCGTGCTGCTGACGGCGTTTGCGATCGGCTACGCCGGACGCGCCAGCGAAGTCGGGCTGCCCGCAGGTTGGGGCGGCGTGCCTTCGCTCGTTCTCAACAACGGTGCCGAAGCGCTGGCCGGGCTGGTCGCGGACAGCTGGCGCGGTTTCCTGCGGTTCCTGCTGATCACGTTGGCGCTGCTCGCCGGTCTGGCGCTGGTTGTCCTGTCGCTTGAGCTCGACCGTCCGCTGTTGAAGATACCGGCAGTGCGCTTGCCCACCCTGCGGCGCGGCGCGCGCGAAAGCGAAGACGGCGTGGACGCCGATACCGGCCTGGTGCGCGAGCGCGCACCGGACGACCCCGTGCCCGGCCGTGCAGCAGACGAAGCGACAGAACCCAAGGGGCCCGCCACACCGCGCCCAAAGGTCAAGCCGGACGATCGCCCGCCGCCGGAGATTGCCGATCGCAAGCTGTCTCCTGCCAAGGCCACCCTCACCAATGCGCGGCAGGGCGATTTCTTCGGTCCCTATTCGCTGCCTTCGGTGGATTTGCTCGATCCGCCGCCGCCAAGCGAAGCGCCCAAACTCGACAAGGCCGCGCTGGAGCGCAATGCCAGGCTGCTCGAATCGGTGCTTGAGGATTTCCGCGTGCTCGGAGAGATCAAGGCCGTGCGCCCCGGGCCTGTGGTCACGATGTACGAACTTGATCCCGCGCCAGGCACCAAGGCAGCGCGCGTGGTGTCGCTCGCAGAAGACATCGCGCGCAACATGTCGGCGCTCTCGGCGCGCGTCTCGACTGTGCCCGGCCGCGCCATCCTGGGAATCGAACTGCCGAATAAAACGCGCGAGGCAGTCGTGCTGCAGGAAATGATCCAGTCCAGCGCCTTTGCCGAGCAGACCGGCAATCTACCAATCATATTGGGCAAGAACATCTCCGGCGATCCGGTCGTCGCCGATCTGGCGCCGATGCCGCATCTGCTGGTCGCCGGCACCACCGGATCGGGCAAATCGGTGGGTCTCAACTGCATGATCCTGTCGCTGCTTTACCGGCTCACACCCGATCAGTGCCGGATGATCATGATCGATCCCAAAATGCTGGAACTCAGCACCTATGATGATATCCCGCATCTGCTCTCGCCCGTCGTCACCGAACCGGCCAAGGCGATCCGCGCGCTGAAATGGGCGGTGGAGCAGATGGAGGATCGCTATCGCATGATGGCCAGCCTGTCGGTTCGTAATCTGGCGAACTTCAATGAAAAGGTGCGCGCCGCCAAGGGCAAGGGCACGCCGCTCGGCCGTAAGGTGCAGATCGGCTATGATCAGGCGACGGGCCAGCCGGAATATGAAGAAGAGCAGCTGGAATATGAAGCGATGCCGCAGATCGTCATCATCGTGGATGAATTGGCCGATCTGATGATGACCGCGGGCAAAGAGGTGGAATTCCTGATCCAGCGGCTGGCGCAGAAGGCGCGCGCGGCGGGCATCCACCTGATCATGGCGACGCAGCGCCCCTCGGTCGACGTCATCACCGGGGTGATCAAAGCCAACTTGCCGACGCGGATCAGCTTCCACGTCACCTCAAAAATCGATTCGCGCACCATCTTGGGCGAACAAGGTGCCGAGCAACTGCTGGGCAAGGGCGACATGCTGTATATGGCCGGTGGCAAGCAGGTGACGCGTATCCACGGGCCGTTCGTCAGCGATGACGAGGTCCGCCGCGTCGCCGATCACTGGCGCGCACAGGGGCAGCCCGACTATATCCAGTCGGTGACCGAGGAACCGGACGACGGCGGATTCGCGCTCGACGGGATCGGCCCGGACGATAGCGCCGAGGATGCACAATATCGCAAGGCCTGCCAGCTGGTGTTCGAAAGCCAGAAGGCCTCGACCAGCTGGCTGCAGCGACAGCTACGCGTAGGTTATAACAGCGCTTCGCGGCTGATCGAACGGATGGAGGAGGAAGGGCTCGTCTCTCCGCCCAATCACGTCGGACGGCGCGAGGTGCTGCGCGACGCGTTCGGAAACGATAGCTGAACCGTCCCCGGCATCCGGGTTCAGTCCGCATTCAACGCGGGGCACCTAGCCCTGCAGTCCAATAGTTTCAGGAGTTGCTTCATGTTTCGCCATACCGCCGTGCTTGCCGCCGCCTTAACCATGGCGCCGCTGGCCGCCGCTGTACCGGCAGCGGCCGCCGCGCAGAGCGCTCAGACCGATTTGCAGCGGGTTGGCGCCCACCTGAAGGCTGCCAACACGATGACGGCCGATTTCACGCAGAGCGACCGGGCCGGCCAGTCGCTTACCGGCAAGCTAACGCTCAAGCGTCCCGGCCGCATTCGTTTTCAATATCAGAAAGACGTGCCCCTGCTGATCGTCGCCGACGGCAAGGCCCTGACCATGATCGATTACGAGGTGAAGCAGGTGCAGCGCTGGCCCGTCGCCAACAGCCCGCTGTCCGCGCTGCTCGATCCGGACAACAACTTGGCCAAATACGGCCGCGTGGTGACCACCGGAAACGATAAGGTGGTACGCGTCGACGTGAAGGACCCCAAGCATCCGGAATACGGCCTGCTCAGCATGATTTTCGTGCGCGACGCGTCGGCCCCCGGGGGTTTGATGCTGGACAGCTGGGTTGCGCTCGATTCGCAGAATAATCGCACCACGGTCCGGTTGCAGAACCAAAAGTTCAACATGGCCATATCAGACAACATGTTCCGCTGGATGGACCCCCGCGGGAAATCCAAACGATAGGCCGTGCCACCGGTGCCACGGACCGCATTTATGGCTCATAGCTGACGGCAGCGTTCATTCTGGCGACAGGTGACCCGCGCTAGAACTCAAAACACAGGAGCGGTTGGTCGAACGGGTTCCCCCCTGTTGCTCGTTTCAATATCGGCCGTTTCTGACAAAGCGTGACGAACGCAAGCTTGGCCCCCATCCCTTTTTGCCCCCGGGATGGGGGTTTTGCTTTGTCCGGCGTTGACTCGGCAACCCGTTGTCACCATCGGCGCCACGTACACCCTTGGGTTTTGGCACGTGCTGACCTAAGTCCAGCGTCATGGCAGACACCGTCCGTATCGCATCCTGGAACATCAACAGCGTGCGCGCGCGCATCGAAAGCGTGGAGCGCTTCCTGCGCGACGAGGCGCCCGATATTCTGTGCCTACAGGAAACCAAGGTCGTCGACGCACAGTTTCCGGACGCCCCGTTCCGCACGCTGGGTTATAATCACCTAATGCTGCACGGGCAGCCGATGCACCACGGCGTCTGCATCATCAGCAAAATCCCGTTGTCGCAGGACAATCGGCTGGATTGGCAGAACAACGGGGAGGCCCGCCATCTGGGTGTGCGTCTGGCCAACGGCTGGCGGATCGAGAATGTGTATGTGCCGGCCGGAGGCGATGTCCCGGACCGCCAAGAAAACCCCAAATTCGGCCAGAAACTGGATTTCCTGGAGCGCATGATCGCATGGTCCGGCACGCTGGAACACCCTACAATCCTGACCGGTGATTTCAACGTGGCGCCGCTGGAAAGCGACGTGTGGGGCCACAAACAGTTGCTAAACACGGTCAGCCACACGCCGATAGAGGTGGAAACGCTGGGCCGGTTGCAGGCGGCGGGAGACTGGGTGGACCTGGGCCGCCATTTCCACGCCGCGCCGGAGCGGCTTCACACCTGGTGGAGCTATCGCGCGCGCGATTGGGCGAAGTCCGATCGCGGCCGGCGGCTCGACCATATGTGGGCCACGCCCGATCTGAAGGACCGCGCTACCGCGCACCGTGTGCATGAGCCTTGCCGCAGCTGGGAGCGACCGTCCGATCACGTGCCCATCGTCACGGATTTTCGCCTTTGATCGGCGCGCCGGACGGGCGCCGCGCGGCGCGCGCGATCGACGCGCTACGCCGCGGCTGGCCGGTTCGCATAGCGGATGGGGCTCCGCAAGGACGCATGGATACCGATCCGTCCAGCGGCGGCTACAGTATCCGCGCGGTGGAGACGCTGTTCGCGGACGATGTCGATCCGGACGCTTTGCTACTGATCTCGGCCCAGCGTGCGGCCACGCTGAACATCGGTAACCAGCGCGCGGCGGCCGAAGGAAGCGCCCCCGTCTTGATCCGCACGCCAGAGCCGCTCACGGCCGCCGCAGCCTTGGCCATCGCCGATCCGTCTCGGGACCTGGCGTGTCCTTTCAAGGGACCGTTCGAGGCCCTGCCGCTGGACCACCGTGCCGCCGCCAGTGCCGCAATCGAGATCGTGCAATTTGCCGGTCTGCTGCCGGCGCTCCTGATCGCCGACAGCGCGGCCGATATGCCGGACGTGCGGCCCGAAGACGTTGCCGCGTACAGCGATCCGGGACATCTGCGTATCGCGGCGCGCGCGCGCCTGCCAGTGACCGGGGCCGAGGACAGCCATGTTGTGGTGTTTCGGGCCCAGACCGATGCGCGCGAACATGTGGCGCTGCTCGTCGGCAAGCGCGGCGACGGTCCGCCGCTGGTCCGGCTCCACAGCGAGTGTCTGACGGGCGATGTGTTCGGGAGCCTGAAATGCGATTGCGGACCGCAGTTGCATGAGGCGGTCCACCGGATGGAAGGCGCCGGATGGGGCGTGCTTCTCTATCTGCGGCAGGAAGGGCGCGGCATCGGCCTCGTCAACAAGCTGCGCGCCTATGATCTGCAGGACCAGGGGTTCGATACGGTCGACGCCAATCGCCGCCTGGGGTTTGCCGACGATGCCCGCGATTTCGCCGTGGCGGCACGGATGCTGGATCTGCTCGGCATCGGCTCGGTTCGACTGCTGACCAACAATCCAAAAAAGGTGGCCGGGCTTCAGAGCGCGGGCATTGCCGTTACCGAACGGCTGCCCATCCGGATCACGGCCAATCGCTTCAACGCCGACTATCTCGATACCAAGCGGGACCGGTCCGGTCATCAGCTGTGATGAAGTAGTTCGAGGCTGAAACAGCCTGTTCAGGCCACCTGCCGTGCTTCATCGAATTCTCCCTTGGCTGCTTCCATCAGCCGCCCTTCCAATGTCTTCAGGCGCTGCGCACCGGTAATCTTTCCGCCCAGCAAGTCGGTGACGTAGAACGTATCCACCGCGCGCTCGCCATAGGTCATGATGTGGGCGCTGCGGATCGTGGCCTTGGACCGGAACAGCGCCTGCGCCAGGCTGTTGAGCAGCGCCGGACGATCGCGCGCGTTGACTTCAACCACGGTGAACCGGTTCGACGCATCGTTGTCGCTCACCACGAACGGTGCCACGTCGAACGCGTCGGCGCGGGCGAACGGCAGCGGCCGCTGCTCCAGCCGGTCGATCATGCGCGTGCGGCTGGTCAATGCCTCGACGATGGCG
>JBBSUT010000007.1:0-32192 GCA_038234155.1 Sphingomonadales bacterium | reverse complement strand
GACGGCGCGTTTGCGCGCCTCCGCTTTGACCGCCAGATCATCGTCGATGAAAAACGTCGGGCCGTTCAGATTGTTCGATCCAGCCTGCACCACCTGATCGAGCAGCTCGCCCAGCCGGTCGATCTGCCGCACGGTAACCGTCACATTGTTGCTCACCTGATAACCCGTAAAGCGCGGCTGCTGATTGGGCTGATAATCATATTGCGCGTTCAGATTGATGCCGCTGGTCTGAATGTCCTTGTCGACCACGCCCAATTTCTTGATGCGCGCGATGAGCGCAGCCATCTGCGTGCTGTTCTGACGCAGCGCCTCCTGCGCGGTTGGGGCAGTCGTGGTCACGCCCGTGCCGAACGAGGCCGCATCGGGCGCGCTGCGCACTTCTTCGGTAATCGACAGCGAAACTACCGGGGCCTCAGCCGCGATTTGCACATCGGCGGCCATCAGCGCCGCCGGACAGATTGCGCCGAGAATCGCGGCAGCGGTGATTGTCATGCGGGTTGGGGTCATGCTGTTTCTCCATCCGTCGATTTGCGCGGCCAACGGGTGCCCGCCCGGAGCGTTCCGGACCAAGCATGGTTTGCCGCCATGGCAGAAATTCTTGGGGTTGCCGAAGTGAAGCCCGGTTGAACGGCCGCCAGCAGCCACCTAATCCATAACCGGACGCCTTGCCACAACGATATGGAATGCACCGACCGCATGACCGCCGCCCCGCTTACCCATTTGCAGCGCCTGGAGGCGGAAAGCATCGCCATCCTGCGCGAGGCCGTGGCGGAGGCGGACAATCCCGTCATGCTCTATTCCGTCGGCAAGGACAGCGCAGTCATGCTCCATCTGGCCAGAAAAGCCTTTTATCCGGCGCCCCCGCCCTTTCCGTTGCTACACGTAGACACAAGCTGGAAATTCCAGGCGATGTATGCCTTGCGCGAACAGGCGGCCGCCGATGCGGGCATGGACCTGATCGTCCACCGCAACCCCGAAGCGGTGGAACGCGGGATCAATCCGTTCGATCACGGCGCGCTGCACACCGAGATGTGGAAGACCGACGGACTGAAACAGGCGCTGGACGCGCACCAGTTTGACGTCGCCTTCGGCGGCGCGCGGCGCGACGAGGAAAAGGCACGGGCCAAGGAGCGCATATTCTCGTTCCGCTCCGCCTCCCACCAGTGGGACCCCAAGGCGCAGCGGCCGGAACTGTGGCAGCTCTACAATATCCGCAAGGCCAAGGGCGAATCGATCCGCGCGTTCCCACTGTCCAACTGGACCGAGCTAGACATCTGGCAATATATTCATCTGGAAGGCATCGCGATCGTACCGCTTTATTTTGCCGCCCCGCGGCCCACCGTGGAGCGCGACGGGATGCTTTTGATGGTCGACGACGACCGCTTCCCGCTGGCGCCGGGCGAGGTACCGGTGATGCGATCGATCCGGTTCCGGACGCTGGGCTGCTATCCGCTGACCGGCGCTGTCGAAAGCCACGCGGCGGACCTGCCGTCGGTCATCCGTGAGATGCTGCTGACCACCACCAGCGAACGGCAGGGCCGCGCGATCGACCGCGAGGGCGGTGACGCCAGCATGGAGAAGAAGAAGCAGGAGGGCTATTTCTGATGGCTCCGCCCAATGCCCCGCCCAGTGCGCCGCCCAGTGCGCCCGCCGCCGATTCTTATGAAAGCGATGCGCTGATCGCCTCAGACATCGAGGCCTATCTGGAGCAGCACCAGCACAAGTCTTTGCTGCGCTTCATCACCTGCGGCAGCGTGGACGACGGCAAGTCCACGCTGATCGGACGGCTGTTGTACGATTCGAAAATGATCTTCGATGATCAGCTGGCCTCGCTCGAGGCTGACTCGAAGCGGTTCGGCACGCAGGGCAAGGCGATCGATTTCGCGCTGCTCGTGGACGGGCTTGCGGCCGAGCGCGAACAGGGCATCACCATCGATGTCGCGTACCGCTTCTTTTCCACAGAAAAACGCAAGTTCATCGTGGCCGATACGCCGGGACACGAGCAATATACCCGCAACATGGTGACCGGCGCGTCGACGGCGGATCTGGCGGTGATACTGGTCGATGCGCGCAAGGGCGTGCTGGTGCAGACGCGGCGGCACAGTTATCTGGCGCACCTCATCGGCATCAGGAATATCGTGCTGGCCGTCAACAAGATGGACCTGATCGATTATGATCAAGGCCGTTTTGACGCCATTCTTGAGGATTACCGTTCCTTTGCATGCAGCATTGGCATCACCGATTTTACCGCCATCCCGGTGTCGGGTCTGGCCGGAGACAATATCGCGCAGGCGAGCGACAACATGCCCTGGTATCACGGGCCGGTGCTGATGGAGCATCTCGAAGCGGTAAAGTTGGCGCGCCAGATTGACGAGACCAAGCCGTTCCGCATGCCCGTGCAGCGCGTCAGTCGGCCCGATCTGGATTTTCGCGGCTTCTCCGGCCAGATCGCAACAGGCACGGTCAAACCCGGCGATGCGGTGCGCGTGCTGCCGTCGGGCAAAACCTCCACCATCGCGCGGATCGTCACCTTTGACGGAGACCTGTCGCATGCGGTGGCGGGCCAGTCGGTCACGCTGACGCTCGCGGACGAGATTGATTGTTCGCGCGGCGACGTGCTGGCCGTGGCCGACAATCCGCCCCAGGCCGCCGATCAGTTCGAGGCGACGATGGTGTGGATGGGCGATGCGCCAATGGTGCCGGGCCGCGGCTATTGGCTGAAGCTCGGCACCCGCACGGTATCGGCCACGGTGCAGGCGCCCAAATATCAGATCAACGTCAACGATATGGCGCAGCTGGCCGCCAAGACCTTTGATCTCAACGCGATCGGCGTGGCCGAGATTACCACCGGCAACGAGCTGGTGTTCGAGCCCTATAAAAGCACCGACGGATCCGCCAATCCGGCGCTGGGCGGCTTTATCTTGATAGACAAGATCAGCAACGCAACCGTGGCGGCCGGCATGCTGAACTTTGCGCTGCGCAGGGCCCTCAACATCCATCGCCAGGCGGTCACCGTGACGCGGGAGGGTCATGCGGCAATGAAGCATCAGAAGCCCGCCGTGCTGTGGTTCACCGGGCTGTCGGGATCGGGCAAATCGACCATCGCCAATCTGGTCGAGCAACGGCTGGCAGCGCGCGGGCACCACAGCTTCCTGCTCGACGGGGACAATGTGCGCCACGGGTTGAACAAGGATCTGGGCTTTACCGACAGCGACCGGATCGAAAATATCCGCCGCGTGGCCGAGGTGGCTCGGTTGATGACCGATGCCGGGCTGATCGTGCTGACCGCCTTCATTTCCCCCTTTCGCGCAGAACGGGAGCTGGTGCGATCGATGATGGAGGACGGGGAGTTCGTCGAGATTTTCATCGACACGCCGCTGGTCGTCGCTGAAGAACGCGACGTGAAAGGGCTGTATAAAAAAGCACGTGCCGGCATGCTCGACAACTTCACCGGCATCGACAGCCCCTATGAAGCCCCAGTCAGCCCGGAAATCCGCATCAACACGGCTGCAATGGATGCCGAGGAAGCCGCCGATCTGATCGTCGACAGGATCATCGGGGGATGGTCCTATGCCATCTGATAGCGCCGAGGATGCCGCTGATCAAAAGACCGATGCCGCATTGGCCGCCGAGATCGCGCAAATGGCAGGCGACTATCTGATGGCGCTGCGCTCGGGCGGTCTGAATGCGCTCCGCGCTGGCGGCGCGCTCACCGGTAAAGCGCTCGGTCAGGCTGGGGACGAGGGTGCCAATAGCCGCATCCTGGCGGTGCTGCAGGCGCAGCGGCCAGACGACGCGGTCCTGTCCGAAGAGAGCACGGATACTGAGGATCGGCTCTCCGCCAAGCGCGTTTGGATCGTCGATCCGCTGGATGGAACGCGCGAATATGGCGAGGGGCGTGGCGACTGGGCCGTGCACGTAGCGCTGGTGACCGATGGCGTAGCGTTGGTCGGCGCGGTCGCCCTGCCCGCGCTTGGCCTCGTGCTGCGCAGCGACCAGGTGGAGGTGCTGCCGCCGATCGGCACACCGCTGCGCATGGTGGTCAGCCGCAGCCGCCCCGCCCCCGAAGCGGTAGCGGTGGCGGGCGCGCTGGGCGCCGAGCTTGTCCCCATGGGCTCGGCCGGGGCCAAAGCCATGGCCGTGGTGCGCGGCGAGGCCGATATCTATCTGCACAGCGGCGGCCAATATGAGTGGGACAACGCCGCCCCGGTGGCCGTGGCGCGGGCACATGGATTGGCCTGCTCGCGGCTCGATGGGTCACCGATGCGCTACAACCGGCCCGATCCCGCGCTCGGCGATTTTGTCATTTGCCGGGCAGAGCTTTTGGGCCGCATCATGGCCGAATTGGCCGGGTTGTCGCCAAGCTCTTAAACTTGTGCAAGGGTGCGGCACCTTCGATTGTCTCAACCTTCATTTTTTCGATATTCAATTTTTCGTTATTCAATTTTTCGTTATTCAATGGAAAAACCTGTCCTATGCCCATGCAGCAGCCCCTGTCCGATCACGCGCTCGATCAGCTCTTCCGCGAGGCGCGGACCTATAATGGCTATGTCGACCGGCCGGTGGATACCGCGCAGCTGCATGGCATCTGGGACCTGATGAAGATGGGACCGACGTCCGCCAACCAGCTGCCCGCGCGGATGCTGTGGTGCGTGGACGATGCGGCGAAGGAGCGGCTCGCCGCTGAATCGAGCGATAGCAATGCTGACAAGATACGGCAGGCCCCGGTGAGCGTCATCATTGGCATGGATGAGAGTTTTCACGAACATCTGCCGGAACTGTTCCCGCACGCCGACGCGAAAAGCTGGTTCGCGGGCGACCTCGAGAAGCGCAAGGAAAGTGCTTTCCGCAATTCCACTTTACAGGGAGCCTATTTCATCATGGCCGCGCGCGCTCTTGGGCTCGACACCGGTCCGATGTCCGGCTTTGATGCGGACGGTGTGAACGCGGCATTCTTCGCCGACACACCGCATGTTAAAGCGAACTTCATCTCGACCTTGGGATACGGCGACCCCGCGTCGCTGTTCGATCGCAGCCCGCGTCCGGCATTCGCGCGCTTCAACACTATCCTCTGATCGCCGTCAGGCCGCGCCTTGCGCACCCTCGTTATCGATAGCGCTACCGCCGCATGTTCGGCCGCGGTGTACGAAGATGGTACCTGCGTTGCCGCGCGTCACGAACAGATCGGGCGCGGCCATGCCGAGCGGCTGGTGCCAATGATCGGCGAGCTGGGTGCGCACACGGATATCGCGCGCATTATGGTGAACGTGGGCCCCGGTAGCTTCACCGGCGTTCGCATCGGCATATCGGTGGCGCGCGCGCTCGGCTTTGCTCTGGGCGTTAACGTGCAGGGCTATGGTTGCGCTGCGATATTGGCGGCCATGGCGTTCAACCGGCAGCCGGCGTGGCGGGAAGCGACGGTCGTCACTGTCGGCGGCCATGGAGAATATTTCGTGCAACCGTTCGCGCGCCCCTTCGCCGCACTGGCACCGCTGCGCTCGATACCTTTCGAGGACGCGACGCGACTGGTGTCGATGGACCCCATTGTCGGCGATGCCGCAGACGCTTTCGTGGCGCGGCGCGAGCATGGCACGGCGCTGCAACTTTGGCCGGATGCCGCCTGCTGGCACCTGCTCGATCGGGCCCAGCCAAACGCCAACCCACTGCCGCCTGCACCGCTCTATGGCCGCGGCCCCGATGCGCGCATGCCCGGCGCGCCGACATGATCGCAATCCGACGCGAAAGCGCCGACGCGCTCGACGAGTTGAGCGTGCTCGCCCGGCAAAGCTTCCCACCCGCTTATGGTGAAGGGTGGAATCGCCAACAACTGGCCGGCATGATCGCGCTACCAAGCGTGTTGGTCTATGGTGCCCGGACCGAAGGATTGCTGGCCGGCTTTGCCATTACGCGCCAAGTCTGCGATGAAAGCGAACTGTTATTGATTGCCGTCGATCCGCAGCGACGGCGCAGTGGCATTGGCGCGCAGCTGATGCAATATTTGACTTGCGAAGCAAGAACGGCTTCTATTTCCAAGCTTTTTCTGGAAATGCGCGAGGGCAATGATGCCCGTCATCTGTACGGGCAGTTCGGTTTCACCGAAGTCGGGCGGAGGCTGGCATACTATAACGGCATCGACGGACAACGATACGATGCGTTAACGCTCGCCTGCTCGCTTAAATAAAAGCGACAAATATTTGAACTAATCCCAGCTTGACCTGTTGACACCAAAACGGTGCGTTTCTAGATGGGGCGTCGCCAGATTACGGTCATATTATATCGAAAGTGAAGGAAAAATCATGGATCAGGACGAAAATGGTCTGAACGAAACGCTCATCACGTTGACGGCCGACATCGTTGCCGCGCATGTGAGCAATAATAGCGTTGCGGTTTCGGACCTGCCGCTGATCATCACCAATGTTCACCAAGCGCTGTCGGGCCTGAGCGGCTATAGCCAGGAAGAGCCCGCTCCCGAGCCAGCCGTTCCGATCAAAAGCTCGATCAAGCGCGACTACATTGTTTGCCTGGAAGACGGCAAGAAGCTCAAGATGCTGAAGCGTCATTTGAATACGCATTACGGCATGTCTCCGGAAGACTATCGCGCAAAATGGGGCCTGCAGGCCGATTATCCGATGGTTGCGCCAGCCTATGCCGAGCAGCGCCGCCAGCTGGCCAAGGACATTGGTCTGGGCCGCAAAAAGGGTGGCCGCAAGAAAGCGCCCGCCGCCTGATAGCGTCTATGCATCGCCGGTGTCCTTGACGCCGGGCCTGTTACCATTGACAGCAAATGTGCCGGGATTAGATTGGTCTGATCCCGGCATTTTTATTGCAAGGCATCCCGCACACCCATGCACACCAAGATCGATCTGGAAGCGCTGTGCGCCGAGCGCGGCCTGCGCATCACCGATCAACGCCGTACGATCGCGCGCGTGATTTCCGATGCGCAGGATCATCCGGACGTCGAGGAACTGTACCGGCGCGCGTCCGAGATCGATCCGAAAATCTCCATTGCCACCGTTTATCGCACCGTGCGTCTGTTCGAGGATGCCGGCATTCTCGATCGCCATGATTTCGGAGACGGCCGCGCCCGCTATGAAGCCTCACCCGAGGCGCATCACGATCATCTGATCGATGTCGAGACCGGCAAGGTGGTCGAGTTTGTCGATCCGGAACTGGAAGCGCTGCAGAAGCAGATTGCGGAAAAGCTCGGCTACCGGCTCGTGGATCACCGCATGGAGCTATATGGCGTCGCCATTGACCGAAAGAGCTGAGCCGGGCGCGGTCCCCGCACACGCCGCTCCGGACGGTCCGGCCGCGGGCTATCCCCCGCCAATGTCGCTGACAGACTGGCTTCGGCTATGGTCGCGCGTTGCGATGATGGCGCTGGCGGCGCTGATCGCGGTGCCGCTCCATTATCTCTGGCGCCTGTTCCGCCTGTCTTCTCCCTGGCCGCGGCTGTTCCTGGGAACATGCGCGCGCATCTGCGGGGCGCGGGTGCGCCGGCAGGGCGTGCCGCTGAAGCGCGACGTGTTCTACATCTCCAACCACATCAGCTGGATCGATATCCTAGCGATCGCGGGCACCAGCGGCAGCGCATTCGTGGCCAAGACGGAAATTCGCGAAACGGCGCTGGTCGGTTGGCTCTCGACCCTGAACCGCACCGTCTTCGTCAGCCGGGAGGACCGGCTGGGGGTGGCCGAGCAAATCAATACGTTACGCGATGCCATGGCGGAAAACTGGTCGATTACCGTCTTCCCCGAGGGTACGACCACCGACGGTCATTCGCTGAAACCCTTCAAGACTCCGATGCTCAAAGTACTCGAGCCGCCGCCGCCGGGAGTCTACGTGCAGCCGCTGATGGTCGATTACGGCGCTGTGGCCGAGGAAATTAGCTGGATCGGGGTGGAGACGGGTAAGAACAACGCCATCCGGCTGCTCGCGCGCAAGGGCAGTTTTCCGATGACAGTGCATTTCCTGGAGCCGTTCGATCCACGCGACTTTCCCGGTCGCAAAAAAATTGCTGCCGAAAGCCGCGCGCGGATCGAGGCTGCGCTGGTGGCATCGCTGGGCAAGCCGCTGCGGGAGTTCTCCGCGCATTGATCCGCGCCGTTTTTCCACCAAGATCGCGTTCATCAGCAGTCGACGCCCCTAATCAGTCGACGGCCGTGCCTGCGCTCTCTATGTAAGGCCGGGTATGACCAACACCTATCATGTAAAAAGCTTCGGTTGCCAGATGAACGTCTATGATGGCGAGCGGATGGCCGAATTGATGGAGTCGCAGGGAATGACGGCCAGCGACAAGGCCGACGCCGACCTCGTCATCCTTAACACCTGCCATATCCGGGAGCGCGCCGCCGAAAAGGTTTATTCCGAAATCGGCCGCCTGCGCCGCGACGATGGCAGCAGCCCGATGATCGCCGTAGCCGGATGTGTCGCGCAGGCCGAGGGCGCGGAGATCATGCGCCGCGCGCCGTCCGTCAACGTGGTGGTGGGGCCGCAGGCCTATCACCGGTTGCCCGCGCTGCTGGCCCGCGCGCAGGCCGGGAATAACGCACTCGATACCGATATGCCGGCCATCTCCAAATTCGGTGCGCTGCCCCGGCGCGGCAGACAAGCCCGCCCCTCAGCCTTCCTGACGGTGCAGGAAGGCTGCGACAAATTCTGTACCTATTGCGTGGTGCCCTATACCCGCGGCGCGGAAATCAGCCGTCCCTGGGGGACGCTGATCGACGAGGCCAAGGCGCTGATCGAGGGCGGTGCGAAGGAGATCACGCTGCTCGGCCAAAACGTCAACGCCTGGGAGGCGCAGGACGATAAGGGCCGCCCGCAGGGGCTGGACGGCCTGATCCGCGCGCTGGCCGATCTGCCGGGGCTGTTGCGCATCCGCTATACCACCAGCCACCCCAACGACATGAGCGACGGGCTGATCGCCGCGCATGGAGAGATCGCCGCGCTGATGCCGTTCCTGCATTTGCCCGTCCAGTCCGGATCAGACCGCATTCTGAAGGCGATGAACCGCAGTCACACCGCGGCAGGCTATCTCAAGCTGCTGGACCGTGTACGCAAGGTGCGGCCGGACATCGCGCTCTCGGGCGATTTCATCGTCGGTTTTCCCGGTGAGACCGAGCAGGATTTCGAACAGACGCTGCAACTGGTGCGCGAAACCGGTTATGCGCAGGCGTTCAGTTTCAAATATAGTTCGCGCCCCGGCACGCCCGGTGCCGACATGGCAGATCATGTTGCGCCCGCGGCTATGGACGAGCGCTTGCAGCGGCTGCAGGCGCAGCTCAACCGGGATCAGCACGCGTTCAATGCCGATACCGTCGGCCGACGTTGCGATATTCTGCTGGAGCGCGACGGCCGCAAGGCCGGACAGCTCATCGGCAAATCACCGTGGCTGCAATCGGTGCATGTCATGGCCCAGGGCGCCGCGATCGGCGATCTCGTGACGGTCGATCTGATGGAAGCGGGACCCAATAGCATGGCTGGAGAATGCGTAATGAGGAAAGCCGCCTGATGGCGCGTAAGGCGCAGGCGAAGGCCGGGGACATAACCCGGCTGGAAGTGGAATTCGACAAGCCGCATCTGCTCGGCGCGCTGTTCGGCGAGTTCGATCGCAATCTGGTGTCGATCGAAAACCGTTTGAACGTGTTTATCGCTGCGCGCGGAAACAGGGTGCAGATCGAGGGCGAGGCGTCTGCCGCCGCCCGCGCGCGTGACGTGCTGACCGGACTCTACACCAGGGTGAAGCGCGGCGAGGATATCGACACCGGCCTGGTAGAAGCGACCATCGCCATGTCTGACGAACCGACGCTGTCGGGCATCGTGCGCAAGGAAGAACGCAGCCCGCCGCAGGTGATGATACGCACCCGCAAAAAGACCATTATCCCGCGCTCCGCTGGCCAGATTCCCTATATGGAATCGCTGGCGCGCGACGAAATCATTTTCGCGCTCGGCCCGGCCGGTACCGGCAAGACCTATCTGGCGGTGGCGCAGGCCGTAGCCATGCTGATCACCGGCGCGGTCGACCGGCTGATCCTGTCTCGCCCGGCGGTCGAAGCGGGCGAGCATCTGGGCTTCCTGCCCGGCGATATGAAGGAAAAGGTCGATCCCTATCTGCGCCCGCTTTACGACGCGCTCTACGATACGCTGCCGGCCGAACAGGTCGAACGGCGGATTGCGTCAGGCGAGATCGAGATCGCCCCGCTGGCATTCATGCGTGGGCGCACGCTGGCCGAGGCGTTCGTGATTCTGGACGAGGCGCAGAACACCACGCCCGCGCAAATGAAGATGTTCCTCACCCGCTTTGGCATGGGCAGTCGCATGGTGATCTGCGGCGATCCCAAGCAGGTCGATCTGCCCGGCGAAGGGATGAGCGGCCTGGCCGACGCGGTTTCCAAGCTGCAGGATGTCAAAGGCATTGCGGTGAACCGCTTCACCTCGGCCGACGTCGTGCGCCACCCGTTGGTCGGCAAGATCGTGGACGCGTATGAGGGCCCGAATGCTTGACGTCGAGACGCAGGTAGGGCCCGGCTGGGACGACGATGAGAGCTGGAGCGATCTGGCACGCCGCGCCGTGCGCGCCGGCCTGTCGGTCAGTCCGTTCGCCGATCTGATCGCCAAACGCGTGTCGGTCGAAGTGGCGGTGAAGCTGTCGGACGATGCCGAGGTGCGGGGTCTGAATGCCAGCTATCGGGGCAAGGACCGGCCGACCAACGTGCTGAGCTTCCCCATGGTGCAGCCCGATCTGCTGCAATCGCTGGAAAATAGCGACGATGGAGAGGCGCTCCTGGGCGATATCATTCTGGCGCTGGAGACCTGCACCGCCGAAGCGGCGGAAAAGGGTGTGGCGCTGGACCGCCACGTCACTCATCTCATCACACACGGCACGTTGCATCTGCTGGGATACGACCATCAGAACGACGCCGATGCCGAGCGGATGGAGGATCTTGAGGTGAAAGCGCTTGCCAGCCTGGGCCTTGCCAATCCATATTCCTGAGCTCTTGAAAATAACGAAGGGGCAATCCAGCTTTCGGCGATGCCAGACAGCACGACCACCAGCGCCGAAGACGAAGGCGGCGGACGAATATGGCAGGGTTTGAAAGCCCTGCTGTTCAAATCTGATCACGAACCTTCCCTGCGCGAACAGCTTGAAGAAGCGATCGACGAGCATGAAGACGACGACGACACCCGCACGGGCGCCAACACCGGCGATCTGAGCCGGGTCGAGCGCGAGATGCTGCGCAACCTGCTGCATTTCAGCGAGCATACAGCCGACGACGTCGCCGTGCCGCGCGCGGATATCGTGGCGATCGAAGAAAGCGCCAGCTTCGACGAGCTGGTCGCCATGATCTGCGAGCATGGACACAGCCGGCTGCCGGTCTACCGCGACAATCTGGATGACATCGTGGGCATGATCCACATCCGCGATGCCTTTGCCATATTGGCTGCCGACGCGCCGAACCCCGCGGGCATCGTGGAGCTGATCCGGCAGCCGCGCTTCGTACCCGAATCGATGGGCGTGCTCGATCTACTCGCCGAGATGCGCGCCACACGCACCCATCTGGCGGTCGTGCTGGACGAATATTCGGGCACCGAAGGGATCGTCACGATCGAGGATCTGGTCGAGGAGATCGTCGGCGAGATCGAGGACGAACATGATGACGAACCCGCCCCGCTGTTGGTCGCGCTGGACGACGGCCTGTGGGAAGCCGATGCGCGGATCGAGCTAGACGACCTGGGTAAGCAGGTTGCGCCCGAGCTGGAGGAAGTGCCAGAGGACGTGGATACGCTGGGCGGGCTGGCCTTCGTTCTGGCCGGCAAGGTGCCAGAGGTTGGCGATATGCTCGATCATCCCAGCGGCTGGAAGCTCGAAATCCTCGCCGGCGACGAGAAGCGGGTAACGCGGCTCCGGCTACATCCGCCGATATTCGGGGAAAAAGCCGAGAACTAGCGGAAATCTTGTTGGTGCCGGCCGGGTTATGGCGTTGCCAATCCCCGCGCCCGGCTGCGCCAATCCTCGGCCAGCGTCTCGAGCTTTGCCAGATCGGCGAGCGCAGCCTTGTCCCGCCGACCTGGCTGGATGAGCACCGCGAACGTCCGCGCCACGGTCCACTCGTGGACGGCCTCTTCGACGCGCTCGATCCGGTCGCCTGCGGCCACAGCTCCCTGCTCGATTACGCGCAGATACAGTCCGCAGCGCCCGGTTTTGACAATGGTGGTCATGATGTCAGACCGTCCGAAATGATGGTCAAGCTTCCAGCAAGGTTTTCGGCCGTGGCTGACTTCCAGCAGCGCCTTGCCCATCCGGAAACGGTCGCCGATTCGGATCTGGTCTTCGGTAAAGCCGGGAGCGGTAATGTTCTCGCCGAATGCGCCGGGCCTGCGCACGCGCGAATCGTCCGGCAGCTTTTCCTGCCAGAACGCATAGTGATCGCTTGCGTAGAGATGCACCGCCTTGTCCCAACCACCGTGATGCACCGGATCGGCCACCTGATCGCCCGCGAAACCAGTCCAGCCAAGCGGCACGGGACCTGTTGCGGGATCGCGCGCAATTGCGCTGGCGCTATCGCCGCGAAACGGCTTTGGCTGACCAATAAAGAGCCCTTCGATAGTGGACTGCATGGGCGCATTCTCCTTTCCCCACTGTCCTACGACATCGCGCGCCAGAGGCGAAGCGATGTCCGGACGTGGCGTGGCGTCAACGATGCGGGCAGGCGCATGGTGATCACGCGCGTCGCCGGCCCCTTGTGATCTAGCCCTCGGAACCGCTCTGTCAGTCTTTCTTGGCCCGGATCTCCGATCCCAGTTTGAGCACTTTGCCGCCATCGTCCTGCTCGATCAGATAGGCGGGATTGTCGGCATCACCGTGGCGGATGATTTCGGAGCCCTTGATCGTGCGCTTCACTTGCCGTTCGAAACGCTCTTCGATCCGACCGGTGGCGGTGCCCGTGCCCCAGTCCCATTCGACATATTGGCTCGTCTGGAAACCGTTGTCGTTTGCCATGCTCGGCGTCCTCTCGCGCTGTGCTCCGTTTCACAAGCGGCAGGCAAAGGCAAAGTTCCGGTTGGCATGTCCCGCGCCCCATGCTCAAAGCACGCCCCATGCCCAATGCACGCCCCATGCAGGTCGACGATCTCCGTATTGCGCTGTTCAGCGGCAATTATAATTACGTCCGCGACGGTGCCAATCAGGCGCTGAACCGGCTGGTGGGGCATCTGCTCGATCGCGGGGCCAAGGTGCGCGTGTATTCGCCGACCATCCCTCATCCGCCGTTCGAGGCGACCGGCGATATCGTATCGATCCCCTCGATCCCGATTCCCGGGCGTGGGGAATATCGCATCGGCACCTCGCTCTCGCCCGGTATCCGCGCCGATCTGGCGGCGTTCCATCCCAATATCTTGCATATTTCCAGTCCCGACTACGTCGCGCACCGGGCGGTCAGCTGGGCCCGCGAGCGCGAATTACCTGTGCTGGCCAGCGTGCACACCCGGTTTGAAACCTATCCGCGCTATTACGGACTGGGCTTTATCGAGCCGTTGCTGGTGAAGGGCCTGCGCCGCCTGTACAACCGCTGCGACGCTCTGGTCGCGCCCTCGCCCAGCATGGCCGACGTGCTGCGTGAGGAGGGCATGAACGACGATGTCGGAATCTGGTCGCGCGGGGTGGACCGGGATACCTTCAACCCCGGACGCCGCGACATGACGTGGCGGCGCGCACAGGGCATCGCGGATGACATGCCGGTGATTGGCTTCCTCGGCCGTCTGGTGATGGAAAAGGGGCTGGACGTATTCGCAGATGCCGTCGCAAAACTGCGCGACCGCGGCGTCGCGCACCATGTGTTGGTGGTCGGCGAGGGACCGGCGCGCGATTGGTTCGCCGAACGCTTGCCCGGTGCCTGCTTCACCGGCTTCCAGAAGGGGGCCGATCTGGCCCGCGCGGTTGCCAGCATGGACATGCTGTTCAATCCCTCGATTACCGAAACCTTTGGCAACGTCACGCTGGAATGCATGGCCTGCGGCGTGCCCACGGTCGCGGCGCGCGCCACGGGCAGCGAAAGCCTGGTCCGGGACGGCGTATCCGGCGTGCTGGTCGAACCGGGTGATCTGGAGGGCTTTGCCGATGCGCTGGAGCGCTACTGCCGCGATACTGCCCTGCGCGCGCGGCACGGCGCCGCGGGCAGCGACCGGGCCGAGGAATTCGACTGGTATGATATCAACGAAAGCGTCGCGCAAAAATATGTCGATCTAATCGCCGCGCACGGCTGACGCCGCGTCCGGCGGCGCACTGGCGCCAAACGGGTCGATCGCCTAGATTACCGGACATGGACGATCTTTTCGCAGCCGATGACGGACGGCCAAGCCAGCGCCGTGACAACGCGCCATTGGCAGACCGGCTGCGCCCCAAGGCGCTGGACGAGGTGGTGGGTCAGGATCATTTGACCGGCCCGGACGGCGCGATCGGGCGAATGGTGCGCGTCGGCCAGCTTAGCTCCATGATCCTCTGGGGCCCGCCCGGCACCGGCAAGACCACAATCGCCCAGCTGCTCGCCGACAGCGTGGGCATGCATTACAAGGCGATCAGCGCGGTCTTTTCCGGCGTGGCGGACCTGAAAAAGGCGTTTGCAGAAGCCGATCAGATGGCCAGGACCGGCCGCAAGACGCTGCTGTTCGTGGACGAGATCCACCGCTTCAACCGAGCGCAGCAGGACGGTTTCCTGCCGTTTGTTGAGCGCGGCGTGGTCACACTGGTCGGCGCGACGACGGAAAATCCCAGCTTCGAACTGAACGCCGCGCTGCTCAGCCGAGCGCAGGTGCTGGTGCTGCACCGGCTGGATGCGGCCGCGCTCGGCACATTGCTCGACCGCGCGGAGGCCCAGAACGGCCAGCCGCTGCCGTTGACCGCCGCCGCGCGCGAGGCGCTGGTGGCGAGCGTCGACGGGGACGGCCGGTTCCTGCTCAACCAGGCTGAAACGCTCTATAACAGCGCGATAGAACATCCGCTGGAGCCGGGGGAAATGGCCGCCCTGCTCCACCGCCGCGTGCCAGTGTACGACAAGAACCGGGAGGGGCATTACAACCTGATCTCCGCGCTACACAAATCCATGCGCGGCAGCGATCCACAAGCCTCGCTTTATTATCTTGCGCGGATGCTGGTGGCGGGCGAGGAGCCGCTGTACGTACTGCGCCGCATCGTGCGCTTCGCCAGCGAGGATATCGGCCTGGCTGATCCACAGGCGCTGATCCAATGCCTGGCGGCCAAGGACGCTTACGAATTCCTGGGCTCACCCGAAGGGGAATTGGCGATAGCCCAGGCCTGCCTCTATTGCGCCACTGCGGCCAAATCCAATGCCGCCTACAAGGCGCAGAAGGCGGCGTGGAAATCGGCGCGCGACACCGGATCGCTGATGCCGCCGATGAACATCGTCAACGCGCCGACCAAGATGATGAAGGAACTCGGCTATGGTCAGGGCTATGCCTATGATCACGATGCCGAGGGCGGCTATTCTGGCGCGAATTATTGGCCGGCAGAAATGGAGCCGGAGCGTTTCTACACACCAACGGATCGCGGCTTTGAACGCAAGATCACCGAACGGATCGCCTATTGGCAGGGTCTGAAAGCGAATCGGGAAGGCTGAGCCGCGTACGGCGCGGTTGGCAAATGTGCGCTCCGCGGCCATGCTGCGATCCGAACTGACCCCGGAGCCTCCATGCGACTGCCCCCTGCCCTTGCGGGCACCCTTTGCCTGCTGATTGCCGCGCCGGCCGCCGCGCAGCAGTCTGCCGACGATGCCCGCTACGACCGCGCCTTGGCTGCAGGATACAAAGCGCAGTTTCTATGCTCGGGCCTGTGGGACGGCGGGCGCACCAGGGCGGAGATTGAAGCGGACGAATTGACCGGCATCTATGATCGGATTGCGGCCATCGTGCCGACCCTGCCCGCCGAGATCGACGAGGCCGCGCAGCAGGTCCGTGTGAGCTTTGCGGACGATGTGCCGCCGCGCATCGCGGTCCGCAACAAAGCCACTGGCTGTACTGGGATGCCAATCGGCTGGACGCCTGCGCCGGCGCCCGGCCCGGACGTCGTCTTCATGCAGGAACCGCAGTCTGCTCAATATAATCGCCTTGCACCCGGCGCGCTCGACGACCGCGCCTGGCCCATGGGCGACGCGAAGGCAAAGCCGCCGTCAGGCTGGCGGACCCGCGCCATCTCCGCCGTTATCGACCAGGCTTTTGGCGATGGCAGCGATTATGGCGGCCATACAAGCGCATTGCTGGTCTTGCAGAACGGCAAGATCGTCGGCGAACGCTATATGCCCGGTTATGATTTGCACGAAGGGCAGCGCACCTGGTCGGTCGCCAAATCCATCGCCGGCACCTTTATCGGATATGCCACCCTGCACGGGGCGCTCGATGTCACCGCGCCGCTGGCCCTGCCGCAATGGTCCAGCCCCGTCGATCCGCGCCGCGCCATCACGCTGGACCAGGCCATGCGCATGTCCAGCGGACTGGTCAGCGATACGCCGGGCAATCGTACCGATCCCGTGTACATGGGCGGCGCGGCTGTGACCGAGCGAGCGGCCGCCTGGCCGCTGTTGCATCCGCCTGGCGGCCGCTTCCGCTACGCCAACAATGACATCTTGCTGGCCACGCTTGCCGCACGATCAGCCGTCCCCGATGTGCTGCCACAACATGTGTTCGACAAGCTGGGCATGACGCGCACGTTCGCCCAGACCGACTGGCAGGGAAATTACATCCTCTCCAGCCAGGTCTGGACCACCGCGCGCGATCTGGCCCGGCTAGGCCAGCTCTATCTGAACGACGGTCTGTGGAACGGCGAACGGCTGCTGCCGGGTGGGTGGCGCGCCTACGTCAGCACCGCCGCCGGGCCGCAGCCCGAAGGCGAGTTTGGCTATGGCGCCAGTTTCTGGTTGCTGGCCCGTTCGCAAGGTGTGCCGCCAGATACCTTCGGGGCGTTCGGCAACCGCGGACAATATCTGATCGTCATTCCGTCGCGCGACATGGTCATCGTGCGCCGCGGATATGACACCGCCGAAGCCAGATTCGCTATCGCCGCCTTCACCCGCGCCATCGTGGCGGCGGCAGAGGGGCCAGAGCGGGTGGAAGTGCCGGCAGCGGCGGCCGAGTAGGCTGCAACGCGCTGGCAGTACGGCACGGTCTCTGTTACGCTCCGTTGCAGTAATGAGCAAAACAGGGACCGACGCGCATGCAAATAGGAAATAACCGCTATCAGTTCAGTGAAAGTCTGGCGATGCAGTGGGGCGAGAAAATTCTTATCGCGCTCGCCATTCTCGCGGTCACCTGGATATTGGCGCGCCTCGCCAAATGGGCTTTCTCCAAGCTGGTGGACAATATCAAATTCCTGCAGCGCGACACGTCCTCGGGCAAATCCGTCGGCGAATCCTTGGGTACCATTGCCAGCCTGCTGATCTGGCTGTTCGGCCTGTTGGCTGTCTTGCAACTCTTCGATCTGGGCGAAGTCAGCAGTCCGGTGCAGACCCTGCTGACCAATATCATGGACTTCATTCCCAATCTGATCGGTGCGGCGGTGATCTTCTTCGTCGGCCTGATCATCGCGCGCATCCTGCGCGATCTGACGGTGACGGCCCTGCAAACGGTGGACTTCGACAAATGGGCCAATCGCGGCGGCGTCGACAGCGTGACCGGCAACAGTACCATCAGCAAGACCATCGGCACCATTGTGTTCGTACTCGTGATCATCCCGGTCTCGATCATGGCGCTGGAAGCTCTCGACCTGCAGACCGTGTCGCAGCCGGCCAGCGAAATGCTCCAGATCATCCTGGACGCCATTCCGAACATTATCGGCGCGGCGATCATTCTGGGTCTGGGCTATCTGATCAGCCGGTTTGCGGTGCAAATCCTCAAGGAAGTGTTGCCGGGCCTGGGTGTGGATCGCGCCGTCGGATCGATGGACGTTCTGCCCGCCGGCGCCACCGTATCGGGCATCGTGGCCCGCGTGGCACAGATCGCGATCATGCTGTTTGCAGCTATCGCGGCCACCCGCCTGCTGGGCTTCCCGGAGCTGACCGCGATCCTCGATCAGGTCCTGGAACTGGGCGGTCAGGTGATATTCGGTGCCGTCGTCATCGCCTTCGGCTTCCTCATTGCCAATCTGCTTGGCAGGATGATGGCCGATACGGGCGAGAACAATCTGGCCTCCACCATCGTGCGCTATGCCACCATCCTGCTGTTCACCTTCATGGGGCTGCGCTTCATGGGCGTAGGCGAGGAAATCGTGGACATGGCCTTTGGTGCGCTGGTGATCGGCGGCGCGGTAGCCGGTGCCCTCGCCTTCGGGCTGGGCGGACGCAACGCCGCAGGGCGCTTGCTGGATCGTCTGCAGGACAAGGCGGAGAGCGAGGCGGCCAAGCCCGCTGCTTCGCCCACGCCGGTGACGCCCCCTGCCGGGTCGGCCATGTCTTCCACGCCCGCTTCGCCTCCAACGGCTGCGTCGCCCGTGCCTCCGCGCATGCCTGACACACCGCCGCTCGACGAGTGAGCAACCGCATAATCTGAACAAAAAAGGCGGCCTCGCATGGGTCGCCTTTTTTATTTGAGTTGCTACCCCGGCCCGCTCCGAGCGGTGAGCCCCGGTGCCTTATCGAACCCGCAAACCGCGCAATAACTGGCTACCATCAAATCGCTGCGCGCCCATATCGAGTCTATGCGCCGCTTCGCCGCCACTGCCTGTATCGACTGGTCCGGCCAGGCCGTGGCCCGTTCCAAGGGGCTCGCTGTCGCCGTCGCACGAGAAAGCGGCCCGCCCGCCCTGCTCAACCCGGCAGGCGGCTGGACGCGCGCAGATATCCTGGTCTGGCTCCGCTCGCTGGCAGCGGCGCGCGCGGATATCGTCATCGGGCTCGATCTGTCCCCTACCTTTCCCTTTCTGGATGAGAACGCCTATTTTCCTGGCTGGAGCGAAAGCCCGGCGAATCCGCACGCGCTTTGGGCGCTGGTCGATCGGCTGGCGGCGGTCGATCCACATCTCGGCGCCACCAGTTTTGTCGATCATCCCGAGGCATCGCGCTATTTCCGCCGACATGGCGCGCGCGAGGGGGACCGGTTTGGCGGCGGCATCGGGCGATTGCGCGCGGTGGAGCGCCGCCAGCGCGCCACTGGCCAGGCCAACAGCTGGTCCTGCTTCAATCTAGTCGGTGCCGGTCAGGTCGGCAAAAGCTCGCTTACCGGCATGCGCATGCTGCACCTGCTGGACGGCGCGATCCCGTTCTGGCCGTTCGATCCCGTGCCGCACGAGGGCCCCCTCCTGATCGAGATATACACCACCGTGGCCGCGCGTGCCGCCGGGACGGGCAAGAACCGCAGCAAGGTGCGCGATGCGCAGGGCTTGTCCGCGGCGCTCGACACCCTTGGCGTGCAGGACTGTCCGCCGCTTGCCCGCTATGACGATCACGCCACAGATGCGCTGATCACCGCCGCATGGCTGCGCCGCGCAGTCTGCGACGAACGGCTGTGGGGCCCGCCGACACTGACACGAACCATCGCCCGAATGGAAGGATGGACCCTTGGCATCCTGTGAGGCGTCCGAACGGCCGCGTTGGATGCCTTTGATAAGCGCAACCAGCCCGATAAAAGCCTTGTCGAGCGCCCCCTGCCTGCCCTAATCGCTGGCCGCGTGCCGGTTTAGCTCAGATGGTAGAGCAGCGGTTTTGTAAACCGAAGGTCGCGGGTTCGATTCCTGCAACCGGCACCAAATCGAAAATTTGCTGCTCCAAGCCTGACGTGCTTATGAAAAAGATTCCATCGCAGATCAGCATATTGCCTAAGATCACACTGGCCATTTCAGCCCAGCCGACGAGACAACGTCACGGTCTACGATTTAATCGGATAAAGCGGTGAACGTCGAAATTCCCAATTTCGGCGCCGTATCCAACTCGTAATGGGTCGCTCCAATAGATAGTATGTTATCAACCCGCCCAAAGCTGATATCAACAGTACTACTATTAACAAAAAATCTCCGTTGAAATTTAGATTAGCCAAATCAAATAATTTATAGGCAGCTGGAATAGTAAATATTTGCACAAGATAGATGCTATACGACGCATCACCCAACAAAGTTAATGTCCTGGCGCGAGCTTGCGGGATAAATAGTGCAGCAGTCACGATCAATGCTGCAGGGACTCCCCAAATTATTGGCCGCCAAATGCTAGATATTGAATGGCCCAGACTCAGACTTAATAATATTATTCCTACGACTCCAAGCACCCACGGATGCCGGACTTTTCTATCCTGAAGATAGAGCGCACCGATTATCACGCCGAATAAGAATTCGAGAGCGATTGCATCATAGGGCAGGAAGATAATCAGACCAGCAATGGCTAAGCCCAAGAACCCGAGTTGCAATATTTTGTCCTTAATAAATGCTGATCCAGCAAAAATAGCATAGAAAGCCATCTCATATTCTAGTGTCCAGCCAACGTAAATCACGGGCGTGCCATGGGTCAAGGCACCAGCCAAAAATATATAAGAGAATAATATTGATGATAAATCTGGACCACTTGAATTTAACATTCCCTCTGGCAGTGCTAAAAACAATACTACTACAAAAGTCGTTAGGACCCAATATATCGGTGCAATACGCAGGAGTCTATTTAGCGCGAAGTTATATGGATGCCGAGGGCTGCGCCATTGAGTGTATATCATCACAAAGCCGGATATTACGAAAAATATATCGACGCCGTTTGCGCCCCATCCTTCGAATAGCAAGAAGAATTGCGGTGTAAAGCCGTAAAACTGAGATGTACCTATGCAATGAAAGACTACCACGTTTAAAGCCGCGAATGCTCGGAGAGCTTGCAGATTGGTAATTCTTTTATTCTTTTTTTCTACGTCCACCAGTTTTCCGTTTCCGCAGTAAAGCGATGATTCCAGCTGGAGATGATTCAGAAGGACAAGCGTCTTATCGCCGGCAGATGGACCGCGTGCCGCGTAGCGGATGGCTTGTCCTCGCACAAGCAGCACGAACGATACGGCCCTTGGCTTGCAAACCCAAACTGCCTTGCTTCAAAGCAGCATGCTTCCCGATGAAAGAATTTTCTGAACAAACAGAGTTAAATGGCCGAAGAGTTATAAATAGTCCGACGAATTTGAACGCAACATTGAAGCGAAATTTAGGTCATGCTAATGTTGTTAATCCAGGTCCATTCTATTTTGGGGCAGTCAGGCCACGATACAATACTGCAAGCTCACTAGTGCTGAGACCTTTGATTGAGATATTCGTCGATGTCCGGTACGAATATCGATTGAATGCCGAAGGTAATCCCGTCATGTCTGAGCGCGTCCCCGCCAGGTTAGAATTCGCCGGCCACGCCAACCTTGGCCACCGTGTTCTTGCCGCCAGCATAGCTGACGCCCGCCGTTATCGCGAACGGGTCGGACGTGTCGAACCGGTGCATCAGGCCGGCCGATACGCCAAATTCTCCGCGATAGGTTGCCACATTGGCGGCGTAGCTGGTGCGCCCCGGCTCGCTGGGCATCGCCGGGTTGGCCAGCGCGGCCACTGCCGCAACGCCCTGACGGCTGTCCTTGCGATCGGTGGCGGCCAGATCGAACAGCGTGCTCACCCGTCCCTGCAAACCATCGAACTGGCTTTGGAGCCCGTCGAACTGCGTCTGTGAAATTGCCAGCGCCGTGTTGATGCCGGATGTCAGCGCCTCAAGCTGCGGCGCTGCGCTGGCCGTGGTAGAAATGGATCGCCGGCCGAGCGTACCATTGGCATCCACCGTGACCACTTCCACAGGACCCACCTGCGCGGCCGTCGATGCCGCAACATCGCCGATCCTGACCGATGACCCTTCGCCGCCGAGCGTAATCTGCTGCGCCGCCGTGGTCGTCGCATTTTGACCGACAGCAGTGGACCCGGCGAAACTTGCGGTTGCGCCGGCGCCCAGCGCCGTCGCCTGGATTCCGTTGGCCAAAGATCTGGCGCCGATGGCCAGCGCACCCGACCCGTCAGAACTGGCGATATTTCCGATGGCGATCGCGCGTTCCCCGCTGGCGACGGCCGCGCGCCCCATTGCCAGGGACTGATCGCCGTCAGCCCGCGCCATATCTCCTACGGCAACGGCCTGTGTGCCAGTGGCTCGGCTACTGTTTCCAAGTGCGAGGCTGGCTGCGCCCGATGACACGGAATTGCTGCCCAATGCCACCGCAGCCTGTGCCGACGCAGCCGCGTCTACGCCAATCGCCACACTGAAGGCTTTGGATGCCGAAGCACCGAGACTATCGGCGTCCACGCCGTCTCCACCGATCGCAATGGCACCTTGCGCGAGCGCCGATGTGAAGGCTCCCAATGCCACCGACTGGTCGGAAGCCGCCTGGCTCAATTGGCCCAGTGCGATACTTGCGGCACCTGCAGAGATGGCCTGGCTGCCGAGGGACAGGGCGTAGTTTGCGCTGGCGCTGGCCAGCGTGCCTATGGATACCGCTTCCAGTGCAGTCGCCCCTGCCTGACTACCGACCGCGATCGCATTGTCCGCCTTGGCCGCCGCCTGGCGCCCGACAGCCAGCGCGGCTTGCCCCAGGCTTGTGCTCGAACTGCCGATAGCCAGCGTGTCGCTACCTTGCGCCGATGCCTGGACACCAATGCTGGTAGCCCGCAGCCCGCTCGCCGTGGCCAGATCGCCATCCGGATTCACTGCGAAAAAGCCTAGTTTTGCGGCATTGTTTGCAGCCGAAGCCTTAGCTTCATCGGCGGTGGTCTGGGCGGCGCGTGCAGCCGTGACAGCTTGGTCCGCGCTATTTCCCGCACGTGTTGCTAACGCGATGGCGTTATCGGCTGTGATCTGCGCGCCGCTGGCAGCCGCTGCGGCCTGCTGCACATTAGTCTTCAGGCTGGACAACTCACCGCTCACGCCGCTGACCGCCCGGTTAAGTTGCTCCACATTTACCGCATCGCCCGGATTCACACCGGCAGCGACGTTCACGATCCTGCGCTTCACGTCGGCGCTGCCTACAGACACCGTATTCGCTTGATCCGCGACTGAACCGAAACCCAGCGCGACGGCGTTGGCGGCTGAAACCGAGCTCGAAACGCCAAGCGCCAGCGCGTTGGCCGCCGAAGTCGACGAAGCTTCTCCAATAGCGACGCTGTTGGAAAAACCCGCATTCGCGGCCCCGCCGATTGCTATGCTCTTTTCCCCGGATGCGCTAGCCGCATTGGCCGTGCTGCTTACGGAAAAGCGTCCCAGTTTGCCGTTGGCATCGGCTGCCACGGCGAGCGCGCCGTTGGCCAGGGTCAACGCGGTAGACGCCTTGCTGTCAACGCGCTGAACGGCCGACGTAGTAGCGAGTGCATCCCAGACCTGTCCGTTGGAAACAGCCACGGCACCGCCCGGTCCGCAATCGGTGCAAAACGCAAGCGATCCAGATGTGAGAGCGGCGTTTGCGGAAAGAGTGGAAGCCAACGTCAGTGGAGCGCCGGCGATGATCGCGTTACCGGAAAGATAGGTCGCCGTAGCGGCATTGCCCAAGCGTACCTGACCGTTCAGCAAACCCAAAAGATCCACCTCTGCCCCGGCAGCATTGACGGCGCCGTACCAGCCATCGCTAGCCACCAGAAAATGGCCAGGAGCAAATCGTGCGTCGTTGGTCCGCAAATACAGCCCGTTTGAACCCGTCCATCCGGCCCGCAACTGCAGCTTTTCGCCGGCGACGTCGTTGCCAGAGATATTTCCGAAGAGCAGCGATCCGTCATCGTCAATCCGCAGCCGTTCGCGGCCCAAGCCGCTGAGAAAAGAGGCTGGCCACGATTCGCCGCCACGACCGGCATACTGGTTGGACCGGAAGACGGCCGTCGGACCGAATACATCCGAATAGACTGCCAGCATATATGGGCGGTCAGTTGGTGGCAAGAACACGCGGCCATCGCCAGTATTCTGAATGACCCCGCTGATCGTGACCCAAGATACGAGCTCCAGCTGGCCGCCGGATCCGAATTGCGCAGTTGGGCGACCATCGGGGCCGATAATACGCAAATAGTTCCCGGAAAAAACGGATTTCGCGATGTCGATCCCGCTCAGCGATGCGCCGGGCACGTTGATGACCAAGCCGCGATCGAGGGCGCCGGTATCTGTGTTGATGACCACCGCGCTGTCCCGCTGCGCTCCCCCATTGGCGGTGCCGCCGACAGTCAGATTATTGGTTGCCGCCAATAAGCCAGATACGATGGCGTCTCCGCCAAAAGCCGCGTTGCCGATGACTGCCAGGTCGCCTGCAATTACAGTCGGGGCTGCCGGTTCCGCAGGCGGGTCCGCTGGGGGCTGCTCATCCGGGCAAAGGCCCTGCGCATCCTTCTCCGCTTCGAGACAGGTTGGCGGCGGCGCGGTATCCTGCGCTTTCAACATGCCACCAGCAGCGCCGAACGAAGCCACAGCGAAGCCCATGACCGAATAATGAAAAATGCGCACAGTAAGGAACTCCCACCCCAAATCGCTGTTTGAACCGAGATCGGCTAACTTATGTTTTGCGGCAACGCAAATGCAACGGCTTCCCAGCCCCTGCATCCCGACTTGCCGCTCCCGCATTGTCCCGTCCGTAGCTGTCGGCCGCGAAACCACTTTGCCGTCGCGGATGGTGCTATCTGCCAAATAGCGCTACCGACAAGTCGTTCGCGGCAAACTGCCCGATATCCGCTACGAAAGGCTAGCCACAAGTCGTTGGGCGACAAGTCAATTCTTTGCTAACGATCTTTGAATTGCGAGCGCTTTCGTATAGCGATTCCAGAAGGCTTTACGCGATAGTGGCCAACGCCGCGACGCGGTGTCGCCCGGTTAAGTAGCATGCTAAACTATTCCACCTCTTGGAGAAACCGATATGTGTGAGCGCGACGATTTCGATAACGAGCAAGAAACTGGCAATATGGACTGGTCGGTCAATCGCCGGCAGTTCGCCGTCATCGGTGCACTCGGCGCGCTGGCTGCCTGCACGGTCAGCGCGGATGGCATCGCTACCGGGGCGGAAACTTCTCTGAAAGAGAATATGGTGTCGGTGAAGACCGCGGACGGCACGATGGACGCGTTCTTCGTGCGGCCGGCCTCCGGGCGTTATCCCGGCATCGTGACCTGGCCGGATATTGCGGGCCTGCGCGACGCGTTCAAAACGATGGCGCGGCGGCTGGCCGCGCAGGGCTATGCGGTGCTGGTGGCCAACCCCTATTATCGTTCTGGCAAGGCACCGATGTTCAGCGATTTCGCCGATTTCCAGGCCAATGACGGCTTCAAGAAGGCCGCCGAGATGCGCAAGCTGCTGGGCCCCGACGCCGTCATGCGCGATGGCCGCGCAATGATAGTCTGGCTCGACGCGCGCGAGGAAGTCGATACGAGCAAGGGCATCGGCACCCATGGCTATTGCATGGGCGGCCCGTTCACCGTGTACACTGCCGCCGCAGTGCCCGCACGCGTGCGCGCCGCCGCCTCGCTCCACGGCGGCGGCCTCGTCCAGCAAGGCGATCCGCAGAGCCCGTATAATCTGCTGGCGCAGACCAAGGCAGGATATCTCTTCGCGATCGGCCAGAACGACGACCAGAAGGAGCCCGAGGTGAAAAACCTGTTGCGGCAGGCCGCGGCGACGGCGAAAGTTCCAGCCGAAATCGAGGTCTACCCCGCCGATCACGGCTGGACCGTCATTGACAGTCCGTCCTACGCCAAGGAAGCCGCCGAACGCGCGTGGGGCCGGATGAGCGCGCTGTTCCAGGCCAAACTGGGCTGATCGGCACAAGCCACCGCGCGAACGCTGCGAGACAAACCGCAAAAAAAAGGCGGGCCGAAACCCGCCTTTTTTCCCACCGAAACTTATGAAAATCAGAATTTGAAGCCAGCGGCGACGCCGTAACGGCGCGGCTCGACGGTGAACACATTGGTAAACAACCCCGAGCTCGGATCGGTCAGATATTGGCCGGTAATCGCATTGTTATCGAACAAGTTCTGCACAAAGCCGCGCACGAACCAGCGATCCTGATCCCCGTTCAGCTGCACCTGCGCATTGACCAGTTCATACCCCTTGATCCGGTCGATATCGCGGTTCTGCGGCCGCGAATAATAGCCGCCCGTATAAGCCAGATCGGCGCGCAGCTGCAGGCTCATCCCATTGTTAAACGGCACGACATATTGCGCGCCGGCCGAGAATTTCACGCTCGGTGCGCCGGGCAACGCATTGCCGCTCAAATCCTGCGTCACACCCGTCGGCAGCAGCGGCGCGCTAGAGGCCGGATCAAGCTGGAAGGGCAAGGCACCAGGTCCGAAGATTGATCCCAGGATACCGCTCAGCGGAGCCGGCGCGCCGCCTGCCACCGCCGCGGTCAGCAGATCGCATGACGAGATCGCACCGCGCGCCGTAGTGCCAGGAACCGGCGTCGTGCCCGGTGCAAACAGTGCCTCGCCATTGCCCGGGCCGGTGGCCGCGTTCAGAAAGCCGTTGACCACGGCCACCAGCGCATCGCCGCTGACCCGGCCCGTCGGGATCAGCACGCAATTGGCCGCGCTGGCGATATCTTTGATGATCGTTACGTCCGAACGCCCGCCCGAAGGATCGCGCGGATCGGTCAGGCTCAGCCCCTTGATCTTGGTCTTCAGGTAGCTGAAGCCCAGGTTCACCGTGAACTCGCGCGTCGGCCGGATCACCGCCTCCAGCTCGGCACCGTAGATCGTGGCGTCGGTATTGTCGTTGAATGACGTCCGATTGAGGATGCGGCTGATCTGAAGGTTTGAATAATCATAATAGAAAGCCGCGCCGTTCAGTTGCAGCATTCCGCCGGCAAAAGTGTTTTTCGAACCGATTTCGAAAGCGTTGATATTCTCCGGCGCAAAGGTCACGGGCGCGTTGAGCAATGGATTTACCGGCGGGTTGACGCCGCCTGACTTGTAGCCACGAGAATAGCTGGCGTAGACCAGATTATCCTGCGATATCTGGAAGTCGATCACCGCGCGTCCGGTCACGTCGTCGAAGGCGACATCGGTTGTGCGGAACGGCTGCGGCCCGGCGATCGAGGGATCGGCGTCGTAGCTGCCGTAGGTCAGCAGATCCTCGAACCGCGTGGTGCCGATTAGGCCGGCGACATCGAGGATCGGGCTGCGCGATTTGACCGATTTCTTGTCGTTGGAATAGCGCGCACCGAACGTAAGTTTCAATCGGTCGCCCAATTGCAAATAGCCCTCGCCGAAGATGCCGTAGCTTTTCAGGCGATAGTTCGCGACTGCGTTGGCGAAATAGGGCGGCGCCAGGAAGAAACCGTCTTGCACCGCGGCTCCGCCAAGCAAGGCCGAGCCATATTCTAGCCCGGTCGAAACCACGTAATAGTCGCCGTTGCGGGTCTTCTGATCGACGTAAATTCCGCCCAACAGGAAATTGAACGGCCCTTCGAGATCGGATGAAATTTTCGCTTCGACCGAATATTGATCGGTGCTGGAGCGCGATCGGTCGAAATCGGTCGAGCGGACCGAACAGCCGAAACGGTTGCCGCCGAACTGGCCGACCAGATCTGTGCCCGGATTGGATACGCAAAACTGGTTGTTCTGCAGGACCGCGCCCACGCTCTTGGGGAACAGTTGCGCAGCCGCAGCGGCACGCCCGAAGCTTTCGGCCGAATAGGGATCGGAAGTTGCCAGCGTATAATCGACCCGGCTGTCGACGGCATCATGCGTGTAACCGCCGCCCAGCGTGAAATCGAAATTGCCGATACGCTGATAGAATTTGCCCAGAATATGATATTCCTCGGCGAAATAGGTCGGCGTGGAATCTACGTTTACCGTGCGAAGATCCGTTGGATTGACGGAGCCCGCAAAAATGTCTGGTCGGTTGGTCAGGTTGGCGATGCCGAAATTGCCGAGCACACCGCCTTGTGCGATCGATTGCAGCGCGAACAGTTGGCGTGACGAAATGGCGGCGCCCAGCGTGGCATTGCCATTGGTCGTCTCAAACTCCAGTCGATCGGGCGAACAGCCCAGAATGGCCGTCGCGTCACGGTTACACAGCTGCTTCTGGATGCGCGAGCGGTTGTCCTTTTCATGGAAATAATAACCGATAATATCCAGCACGGTATCCGGGCTCGGCTCGAAGCGAACGGTGCCGCGCACGGCATAGAGATCGCGGTCGTCGATGCGGCTGTTGTCGAACAGGTTCTTGGTATAGCCGTCGCGGTTCAGATAATAGCCGGCCACGCGCACGCCCACCACATCGCCGATCGGCACGTTCAGCATGCCCTTCACCTTGATCGAATTATAATTGCCGTATTCCGCCTCGCCCGCGGCGTGGATGCCCGACAGATCGGGCTTGGCGGTAATGACGTTGACCACGCCTGACGTGGCGTTGCGGCCGAACAGCGTACCCTGCGGCCCGCGCAGCACCTCGATCCGCTCCAGATCAAAATATTCGGTTTCGAACAGGCGGGTGGAGAGTAGCGGGATATCGTTCGAGTGCACGGCCGTGGCGCTGTCGCACGAAAAGCCCACACACAGATCGCCCACGCCGCGGATGGTAAAAGAAGAAGTCGTAAAGTTGCTCTTGGAGAAGATCACGTTGGGCAGGCTCGCCTGCAGATCGAGGGCATTGTCGATCTGCTGCGCTTCCAGCGCCTCCTCGTTGAACGCCGAGACCGCGATCGGTACATCTTGCAGTCGTTGCGACTGACGCTGCGCGGTCACCACGATATCTTCGTAAAAAGGCGAGGCGGCGGCGGGAGCGGGTGTCTGCGCGGCGACCTGACCGGTGACGGCGCCTGAGTCCGGGCTGGTATCACCGCCGCCATTTTGTCCGGTGTCTTGGGCAAAGGCAGGTACGGAGACCAGCGCTCCGGCGGCGCACGCGGCTAGCAACAGCGATTTTCGCATGGAATGTCCTCTCCCTGATCTCATTCGCCCCTTAAACGAGGCAGACGACCGCTTTTGCGGTTCGCTCGTCTTACATCCTACCTCACGCCCGGTTTGTCCAGCCGTGATGAACATTTTTGCGTACCAATAACAGCAATTGCCCGGGCCTATTGTTACGCTAATCCCGCGAACCCGGCCATATTCGTTCGCGCTCGGAGCCTACTGAACAGGTGAAAACCGCTGTCGGACCCGACATTTGATCGCTTGTCCAACCGGCAGATGCACGCTAGAACATAGCACGAACCTATGGCCAGACTTGACCGCCTCCAGAAGCTAGAAATTCTCGCCGATGCCGCGAAATATGATGCGTCGTGCGCTTCGAGCGGGTCGGTGAAGCGCAACAGCAAAGCCAATGGTGGTATCGGCTCGGTCACCGGATCGGGCATCTGCCACAGTTACGCGCCCGACGGCCGCTGCATCTCGCTGCTGAAAATCCTGCTGACGAACTACTGCATGTTCGACTGTCATTATTGCATTAACCGCGCATCCAGCGACGTACGCCGCGCAGCGTTCACGGTTGAGGAGGTGGTTGATCTCACGCTGGATTTCTACAAGCGCAATTATATCGAAGGTCTGTTCCTCTCGTCAGGGATCATACGGTCACCCGATTACACGATGGAACTTCTGGTGCAGGTCGGCAAGAAGTTGCGGATCGATCACAAATTCGGCGGCTACATCCATCTGAAGACCATCCCTGAGGCGGACCCGGCGTTGCTGGCACAGGCGGGTCTGTACGCAGACCGCATGTCGATCAATATTGAACTGCCCAGCGACTCCGCCATCGCCGAATTCGCGCCCGAGAAAAGCGGTCCGCTGATCCGCAAGACGATGGCCGATCTGTCGGCGCGAATTACCGAATCCAAGGTGGAGCGCAGGAAGAACCGCAAGGCTCCGCTGTTTTCACCGGGGGGCCATAGCACGCAGATGATCGTGGGCGCGGACGGGTCGGACGATGCCGCGATCCTGCAGACCAGTTCCAGCCTCTACGCCGGTGTGGGGCTGAAACGCGTCTATTACTCCGCGTTCAGCCCGATCCCCGATGCCAGCAAGCGGCTTCCGCTCAGCGCGCCGCCGCTGCTGCGCGAGCACCGGCTATATCAGGCGGACTGGATGCTGCGATTCTACGGTTTTTCTGTCGGCGAGATCATCTCGGGCGCGCAGGGCGGCCATCTGGATCTGGACGTCGATCCGAAAATGGCCTGGGCGCTGCTCAACCGGCACAGCTTTCCCGTCGATCTGAACCGCGCGCCGCGCGAGCTGCTGTTGCGCGTGCCGGGCCTGGGCACCAAGGGCATGGGCGCCATCGTGCGTGCGCGGCGGTTTGGACGCTTGCGGCTGGCCGATGTCGAGCGGTTGTGCCGGTCCACCAAAAAGATGCGCCCGTGGATCATCGCGGCCGATTGGCACCCGGGTGCGCATCTGGATGGCGCGGCGCTGCGCGCGCAGATGGTGCGCCCCGCCCGCCAGATGGAGCTGTTCGCGGCATGAGGACGGCCGCCGCCCAATGATCCGCATTGCGCTGGCGTCCGAGGCCGATCTGGCCGGTTGGCGCGCGGCGGCGCGCGGATTGCTGCTGGCCGATATCGTCCCGGCAGGTGTTGACTGGGGCGTGGGTAGCGACACGCTGTTCGGCGGCCAAAGCAGCGCCATTCCCCCGCCGTCAGGTACCAAAGCGGTAATTTCAAAGGAACTGCTCAAGGAGATCGAAACCGCGCTGCTGCACGGCGATCCGGAACGATTTGCTCTGGCTTATCGCATTGTCCACCGGGCCCAGAGCCAACCGAAAATTCATCAGAATCCGGCTGATCCGGACATGCACCGGTTGCGCGCACTCGCCAAATCGGTTCGCCGCGACATTCATAAAATGCACGCCTTTGTGCGTTTCCGAAAAATCGCGACCGCAGCCGACGGGCGCGAGAGCTTCGTTGCCTGGTTCGAGCCGGACCATCACATTACCGCCGCCGTGGCGCTGTTCTTCCGCAATCGCTTCGCCGGCATGAACTGGCTGATCGTGACGCCAGAGGCGAGCATCGCCTGGGACGGCGTCACGCTGGTCACCGGGCCCGGCGGCGCAAAATCGGATGTTCCGCAAGACGATGCGGTCGAGGACGAGTGGAAAACCTATTACAGCGCGATCTTCAATCCCGCCCGGTTGAAGACGAAGGCGATGATGGCCGAGATGCCGGCCAAATATTGGAAAAATCTGCCGGAAGCCGCGTTGATCCCCGGGCTTACGCGCGGCGCAGAGGCGAGGATGCAAGCCATGATCGAGCAGAGCCAGCCGGCCGATATCTCCATCAAACCGGTGCATGCGCCGATCGAAACGCGCGGCGGGTTCGACAGCCTGGAGGCGCTGTATGCGGCGCTTGCCGAAGCGGACGACTGGCCGCGCGAGGGTTTTTCGGGTCGGCTGGTTGCGGGCGAGGGTCCCGCCGGTGCGCCGATAATGTTCGTGGGCGAACAGCCGGGCGATGAGGAAGACTGGGTCGGCCGGCCCTTCGTGGGCCCGGCCGGACAATTGCTCGATCGTGCCCTGGCCAGCGCGGCCATCGACCGGAGCGAGGCCTATGTCACCAACGCCGTGAAGCGGTTCAAGTTCGTGCAGCGCGGCAAGCGGCGCATCCATGCCAAACCCGGCAACGACGTGATCGAATACTACCGCTGGTGGCTGGAGCAGGAGCGCGCGATTGTGGCGCCGCAGGTGATCGTGGCATTGGGTGCCAGCGCCGCGCGCGCACTGACCGGCAAGACACTCACCATCTCACGCACGCGCGGCCAGCTGATCGATTATCCCGGGGGTGCCAAACTGCTTGTCACCGTCCACCCGAGCTATCTGCTGCGGCTGCCCGATGGCGCAGGACAAAAGGTGGAGTTGGAGAAGTTCGTGCGCGATCTGGCCATGGCCCGCGCTGCGCTGCCCCGCGTCCCTCAGACCGCATGAGCGGCAATCGCGGCCCACGGCTCATACCGCGCTCAGCCAGCCGATAGCGCCGCGCGCGTTGCCGGCCCGGCGGCACCATCGACGGCCAGGCCGGCCGCCGCCTGAAATGCCATCAGTGCAGCTTCGGTCTCCGGGCCGAACTTGCCGTCTGTGGCCATGCCGAGGCGCGCCTGCAGCGCCCGTACCGCCGGGCCCCGGGTTCCGCGCCGCAGCACCGCATGCCGTGCATAGGCATCTGCTAGCCGCTCGTCGTAGCGATTTTGCGCAAATGCCGGTCCGTTGTAGCCGCGCGCGAACGTCCGCCAGTCGCCGCGCGCCAGCGGCTGCGCCAG
>JBBSUT010000006.1:0-37574 GCA_038234155.1 Sphingomonadales bacterium | reverse complement strand
GCGGCGGCGCTGCTTCACGGACCACGGGTCTTCCAGGCCGACCAGCTCGAGCAGCGCCAGCAGCCGTGTGCGCGCCGCGCCGTCGTTCCACGCACGGTCGGCCTTGACGATGCGCAGCAGATGATCGGCTGCCGCATCGCGTTGCCCGTCCGCCATTTCGGCGTTGGCCAGCTCCAGCCGCGCGGCATGATCGTCCGGATCGGCATCAACCGCCGCGCGCATGGCCTGCAGTTCGGAAGGATCGCGCTTGTCGGCCGCGATCGCCAGCGCGGCCCGCGCACGCTCGATCGCCGGATCGGCCTGGATTTCGCCGGGCAGCTGGGCGAGCAGGTCGTTTGCCTCCTCGCTGCGCCCCGCCGCCGTCAGCGCGCGCAGCATGCCGCCGATCGCCTGCGGGTCCTGCGGGTCGTGCTGCAGAACGTCCGCAAAGGCGCCGTAGGCCTGTTCGGCCTCGCCCGCCGCAAGCAGCCGCTCGCCCTCTTCGATCATCGGCGCAAAATCGGGCGGGCCGGCCGGTTCGCCGGCGTCCGGTTTGATCGGCAGTTTCTCCAGCAGATCGTCGAGCATCTGCTTTACCTGCTCCTCGGTACGCGCCTCGGTCAGATTGGCAATCGGCTGGCCCTGAAAAATGGCATAGACCGCCGGGATCGAGCGGACCTGGAATTGCGACGCAATGAAGCTATTGGCGTCAACATCCACCTTGACCAGTTTCACGCCTTTATCGGCGTAATCCGCCGCCACTTTTTCCAGCACGGGACCCAACTGCTTGCACGGGCCGCACCATTCGGCCCAGAAATCCAAAATGACGAGCTGGTCCATCGACGGATCGACCACGTCGCGCCGGAACTCGTCGACGGCTTTCTGCTCTTCGGTGGTCAGCCCAGTGGTGGCCATCGTATCATTCTCCTCGATCGGTCGGTGGCTTTGCTATTGGCATACCATGTGGGAAGAGCGGCGCACTTGCCAAGCCCCCGCGGGCCGATCGCCGGCTGCGCGCCCGATTATCATGGGTGAAAGGGCTTGCGGGCAATTGGGCACGCTGCTAACAGCCCGCCTCCACCCGCCGAAACGCACATGTTTTGGCCGCCATGAGCGGGCGTAGCTCAGGGGTAGAGCACAACCTTGCCAAGGTTGGGGTCGAGGGTTCGAATCCCTTCGCCCGCTCCATTTTCTTCCTTGATGAAAGCCATGCCCCCTGGGGCCAGCGCGCGGCAGCTGCCGCTTCGCGTGCTATCGTTTCGCGTGCGCGGCCGACGCGTGCGCGCTGCTGCGAATTTTTCGCGCGGATGGCTTTTCCAGTGAATGGCTACGGCCTCGCCGCGGGCTGCGGTGCTGGAACGAACCCGTTTTGCGCGCCGGTGCCGGGCGCGCCCGCGGCCGTCCCAAGCGGCAGACCGGGCTGCTGCGCGGGCGGCTGCATCGCCTGAACCACGCTGGCCGCTCCGTCGATTTCGGCATTGCGGCGGCGGGGCTGCAGAATTGCGGCATTTTCTATACGGTCCAGCGCTTCGCGCGCCCGGGAATAGCTGCGCGCCTTGTCGAGCCAGGCGGCGGCCTCCTCCTGATTGGGTAGTTTCTCGATTTCGGCGATCGCGGCGGCGATGTTGCCGGCCTCTGTAAAGCGGCGGGCGCGCAGCAGGCGCTGCGATGGCGCAGGCGATGGCGAGCCCTCCCGGCGCAGGACGAACAGTTCGCTCACCTCGCGTTTGATCGCGGGCCACAGCGCCTGCTGGCCGCCGCCGACGGTGAAGCGGTCCCCCACCTCGTCCAGCTCGCTCTGCAATTGCTCCAGCGTCACCGGTTCGTCGGAAGCCAGGATTACGGTGCGCACCGCCCCCGGCAGCGCATCGCCAAACCGCAGCCGCAGCTGATCGCCGATATAACCGAGCGGCGATCCGGTATCGAGCGCACGGCGCGCCGCAAACGCGATCAACAGCCCCTCCGCCCGCGTTGCGTTGCCCGACGCCGCCTGCGCTTGCACATTGATGCGCGACAGGCGGTCTTCCAGATCTCCGACCCGGCGCGCCAGGGCCGCGTCCAGCCCCGTTCCGCCGGCCCGCGCGCCCGCGCCCATGGCGCCGCTGCCAGCGGGCACTCCGAGGGCGGTGACCCGACCCTGCGCGTCAATGCTCTGGGCGAGCCGGTCCACGCTGGCGCTTTTTACCGGCGTCTCCTCGGCCTGCTCGCTGGCCGAGGCACTTTGGCCCAAATCGGTCCGGGTCAGCAGCCATCCCGCCGCGATAGCGCCGCCGACAAATGCGATCAGCACGGCAATCAGCACCGCCCGCAGGCTGGAGGAGCTGCCGGTGTTGCTGCGGATCGGCTCGTAATCGCTCATATCGGATATACTCGTTTGTTCGCTCGGTGATGGGTCTGCGTCCGGCGATGGGCCTTATGTTTATGCCCGGGGCCGGCTGGTTGGACCTATCGATCTGGCTGATTAGCCGGATCGGCCAGGATCGACAACAGATGCGCGTCATCGGGCCGCTGCGCCACTGCCTTCGCCCGCCAGCCATCGCCGGCCGCATCGGCGATTTGCGCAGACAAGGCAGCCAGCGCGATGGTTGCACGGGCCAGGCCCAGCCGGTCGCACTCCGCCGAAAAATGGCGCGCGGCGCGCGGCGAGTGGAGCAGCACGGTCAGGGCGCCGTCGTGGATATTCTCTTTGGCGGCGGCAGCGGCGCGCAGCTTGTCGCGCAGCGGCGCGGGCATCGGCAACGGATCGACGGCGTAGACGATCGCCAGATCGACCAACATCCCGGTGGCGATCAGCGGCACGTGGTTCCGGCCCGCGAGCCGCAGGAAGCGGCGCGGCGGCGGCGCGGCCAGCTCGCCCGCCAGCGCATCCACGCCGCCATGGCCAACTTGCCCGACGGTAAAGCCCAGCGCGCGCGCCGTATCGGCCGTTGCCGTACCGACGGCATGGACGGGCAAGTGCTGCAGCGCGGCAAGCGCCGGGCCACCCAGCCGCAAGCCGTTGGCGCTGGTGACAATCAGCCCGTCGTAGAGCGCGGGGTCGGGCGGTTCCCAGCGCAGCGGCCTGGCCTCGAACAGGCTATGGACCAGCGGGTCCAACCCGTGGGCGCGCGCCGCCCGCGCCGTCCGGCCAGCACCCGGCGCAGGCCGGACGATCGCCACCGCCGTCACGATGACAGTCCGGCGAAGAGCCCGGCCAGCGCCGCGCTGGCAGCGCCCAGCAGATCGCGCGCCAGATTGGCCGGGCCGGTTCCGTCGGGGTCGGCGAAGATCGCATCGCCGCGCTGCTCCTCGCTGCCATCGTTGCTCAGGATTTGCGCGGTCATGTGGATGCGTCCGTATTTCTTCACGGCGTGGGCGGCCACCGGGGAATGACAGTCCGCGCCCAGCGCATAGAGGAACGCCCGCTCGGCGCGGATGCAGGCGTTGCAGGCATCATCGTCGATCGCGGCGATCGCGGCGATCGCGGCCCCGTGCGAAGCCAGCGTCTCGATGCCGATCGCACCTTGCGCCGGAGCGGGCAGCATTACGCTTTCGGACACGGCCACGCCGACATCGGCCATGCCGAGCCGGTCCAGCCCGGCGGCGGCCAGCATCGTGGCGTCCGCCTCGCCGCTTTTGATCTTGGCCAGCCGCGTGCCGACATTGCCGCGGATCAGCTGGATATTCAGGTCCGGGCGCAAGCTGAGCAGTTGCGCGCTGCGCCGCGGGCTGGCGGTGCCGACGCGCGCCCCGCCGGGCAACGCGGCGATCGAGGCGGCACCGATCAGCCGGTCGCGCGCATCGGCGCGGGGAAGGATCGCCGCGATCAGCAGATCGGCCGGGCGGATCGTCTCGACGTCCTTCATCGAGTGGACCGCCGCATCGATCCGGCCGTTTTTCAATGCGGCATCAAGTTCGCGTGTCCACAGCGCCTTGCCGCCGATGTCCGCCAGGGCCCGGTCCTGCACCTTGTCTCCGCTCGCCTGCAACGGCACGAGCTGGACGCAGTCGGCCGTCCAGCCATGAGCGGCGATGAGCGCCGCTGCGGCCAGGTCCGCCTGCGCCAGCGCCAGTGGCGAACGGCGGGTACCAAGGCGAACGGGCCGATCCGGGGAAAAGCTGCTGATCATATCCGCCTTGTGCTAGCGATGCCGCCCGCTAAGGAAAAGGGCGATGGCTGTCATATTGGGTCTAGAATCGAGCTGCGACGAGACCGCGGCCGCGCTGGTGAACAGCAATCGCTGCATCATCGCGCACAAATTGGCGGGCCAGGAGGAGCGCCACCGGCCCTATGGCGGCGTGGTGCCGGAAATTGCCGCGCGCGCCCATGCCGAAATGATGACGCCGCTTGTGGAAGCCGTCTTTGCAGAGGCCGGCATGGCGCTGTCCGATGTCGATGCCATCGCCGCCACCGCCGGTCCCGGGTTGATCGGCGGGGTGATGGTGGGGCTGGTGACCGGCAAGGCACTGGCGCTGGCCACGGGCAAGCCGCTGATCGCGGTCAACCATCTGGAGGGCCACGCCCTGTCCCCCCGGCTGGTCGATGCCGATCTGGATTACCCTTATCTGCTGCTGCTGGTGTCCGGCGGGCATTGCCAGATCCTGCGCGTGAACGGCGTTGGCGCCTACGAACGGCTGGCCACGACCATCGACGATGCGGCGGGCGAAGCGTTCGACAAGACGGCCAAGCTGCTGGGGCTGGGTTTTCCGGGCGGACCGGCCGTCGAAGCGGCGGCGAAGCGGGGCGATGCCTGGGCGGTGCCGCTACCTCGTCCGCTGGCCGGATCGAAGGAGCCGCATTTCAGTTTCGCCGGTCTCAAAAGCGCGGTGCTGCGCGCGCGCGATGGCGGACGGTACCGTGCCGAGGATATCGCCGCTTCCTTCCAGCAGGCGGTGGTCGATTGCCTGCGCGATCGGTTGCTCTTCGCGCTGGACCGCTGCGGCCGCCTGCCCGCGCTGGTCGTGGCGGGCGGCGTGGCGGCCAACGGCGCCGTGCGCGCGATGCTGCAGGCGGTCGCGGCCGATCGGGATATGCGCTTTGTTGCGCCGCCGCTGTGGCTGTGCACCGACAATGCGGCGATGATCGCCTGGGCCGGAGCGGAGCGGTTGGCCGCCGGGTTGACCGATCCGCTCGACATCCCGGCGCGGCCACGCTGGCCGCTTGATGAGACCGCAGCATCGGTGCGCGGCGCGGGCGTCAAGGCATGAGCGCGCCGGTGGCCGGAGAAGCCATAAACGCCCCGGTGGCCGGCGTTGTCGGCGCGGGCGCCTGGGGCACGGCCCTGGCACAGGTGCTGGCGAGCGAGGGCGGCACGGTCCGCCTATGGGCCCGCGAGCCCGAGGTGATGGCTGCCCTCACCGAGCGCCGGATAAACGAGACGTTCCTGCCCGGCATCACGCTGTCTGCGCAGATCGCGGTGACCGGTGCGCTGGGCGATCTGGCCGATTGCCCGGCACTGCTGATCGTCGCCCCGGCGCAGCATGTGCGCGGCGTTCTGGCGCTGTTACCGGCAGGCGATGCGCCGCTGATATTATGCGCCAAGGGCATTGAGGCCGAGACCGGGCTGCTGATGTGCGATGTCGCGCGCGAAGCGGCGCCAGGCCGCAAGATCGCCATCCTGTCCGGCCCCACGTTCGCGCATGAAGTGGCCCGCGGCCAGCCCGCGGCGGTCACGCTGGCGTGCGAGGACGAGGCCTTGTGGGACGATCTGTCGCCGCGCATCGCCCGCGCTGCTTTCCGGCCCTATTATTCGGACGACCTGATCGGCGCGGAAATCGGCGGCGCGGTGAAGAACGTGCTCGCTATCGGCTGCGGCGTGGTGGCAGGCGCGGGTCTCGGGCTGAACGCGCGCGCCGCCCTGATCGGCCGCGGTTTTGCCGAAATGACGCGGTTCGGCCTGGCCAAAGGCGCGCGGGCCGACACCTTGGCGGGGCTGTCGGGCCTTGGCGATCTGGTGCTGACCTGCAGTTCGGAAGATTCGCGCAACTTCTCGCTCGGCAAGGGGCTGGGCGCGGGCACAGCCGCCGCCGTTCTGCTCGCCAACCGCCGGACCGTGGCCGAAGGCGCGGAGACGGCGCCGGTGCTGGAGCGCGCGGCGCGCAAGCTTGGCGTCGACATGCCAATCGTCACCGCGGTCTGCCGCCTGCTGGACGGCAGCATGGCGGTGGACGAAGTCGTTGCCGGCCTGCTCACCCGTCCGCTGCGCGCCGAACGCCACGTCGGCGATCATCGCGAAGGGCTGGGCTAGCGCGGCCTTTCGGGGACGGCTAGACGGTTCGATCAGGAGGGCACCGGTGACCGGCACAAGCGCGCGGGACGAGCGTGATATCGCAGCGCTTGCCAAGGGCGGGCGGACCAATATCGTCGGCTTCATGCTGCGGCTGGCTGCGCGTCTGCCGTTCCTGTTTATCGCCGGGCGCATGTACGGGCCCGAATCGCTCGGCCGGTTCGCCTATGCGATCCTGATCGTCGAGTTCGCCGCGCAGCTGGCCACCATGGGCCTGCGCCGGGGCCTCGCGGAACAATTGTCCGAAAATGAGGAGGGGCACAGCGCCATCGTCTACGACGGCATCCTGCTGTCGGTGCTGGTCTCGGTCGCGGCGGCCGCAATCCTGATCCTGGTGCCGCAGATCATGTATCCGAACAGCGAGATACATGGGCTCGATCGCATGCTCCCGCTCGTTATCCCCGCCATCGCGGTGACCGAGATCACCCTGGCGGCGCTGGCCTATCGCTTCGACATCAAGTCGACGGTGCGCGCGCGCGCCATCGTGGAGCCCTGGGTGGTCTCGATCTCCGCCTTCCCGCTCTATTTCATCTTCCCGCGCGACGGGCTGGTGATCTCCTACGTCATCTCGATGATCGCCGCGCTGATTACCGCGCTGTGGCCCTTCTTCAGAAGCTATGGCCTGCCGCGCAACTGGTCCCCCAATCTGTCCGGCATGATCGCGACGAGCCGCCGCAACCTGCCGCTTGCCGCGGCGGACGGCGTGGAATGGGGCAGCCGCCGGCTTGATCTGGCGATCCTGGGTCTGTTCGCCGCGCCCGCCGTGGTCGGCATCTATTATGTCGCGCAGCAGGTTGCCAGCCTGCCGCAGAAGCTCAAGACCAGTTTCGACCCGATCCTGGGGCCGGTGATCACGCGCAATCTGAAGGAAGACCGGCTGGAAGCGATCGCCGGGCAGGTCAGCCAGGTCGGCTTCTGGATCATCGCGGCGCAGATCGGCGTCAGCCTGGCGCTGGGCCTGCCGGGCGAGGCGGTGATGGGCGTGATCGGACCGGAATTCGTGGGCGGCACCGGCGCGCTGGCGTTCCTGCTGATGGCCGAGGTGGCCGCCGCGCCGGCCGTGGTGAGCGAGGCGACGCTGGTCTATATCGCGCGCCACCGCAATCTGATGGTCTCGCTGGGCGTGCTCGCCTTCCAGGGCGTGCTGACCGTGGCGCTGCTTCTGCTTGCGAGGAAACTGTCTTTCCCGCCGCTGTACCTTGGCGCAATGCCGGCGCTGGCGCTGGCGCTGGCGCTGGGCCTGATGTCCGTAATCAAGGCGCGGCTGCTGACGAAGCTGCTTGGCGCGGCGGTGGGCGTGTGGCGCTGGGCGCTGATCTGGGCATCAGCCGCGGCCGTGCTCACATTCTATCTTTTCTCCATGCTGCCCGAATGGACCGAGCTGGTCCTGGGCATTCCGGCCATCATGCTGGCCTATGGCGTGGTCATCTGGAAACGCGGTTTCGGTGATGACGACCGCGCGCTGTTCCGCAAGGCCGGCGTGCGCGAAGCCAAGGAGAGCGAAGAGGAGAAGGCCCTCCGCCTCAACCAGAACTAGGCTTCAGGACCGAGCGGCACCACGCGTCTCAATTAGCTTGAGCGCCAGCGGCCGCCCAAACAGCTTGAGCGCCAGCGGCCGGACACGGGGCCCGGCCCGGACAGGCTGGCCTAGCCCAGTTTCTCCTGCATCAATTTGGTCAAATCCTGCTGCGGCCGCGCACCGAAATGCGACACGACCTCGGCCGCGGCGATCGCTCCCATCTCCAGGCACCGGGTGACGCTTTGGCCTTTCAGATGCCCGGACAGGAAGCCGGCGGCGAACAGATCGCCCGCCCCGGTGGTGTCGACCACGGTGGTGGGCAGCGCCCTGGTTTCGAAACGTTCGCCGTCCTTTACCGCGACCGCGCCGTTCGCACCGCGCGTCACCACCAGCAGCGGCACGTCCTTGCCCAGCGTCTCGATCGCGCTGGCCGGATCGCTGCCTTCCAGGATGCCGGCCTCTTCCTCGTTTGCGAACAGGATGTCGATCAGCCCGTCGTCTATCATCTTGCGAAAATCGGCGCGGTGCGTGTGCACACAGAAATCGGCGCAGGTACTGAATGCCACTTGTGTGCTCGATTCGCGCGCGATCTCCAGCGCCCGGCGCATCGCGGCGCGTGGCTCCGGCGGATCCCACATATAGCCTTCAAGAAACACGATGCGCGCGTTGGCAATGGCCTGCTCGTCGATCGCGGTGCCGGGCAGGAAGTGCGAAGCGCCGAGGAAGGTGTTCATGGTCCGCTCGCCATCGGGGCTGACCAGGATCAGGCAACGGCCCGTCGGCGGTTCCCCGTCGCGCGGCGCCTGCGTGAAATCAACGCCGACGGCGCGCAGATCATGGGCGTAGACCGCGCCCAGCTGATCGTTGGCAACCTGACCAATGAACTGGCATTTGGCACCGAGCATGGCGAGCCCGGCCAGCGTGTTGGCCGCTGCGCCGCCGCTGATCTCCTGCCCCGCGCCCATTTTTTCGTAGAGCGAGACCGCGCGATCGGCATCGATCAGCGCCATGCCGCCCTTGGTCAGCTGCTCGCCGGCGATGAAGGCGTCGTCGGCTTGGGCCAGCACATCGACGATGGCGTTGCCGATGGCCAGAACGTCGTAACGGGGATCGGTCATGAAGGTCTCCGGTGGAGCGGTAAGGAATTGCCGCGCGGCCTAAAGCAGGCCAGGGCGCGCATCAAGCGCGATTGACCAAGGCCGCGGCCCTGCCGCATGGAGGCGCGATGCTGCGTGCCCTGATCCTGTCTCTCCGCCAGCTGGGCGACCGTGCCATATTGGCGGTGCTGGCCAAGAGCATTGTGCTGACCCTGCTGATCTTCGCGGGTCTGGGTGCTGGCCTGTACTTCGGTTTTGCCGCGCTGCTGGACCGGATCGGCTGGAACGCCCAGTCCACCGGGGTGATCGCGGCGGCGGGCGCGCTGCTGCTGGTGGCGTTCGCCGGGCTGATCCTGTTTCGCGCCGTCGCTCTGGCGGTCGTCGGGTTCTTTGCCGAGGACGTGGTGGCGGCGGTGGAGCGGGTCCATTATCCCGCGCGCGCCGCCAGCGCCGTGCCGCCATCGGCGTGGCGCGGCCTGAAGATAGGGCTGCGCTCTGCGCGGCGGGCGCTGATCTACAATGTGCTGGCGCTGCCGCTCTACGCGGCGCTGCTGGTAACCGCGGTCGGCGCGCCGATGGTGTTCCTGATCGTGAACGGCCTGCTGATCGGCAAGGACTTGCAGGAGATGGTGGCAGCACGCCATGACGCCGTGCCCGGGGCGACGACGGAGCGCATCGCGCCGGTGCCGCGCTTTGTGCTCGGCCTGGCGTCGGCGGCGGGGCTCGGCATTCCCTTTCTCAATCTGTTCGTTCCGGTTATTGCCGCGGCCACGGCCACGCACATGATCCACGGGCCGCGATCGGGCAGGATGGTGACGTCATGAAGAACTTTGCGATATCCGCCGTACTGGTGCTGGCCTGCGGTGGCTGCGCCGCCGTGCCCGCCGCAACCGCGATCCGCCCGGTCGCCGTGCCGGGGCTGGGCACCGCCAATGCCATCGCGGATCGGCGCGGACTGGAAACGGTGCTGGGCAGCGATGAGGCGCGGTTGAAGCAGATGTTCGGCGCCCCGCGCCTCGACGTGATCGAGCCGGTCGGGCGCAAGTTGCAGTTCGTCGGCGCGCCCTGCATCCTGGACGCCTATCTCTATCCGGACAAATCCGGGCGCGAACTGGTGACCCACGTCGATGCGCGCCGACGCGACGGTGCGGCGGTGGACCGGGCTGCCTGTGTGGCGGCGCTGCGGGTGAAATAGCCTGCCATTTGAGGGGCTGGCCCATCCCGCATGGCCGTGCCCGGCCTGCGGAAATCGATTTCTACATAAGTTGATTGCGGCCAGCCACTTCCTCGGCGGGACACAGCCCGTTCCATTCGCAGCGCACGCCATCGTCGCGCTCTTCTGACAGCCTGCGCGCCCGTTCTGCCGCGAACCGTTCGGGGTCGAGCTGCTCGAGCGCCCAGATCGCCGCGCCGCGCACGGTGGGCGCGGCGTCATCGAGCAGGGGCAGCAGCGCGGTCACCAGCGCGCCGTTTGCGCTGTTGCCAGCCGCCACTGCCGCGTTGCGCACCATCCGGTTGCGCCCCGATCGCTTGACCGGCGATCCGGCGAACACCGCCCGGAAATCCGCGTTGGAGAGGGCCAGCAGATCGGCAAGCGGCGGAGCGACCAGCTCGGCGCGCGGCAGGAACGCCTTGTTGGCCGCCCCGGCCCGGGCGAACTTGTTCCATGGGCAGGCCGCCAGGCAATCGTCGCAGCCGTAAACATGGTTGCCGATGCCGCGCCGCAGTGCGCGCGGGATCGGGCCCTTGTTCTCGATCGTCAGGAAGCTGATGCAACGTCGCGCGTCGAGCCGGTAGGGCGCGGGGAAGGCGTCTGTCGGGCAGGCGCGCTGGCAGGCATTGCAGCTGCCACAGCGGTCCCGCCCCGGCGTATCGGGCATGAGGCTGGCCGTGGTGTAGATCGCGCCCAGGAAGAACCAGTTGCCCAGTTCCCGGCTGAGCACATTCGTGTGCTTGCCCTGCCAACCGATACCCGCCGCCTCGGCCAGCGGCTTCTCCATCACCGGCGCGGTGTCGACAAACACCTTTACGCCCTCGCCGCTCTGCTCGACCAGCCAGCGCGCCAGCCGCTTCAGCGCGGACTTCACGACGTCATGATAGTCCTTGCCCCGCGCATAGACCGAAATCCGGCCATGCGCGGCGGCGTCCGGATGCACGGCGGGATCATAGGCCGATATGTCGTCGCCCGGTGCATAGCTCATCGCCAGCATGATCACCGATCGCACCTCGGGCCACAACGCGGCCGGCTGCGCCCGCTGATCGGCGCGGCTCTCCATCCAGATCATGTCGCCGTGCATGCCGCCGTCCAGCCACGCCCGCAGCCGCGCGCCGGTCTGCGGGCCGAGCGCGGCCGGGGCGATGCCGCAGGCGGCGAACCCTTCGGCTGCCGCGCGCGTCTTTAGCTGGTCTATGGTGGTCCCGCGGCCCGTTGCTTTCGGGCGGTCCATCGAAGGCTTGCGCGCATTCATCGGACCCAGCTACCACAGCGGCGGGCAAAGGCTAGGGATCGCGTCATGGGTGGTTATGCAATCGAAGCGCGCGGTTTGGTCAAACGATTCGGTGCATTCACCGCGGTCGACGGCGTCGATCTGCAGGTGGCCGAGGGCAGCATCACCGGCATGCTGGGCCCCAATGGCGCGGGCAAGACCACGCTTTTGCGCATGCTGCTGGGCATCATCGACCCGGACGAGGGCACGCGGACCCTGCTCGGCAGCGAAAAGCCACTGAAACGCGCGCACGAAGTAGGGTATCTGCCCGAGGAGCGCGGGCTCTACCAGTCGATGAAGGCGGTCGACACGATCGCCTTCATGGGGGCGCTGCGTCAGCTGCCGCTAGACGAAGGGCGCAGGCGCGGCCGCGTGCTGATGGAGGAGGCCGGACTCGGCCACGCCATCGAAAAAAAGATCAAGGAACTCAGCAAGGGCATGGCGCAGACGGTGCAACTGCTCGGCACCATCGTCCACCGTCCGCGCCTGATCGTGCTGGACGAGCCGTTCTCCGGGCTCGACGCAATCAACCAGGGCAAGCTGGAGCGGCTGATCCGCCAGCAGGCCGAGGACGGTGTTACCGTCATTTTCTCCACCCATGTCATCGCCCATGCCGAGCGATTGTGCGAAAATGTAGCGATCGTGGCGGGCGGCAAGGTGCGTTTCGACGGCAGCGTCGAGGCCGCGCGCGACCGGCTGCGTCCGCAGGTGCACCTGGAAACGCGCGAAACCGAGGGGAACTGGCGCGCCGCCCTGCCCGCCGGCACCGAGCGTGAGGGCCACTGGTGGCATTTCACGCTGCCAGAGGGCGGGCCGGAGCCGCTGCTGGGCGCACTGATCGAGGGCAAGGCAGGCATCCGCTCGCTGTCGATCGAGCGGCCCGGGCTGCACGATGCCTTTGTCGCCATCGCTGGCGAGGCGGCGGCGGCCGAAATGCAGCGGCTACATAGCGATGGGGACAAGCCATGAACGAGACGATCCGCGCGGCCTGGGTGGTCGGACGCCGCGATTTCACCGCGATCGTTCTGTCCAAGGCGTTTCTGATGTTTCTGCTCGGCCCGCTGTTTCCGGTGGGCGCGGGCATCCTGTTCGGATCGCTCGGCAATTCTGTGGCGGCCGATATCGGCGGTGATATGGTGGGCATATCGATGCCGGCCGACCAGACACAGGCGCTGGTGCGCACCCGCGCCGCGCTCGCCGAGGCGCTCGGCGAAACGCGCTTTCCCGAAGTGCGGGCGCTGGTTCCGGATGGCCGAAGCCCCAAGCAGCTTCTCGACAACGCCAAGCTGGAAGATGGCAACAGCAAGGGCAAGCTGGCCGCCGTGCTGAGCGGCAGCTTCGATGCACCGGTGCTTACCGCCACGGCGGAGGAGGCGCAGAACATGGGCCCGGAACTGGCGCTGCTGATCGGGCAGGCCCGCAGCGGGACGGCGCGGCTGCAGCGGATCGCGGTCGATCCGGTCGATTCGAGCGCGGGCGGCCTGCAACGCGCGCAGTTGCTCACCGGCCAGGCCGGGCAATTTCTGCTGTTCCTTCTTGTCTTGCTGCTGGCGGGCATGGTGTTGTCCAATCTGGTCGAGGAAAAATCAAACAAGATCATCGAAATTCTGGCCGCCGCCATACCGATCGACGCGGTGTTCATCGGCAAGCTGTTTGCCATGCTGGCCATGGCGCTCGTCGGTATCGTCGTGTGGGGCGCGGCGGGCATGGCCGCGCTGCAGATCTGGGGTCCCGGCCTGCCGGAACTGCCGGTACCCGCGCTCGGCTGGCCGATCTTCATCGTGCTCGGCGTGCTCTATTTCGTCATGGCCTATCTGATCCTGGGATCGATGTTCCTGGGGATCGGCGCCATGGCGTCCACGGTGCGCGAGGTGCAGACCCTGTCCATGCCGGTGACGATGCTGCAGATGTTCGTGTTCGGTTTCGCCTTTTACACCGTCAGCAAGATCGGTCAGCCGATCGAGATCGTGGCGAGCATCCTGCCGTTCACCTCGCCCTTCGCGATGATCGCGCGGGCAGCACAGGTGCCGGTGTTCTGGCCGCATCTCGTGGCGCTGGCGGGCCAGGGCCTGTTCGCCCTGCTGGTGGTGCGGACAAGCGCAATGCTGTTCCGGCGCAACGTGATGAAATCTGGTGGCGGCGCCGGCGTGATGCAGGCGCTGTTCGGCCGCAAGAAGACCGCCTGAAGCCGCTGCGCTTGTCGATGATCGATCGGCGCGCGCAATAGGTTGCCGATCGCAACGCTATTGACAATTCAGTCAGTAATGCGAGTCTAAAAGACCTGATCAGTGCGGCACGGCATGGACCGTCCGCCGGGTAGGAGACGCGCCATGGCCACCGCATTCAAAACCACCAAAGACGAAGATTCGCCCAAGGACACGGTCGTCAACGCCGCTCCGCACGCCTGGGACGTCAGCCGCGCGGATATCTACGCCGAGGATACGTGGCAGCCAATCTTCCGGGAGATGCGGCAGCAGGCGCCGATCAACAAGATCGTCGATTCGGGCTTTGGCGACTATTGGAACATCACCACCGCCAAGCCGATCCAGCATATCGAGGCGCTGCCCGATCTGTTCTCTTCGGAAGCCAACGGCATCACGCTGGTCGGCCGAGAGGCGCAGGACATTCCCGAGGCCGAACAGGTGCGCATGCCGATGTTCATCGCCATGGACCGGCCGCACCACGGCGATCAGCGCCGCGTGGTCGCGCCCGCCTTCACCCCGTCCGAGATGCAGCGGATGAGTGACCATATCCGCGCCCGCACCGCCGAAATCCTGGATAACCTGCCGGTCGGCAAGACGTTTGACTGGGTCGACGAGGTTTCGGTCGAGCTGACCACGCAGATGCTCGCCATCCTGTTCGATTTCCCCTGGGAGCACCGGCGCAAGCTGACGTTCTGGTCGGACTGGGCGGGCGACGTCGAGAAATTCCGCACCAAGGAGACGCGCGACGAGCGGCTGGTGCACATGTACGAGATGGGGGCCTATTTCCAGAAGTTGTGGAACGAGCGGCTGGAAGCGCCCGAGGCGCCCGATCTGCTGTCCCGCATGATCCATTCGGACATGCGGGACATGGATCAGATGACCTTCATGGGCAATCTGATCCTGCTGATCGTGGGAGGCAACGATACCACACGCAACTCCATGTCCGCCTTTGCCTATGGGCTGAGCCAGTTTCCCGACGAGCGCGCGAAGCTGGAAGAAAACCCCGCGCTCATTCCCAATACGGTGCAGGAAATCCTGCGCTGGCAGACGCCGCTGGCGCATATGCAGCGCACCGCGCTGGAGACGACTGAGTTGTTTGGCCACAGGATCGCGGCGGGCGATCGGCTGGCGCTCTGGTATCTCTCGGCCAATCGTGACGAGACGATCTTCGAGGACCCGGACCGGCTGATGGTGGACCGCCAGAACGCGCGGCGGCATCTGGCGTTCGGTTACGGCATTCACCGGTGCGTCGGCGCGCGTCTGGCCGAGTTGCAGATCCGCATTCTTTTGGAGGAAATGGCAAAGCGCCGCCTGCGCGTGAACGTGCAGGGCACGCCGGAACGCGTCGCGGCATGCTTCGTCCATGGCTATCGCACCATGCAGGTAGAGCTCAGCCGGTATTGACCGGGGGCCGCGCGTTCACCCGGGCTTCAGCGGCCGCAGCGAGAATGAGCCATCTGCCTATGTGGCCGCCCCAGGCGCCGTACGCTATGCAGCTTTTTCCTTTGCCGGGACGTAGACGCTATATGACCCATTTTCACAGCACTCGCCGCGATCTGCTCACCAAGGGCGGCCTCGCTTTTGCCGGAACCGCCATCATTGTGATGGCCGGATGCGGGGCTGCGCCCGCGCAGGCGCGCAGCTATCCCGTCACCAAGACCGACGCGCAGTGGAAAAAGCAGCTGACGTCTTCGGAATATTATATCCTGCGGCAGGACGGCACCGAGCGGCCCTATTCCAGCCCGCTCAACAAGGAGCACCGCGCCGGTATTTTCAGCTGCGCGGCCTGCGCGCAGAAGCTTTACAGCAGCCAGACCAAGTTCGAGAGCGGCACCGGCTGGCCCAGTTTCTATGCGCCGCTCAAGGGCGCCGTGGTGAAGTTGAGCGATAGTTCGATCGGCTTTACCCGCACGGCCGTGAACTGCGCGCGCTGCGGCGGCCATTTGGGCCATGTGTTCGACGATGGGCCCAAGCCTACTGGCAAGCGCTATTGCATGAACGGCGCGGGCATGGATTTTACCGCCGCCTGACCTCCCTGTTTCGCATGCTGTCCCTCCGGTCGCCGGATTTTGTATAGCTGAAACGGTCCGAATTGTTGCGCAATCAGCGGCGCGAGCCAATCTGGTATGTCACCTCTCTGCAGCCGGGCGGCCAAGCCGTTGGGGCTCGCCTTGGCATAGACGGCCATCTCTTCGGTGCCAGGACACATCAGCAACCAGTCGGCAGGGCTGGACGTGACCAGATGCCGCGCCTCAATCTCTGACCCCAGGAATGTGCGGATCACCATCTTCATCGCCGCTTGGTTGCGGTGATGGCCGGTAGCAATGACGCTGTGGGAAGTGTGTGTGAGGATCGCCGGGCCAAGATCGATCGGCGCGAACAGCGTCGTCGGCGCCAGCGCATTCAGCCGGTCGAGATTGCCCTTGCGGAAGCAGCGATTAATCTCCGGCTCCGCCCGGTTGGCGCTATCGGCGGCGAGCGCGTTATCGATCTTGGAGACAATCGCTACCGGCACCGAGGGCACGGCCAGCGCTGCAGCGGCCGACGCAAGAACGCGTAGCGGCACCGACCTGATTCGCCGCGCCCGGCCCCAGATCGCCAGCGCCAGAGATGCGCAGCCAGGGACCGCGAAAGCGTGCGAGACGTACATGGCGCGCATAACCCAGACCGATACGGCCCCGGCGCCGATTTGCAGGACCAGCATCGTACGCCAGTTGGCGCGCCGCGGTGGCATGCATCCACGGATAGCCAGGATCGTGCCGAACAAGCCCATGAGAGTCGGGATGATACTGTACAGCACGGTGGGCAGAGATTGCGAAGTGATCGGCAATCCCTCCAGTACGTTGAGATACCAATATTGCCGCACCAGCGGATCGAGCGTGGCAAACGGCCCGCTGCTGCATTGCGGGGCCACCAGCAGGAACGCGGCCAGTGCGGCCGCGCCGGTGATGACCAGCAGAGACAGGCGGCGCAGCGGACTGCCATGGCCGATCAGCCGCGCGCCGATCAACAACACCGCAGCCGCTGCAGCCAGCGCGCTCCAGTAGGGCGCCGATAGGCCGTCGCAATGGGTGATGCTCAGCGCCTCCCAACCGCGGGAAGCGGGCAGGGAAATCATCGTTCCGGCGGCGCAGGCGGCGAGGAATGCGCACATCATCGGCCAGGCTTCGGCATCGCGCCAATAGCGCCAGGCATATAGTCCGCCGAACAGCAGGAAATAGGGAAGCGCCTCAATCGAGATCGAGAGATAGAACGCCATGACCAGACCGGCGAGCAGTCCCTTACGGCCGCTGCGCGCTCCTAGCGACAAACCAAGCAATGCCGTTGCAGCGACGACCTGCCAGCCATGATGATCGATCCGGAGCGGCGCGAACTGACGGATGAGGAAAATCATCGAGATCGGGAGGAATAGCCCAATCCAACAGAGCCCATCGCCGCCCAATTGGCGCAGGACCCGAGACAGGATGTTCAGGAAAACGCCGTAGAGCAGCAGCGGCCAAACGATCAGCGCGACAAGTTCGGCGCGCGCATGATCCATGACCAGTCCGAACAGGGCAATAAAGCCGGCGATCGGCACATCGAGCAGCCGCCACCAGTGCATTTCGCCGCCATAGGGCGGATTGATGCGATGCTGGCTGACGTCAAACCAGCTTTGCCCGGCCATCCAGTCGCGCACTTCGACCAGTCGCAGCGCATCGTCAGGATCGGCGAAATCGAGCGCGCGGAAGCCGCTGTTCTGGAAAAACACGAAAAAGCCGGTCAGCGCCAGCATCGACAGCAGGATGACGCCGATATCCCAGCGCCGCCGATCTATGGAATGCGATGTCATGACGCGAAGACGACGTGCCGCCTTAGCAGCCACACCGCCTGGAAGCTGACGCCAATCGCGACCAGTTTGGCCAGGCGTGGATCAAGGCCGAAATGCTGGAAACCGCCGACGATGATCGCGGTAAGACCCAGGCCGAGCAGCGCGGAAATCAGGAACAAGACGCGCTGCTTATGCTGCCCGTTCGGCCCGCTTGCGCGCGCCTCGGTAAATACAGCGCGGCTGGAGAGCATCCAGTGAACCAGAATGCCGGTGCTGTAACCGATCACCGAGGCGGCGGTTGGCGGCACGCTGGCACCGATCAAAAGCAGAAACAGTCCGATGTCTACGGTGACCGCGACCGCGCTGGCCATGACGTAACGCAGGTAGACCACACGAAAGCCGAAACGGATGCCGGCATGGGCGAGGCGCATGATCATCGGCATCTGCGGGGTTGTCCGGTCAGGCCGCGCGGTTGACGGCTTTGGCTTCGGCTTCGGCTTCGGCGGCGATGCGGCGCGGCACGTCGCGCTCAGAGGCCAGCGCGGCGTTGCGATCGGCGATGATGCGGGCCTGTTCGCCCTCATTGCCGGTCTCGTGATATTCGGCGTCCTCATTGACCTGCCAGATATCGTAGACGCGGCTGCCCGCCTCGATATTCTCGACCGTCAGCATGGCCGTCATCATCGCATGATCCTGATTATTATAACGGTGCATGCCGTTGCGGCCGACCATGTGCAGCGTGGGGAAGCGCGCTTCCAGTTCCCCGCGCATCGCCGCGACATTTTCAGCATAGCTGTCGTCGTAGACCGGATAGGCCTTTTCCTGCCGCACCACCGCGCCGCCGACCACGTCCTCGGGCCTGCACAGTCCCAGGATGGCCATTTCCTTTTTGGCGAGCGCGACCAGATCGGCGTCGCTCGACGACCACAGGCCGTCATTCTCGAAGCAGAAATATTCCAGCCCGACGCATGCGATATCCTTGTCCGGCACCATTTCGGGCGACCAGCTGCGGAAATTCTGTACCCGGCCCACCTGCACCTTGCTGTCGTGGATATAGATCCAGTTGTCGGGGAACAGATCGTCGGATTTGATCATCAGCGCCACGGTGAGGAAATCGCGATATTTCAACTCGGCGGCGTTGAGACTGGTCGCGGGCAGCGGATGAATGCGCGCGGAAAGTTCACGCATCGGCGCCGAGCTGATGACGTGTTTCGCCTCGATCACCGCTTCGCCGCCATCGCCTTTGGTCGCGGTAACGCGCCAGTTGCCGTTCGCATCCTGCGCGAGCTGTTTCAGCGCATGGCCCATGCGGACCTCATTGCCCTTGGCGACCACGAAATCGCGCGCCGCGTCCCACATCATGCCGGGGCCGAGGCGGGGATAGCGGAAGGTTTCGAGCAGCGTCTTGGCTTGGCCCGCGCTGCCGTCATTGATCTTGTTGAGGCCGAGCGAGCGCTTGAGGCCGTCGATCACCGCCGCGCCGAGGCTGAGCCCCTTGATGCGCTGCGCCGCCCAGTCGGCCGACATCTCGTCGCACGGCATGCCCCACACCTTTTCGGTGTAGGTCTTGAAAAAGATTGAATAGAGCTTGTGTCCGAACTGGTTGACCACCCAGTCCTCGAAGCTGCGCACGGTCTTGTTCGGCAGCATTTTCCAGCGCAGATAGCTCGCCATGCACAAGCTGGAGCGCCAGATGCCGAGGTTCCACAGCGCCTCGAACGCGCGCAGCGGATAGCTGTAGAATTTGCCCTCATAATAGATGCGGCTCATGCGCGGGCGCTGGATGAAATCATCCGGCAGAATTTCGTTCCAGAGATCGACGACCTCCTGGGATTTCGAGAAGAAGCGATGCCCGCCAATATCGAAGCGATAACCGTCGACCTCGACCGTACGGCTGATGCCGCCGACATAGTTCGCATCTTTTTCGATGACCGTGACGCTGTAGCCTTTTTTGCTCAGCAGATAGGCGGCGGTCAGCCCGGCAGGCCCAGCGCCAATGATCGCGACGTCGACCGGCCCTGCCCTCTTGAGTTCGTCCTGCCCTGCCATCTGGTCTCTTCCCCTGCGGTGTCTCGTGACAGGGAAGGCAGTGACGGAAATCTTCTAACGGATGGTTAACGGGGGATTACGGCCATTCGTCAGTGCCGGAAATGCCGCATGCCGGTGAACACCATCGCCAGCCCCGCCGCATCGGCGGCCGCGATCACCTCGTCGTCGCGGATCGATCCGCCGGGCTGGATCACCGCGGTCGCGCCCGCCTCGGCCGCGGCGAGCAAACCGTCGGCGAACGGGAAAAAGGCGTCCGATGCGACCGCCGATCCGGCCGTGCGCGGCTGCGCCCAGCCATATGTTTCCGCCGCCTCGCGCGCCTTGATGGCGGCAATGCGCGCGCTGTCGCGCCGGTTCATCTGACCCGCGCCAATACCGGCCGTCGCGCCGTCTTTTGCATAGACGATGGCGTTGGACTTGGTGTGTTTGGCCACCGTCCACGCGAACAGACAGTCGTTCAGTTCCTGCTCGCTCGGCGCGCGCCGGGTTACGGTCTTGAGGTCGGCCCGGGCGATCTGCCCGTTGTCGCGCGACTGGACGAGCATGCCGCCGGCGATGCTCTTGATCGTCAGCTCGCTGCGCGCGGCGTCCGGCAGATCGCCGGTCAGCAGCAGGCGCAGGTTCTTCTTGCCCGCGAACACCGCCTTGGCGGCATCGTCGGCATCCGGTGCGACCACCACCTCGGTGAAGATGTCGGTGATCGCCTCGGCCGTCGGGCCGTCGAGCGGGCGGTTGACCGCCACGATGCCGCCGAACGCCGATGCGCTGTCGCATTCCAGCGCCGCGCGATAAGCCGCGATCAGGCTGTCCGCGCTGGCCACGCCGCAGGGATTGGCATGTTTGACGATCACCACGGTGGGCAGGCCACCGCGAAATTCGGCGACCAGCTCCAGCGCGGCGTCGGCATCGTTCAGATTGTTGTAGCTCAGCGCCTTGCCCTGCACCTGATGCGCCTGCGCCACGCCGCGCGCGCCGCCATGCGACGGGATGTAGAGCGCTGCCTCCTGATGCGGGTTCTCGCCATAGCGCAGCGTGTCCGCCTTGGCGCCGCCGGTCAGCAGCTGAGAAGGCAGCGTTTCGCCCTGATCGGCCATGGCGAACCAGCCTGCGATCACGGCGTCATAGGCGGCGGTGGCGGCGAACGTCTTGGCCGCCTGGGCCTTGCGGAAGTCCGGACTGACCGCGCCGTCATGCTCCTCCAGCTCGGCGAGCAGCGCGTCATAATCGGCCGGATCGGTGACCACGGTGACATAAGCGTGGTTCTTGGCGGACGAGCGCAGCATGCTCGGCCCGCCGATATCGATATTCTCGATGATCTCGTCGCGGTGCGCGCCTTTGGCCAGCGTCTGGGCGAAGGGATAGAGATTGACGACGACCAGATCGATTGGCCCGATATCGTGCGTCAGCAGCGCTTTGCGATGCTCGGGATCGTCGCGCACGGCCAGCAGCGCGCCGTGCACCTTGGGGTGCAGCGTCTTGACCCGCCCGTCCATCATCTCGGGAAAGCCGGTAAGCTCGGATATGTCGCGCACGTCGAGCCCCTGCGCACGCAGCGCCTTCGCGGTGCCGCCGGTTGACACCAGCTCCACTCCGCGCGCCGCCAGCGCCCGGCCAAGTTCCGCGAGCCCTTCCTTGTCCGATACGCTGAGCAGCGCGCGTTTGATCTGGATCGGCTTCATGCGTGTCATCCCATATGTTTCAGGAGCCAGCCGGTGGTGCTGCCCCCCGCTTCGGCCTCGCCGGCCACGGCCAGCTGCATAGCCGGGTGGGGCATGCCGTCGGCATCCACCCAGATGCTGTCTTCCACGCTCAGCCGCCCGCCAGTCAGCCGGAACTGCCACATCGCGCCGCCCGGCAGGCGCAGGACCGCGCCGCTCTCGGTGGCCTGCGCTTCCACGCCGTCGCCCAGGTGAAAGCGCATGATGAAAGGCGTATCGCCGGTGCGGCGCTTTTTGGGTCCGGACGGCAGCAGCATATCCTCGCCGCGCAGCTCCAGCCCGTCGGCGCGCAGCATCAGCAGGCGGCGGTGGACAAAGCCGAAAGCGCGTTCATAGCCGTCATGGCTGGCTTCGATCCGGGTGGCGTTCTCCACCTCGCGCCGATCGAGTTCGACTTCCTCGACACCCCGGCCCAGCTTGCCGCCCGGCAGGATCGAGGTGCTGTTGGTATCCGCCAGGCACAAGGTGGAATGCGCCGCGGTGGAGCGCAGCCCGGTGGACAGCGCCAGCGAGACATGTTTGCCGACCAGCGCCGCACCGCCGCAATTGACGATGATGCGATCGGCCCCGTGGCTGAACTCCAGCGCCAGGGTGGACGCGCAGCCAACGGCGCTCTCGCGCGCCAGCGGCGGCGGCGCGGCGTCCAGAAGCAGCACCGATTTGCCGGCCGAGACGCGCTGATAGCCCCAGTCGCGCGCCTGGCGGGCGGGGCGCGCGCGCACGCCGCTGGCCGCGATCAACGCCTGAAGGTCGCCCGGCGGAAACACGCCCGCGCCCTGCCATGCGCCCAGTCCGCCGTCGCCATGCGCCAGCCCGGTGAGCGCGGGTAGCGCGCGTTCCAGCGCGTGATCGATAAAGGCGGGGACCATCTCCTGGCGCTTGGCATAGGCATCGCGCAGCAGGCCAAGCATGTGGATCGCCTCGGCCAGCGCCAGCGGGGAGCGTGAGACGATGCCGCCGTCGGGAAAGATCGCGCCGGCCAGCGCTTTCTCCAGCCCGGCCTCGCCCACCACCTTGCGCGCCTTGCCATCGGGGATCAGCAGCGCGGCGGCCACGATCCCGGCCCAGGCGACAAGCCGCTGGCGGCCTTCCGGCGCGCGTTGCGCAGCGCGGTCGAGATGGCGGGCATTGCGAGCCACCGCATTGAGCACGCGGCTGCGGTAGATGAGGTCGCCGCTCGACAGGATATAGGGCGCGTGGGCCGCCCAGTTGACGAAGCGCCAGGCGCAATTGTCGGCGCGCCAGGCGGGCTCGGTCACCTTCATGCCGTGCCGATCCAGCCAGTCGGCGGTCAGCTTCTCGGCGATGGCGACACCCTGCGCGCGCGGGGCCACCGCCGCCAGATCGCGCAGCCAGCCAAAGCGGTGGATGTAATTCTGGAAATCGGCTGGCAGCTTGGCGCGTTCCTCGTCGCTGGCGTCGAACGGCGACTGAACGCCGCGATAGAGGAAGCGGCCCATGCGCAGCGCGTCTCCGCGCGGCCGGTCACCCGGCAAAGGGTCCTGCGGCACGGCAAACAGGCGCGGCGGCAGCTTGCCGGTAAGCCGCATCTTGTGCAGCGGCGTGCGCCAGGTGAGCTTGTAGAACAGCTCGGACAATTGCTCGCTGAGCGAGGCGGCGGCCCCGGTTTCCCGCACCATGAGCGCGCGGCCGTCCTCTGCGGTCGCCTCGCGCTCGGTCATGGTCACTGGCCTCTCAGGCCGGCAATATTGGCAGCGTATTGCTCCGGCCCGCCGCGGAAGGTGGCGGTGCCGGCCACCAGCACATCGGCCCCGGCGGCGATGGCGCGCGGCGCGGTGGCGCTATCGATGCCGCCGTCGACTTCCAGCCGGATATCGCGGCCGCTTTCATCGATCCGCTGGCGGATGGCGGCGATTTTGGACAGCTGCGCGGTGATAAAGCTCTGGCCGCCAAAGCCCGGGTTCACGCTCATCACCAGCACCAGATCGATGTCGCCCAGCAGATAATCGAGCGCGCTGAGCGGCGTCGCCGGATTGAGCACGATGCCCGCCTTCTTGCCCAGCGCCTTGATCGCCTGAACCGTGCGATGCGGGTGGGGACCGGCCTCGGGATGGAAGGAAATGATATCCGCCCCGGCCTCGGCAAAGGCTTCCAGATACTGGTCGACCGGCGCGATCATCAGATGCACGTCGAACGGCTTGTCGCTGTGCGGGCGCAGCGCCTTGACCACGGCGGGCCCGATGGTGATGTTCGGCACGAAATGCCCGTCCATCACATCGACATGGATCCAGTCGGCACCGGCTTCGTCGATGGCGCGGATTTCCGCGCCGAGCTTCGCGAAGTCGGCGGACAGGATGGATGGGGCGATGCGAACGGCTGGATGCGCCATCGCGCTCCCCTAGCGGCGCGCGCGGCACATCGCAACGGCTGCGCCGACTACGCTCGCGGATAAAACGTGCACAGCCTGTGGTTAGTTGTTCAGCCCTTCGCAAACCGGGCGACGAAGAACCCGTCGATCCGGCCGCTTTCGGCCAGCATGGCGGGTCCGGTGCGCAGGAAACCATCCGCGGTGGGCGCCATGCCTGCGGGCAGTGCGCCGGCCATGATCGGCGTGGTGGCAAAGCCGGAGTGTCGGCCCAGAAACGCCTCGGCCTGCCGCTCCCCTTCTTCGGGCTCCAGCGAGCAGACGGCATAGACGAGCGTGCCGCCGGGCGCGACGAGATCGGCCGCGCCGTCGAGCAGCGCCGCCTGCAGCGCGGTCCGCTCGGCGATGTCGTGCGCGCCGATGCGGTGGAGCACGTCGGGATGGCGGCGGAAGATGCCGGTGGCCGAACAGGGCGCATCGACCAGCACGGCATCGAACGGCGCGTCCGGGCGGTAGGTCAGGGCATCGGCGGCCACCATGGCGGCGTCCAGCCCGGTGCGCGTCAGATTTTCGGACATGCGGCGCAGGCGTTTTTCCGACCGGTCCAGCGCGGTCACCGCCCATCCGGCCGATGTCAGCTGCATCGTCTTGCCGCCGGGCGCCGCGCAAAGATCGAGCACGGTGCGTCCGCCGCCGGAACCCAGCAGCCGCGCGGGCAGAGTGGCGGCGATATCCTGCACCCACCAGCTGCCGTCCTCGAACCCGGGCAGGGTGGTCAGCGCGCTCCCGCGCGGCAGCCGCACATGCTGCGGCGCGAGCGATATCCCGCCCAGCCTTGCAGCCCAGGCGGCGGCATCCTCGCCGTGCTTGAGCGTCAGGTCGAGCGGCGGCGGCACCGCGATGGCGTGCGCCGCGGCGTCCACCATCTGCGCGCCCCAGGCCGCTTCCCACCGATCGGCCACGCCCGCCGGAAGTTGCGGGGGGTTGGGCAGCGCGGCGTTGCGGCGCATCAACGTGCCAAATACGCCGTGCACCAGGCGGCGCGGGCCGCCGCTCACCAACGGCAGCGCGGTGCTGATCGCGGCGTGCTGCGGCGTGCCCAGAACCAGCGCCTGCACCAGCGCGATCCGCAGCACGCTGCGCGCCTTGGCGTCATCGGGCAGCGGGCGCGGCGTCGCGCTGTCGATCATCGCGTCGAGATCGGGCAGGCGGCGCAGCGTTTCGGACACGATGGCCAGCGCCAGCGCCCGGTCGTCGCCGCGTCCGATACCCTTGACCGCGCCGCTCATCGCCTGATCGAGCGATTCGCCGCGGCGCAGCACCGCATCGAGCAGGCGCAAAGCGGCGCGCCGCGCCGCCAGCCCTTCGACAGCGGGGGTATCGCTCATCGGCCGCCGCCGAGCGGATCGAGCGCGCTGCGCGCCGGCAGCAGCGTCGTCTTCCATAGGTCCATGTTCTTCCTCTTGCCGTCTGCGCGCGATCGGACGGATCGCACTTGCCGCGGGTGCGACCCGCTTGATTGCACTGCGGGTGCGCCCGCTTGATTGCACTGCGGGTGCGCCCGCTTGATTGCAACGCCGCGCGCCCCAGATAGGGGAGGAAGCGCCATCCGCGCAACCGACCCGTCCTCGCAATCGAAAGGCGCCCATCATGGCCCGGCCCATAGCACGCAAGCGACCGACCCATCTCGATCCCCCCGAGGATCTGCCGGAAAGCCCGCCAATCCCGGAGCCCGAGCCGATGACCGAGGCGCGCAAGAGAGAACTGGAGTCCAGCCCCGTCCGCTATGGTGACTGGGAACGCGAAGGCATCTGCTGGGATTTTTGACGCAACCGCAACCGCAACCGCTACCGCAACCGGATCCCCGGCCCCGGCCCCGGCGAGAGCTGGCGCCGATAGCGCTATCCATATGTTCCGCGCGCAGCCGAGGCGGCGGCGCTCAATCGGTGACCATGTCCGCCGCCGTCCAGCCGTCCAGAAAATCGATCAGTCCGCGTTCGTGTCTGGTCAGATATTTGGTCTTGCGCGGCAGTTCCAGCCCGGCGCGCCAGTCTTCCTGCCCCCGCTTGATGCGATCGACCACGGCGGGATGGACATAGCTGTTGCGGGCGATCGTGGGCGTGTTGCCCAGCCCGTCGGCCACCTCCTGCATCACCGATTTCAGCGTCATATCACCCTTGCCCTCGGCCAGCAGTTCAAAAGCGTGTGACGATGCCGACCAGGTGCGGAAATGCTTGGCCGAAAACGCCTCGCCCATGGTGTCATGGATATAATCGTTCACATCGCTGCTGCACACGGGATGCGCGCCGCCGTCGTCATCCCGATACTGGAACAGATGCTGGCCGGGCAGATCGTCCATCTTCCTGATGATCGAGAGCAGCGTGCGATCGGTGATCGCCACCTCGCGCTGTTTGTTCGATTTGGCCTTGAATTGCAGGTTCAGCGTCTTGCCGGTGCGGGTGGCGTGGCGGCGGCGCAGGGTGGTGGCGCCGAAGCTTTTGTTGCGCTCCGCATATTGCTCGTTCCCCACGCGGATAGCGGTGATATCGAGCAGCCGTACCATGGCGGCGACCACGCGGTCGTGATCCAGCTTGCGGCCGCTCAGATCATCGTCCAGCCGGGCGCGCAGCAGCGGCAGTTTGTGGCCGAAGGCGCGGCATGCCTCAAATTTCTCGCCTTCCTTGCGCGCGCGGAAATCGGGGTGATAGCGATATTGCTTGCGGCCCTTGTCGTCATAACCTGTCGCCAGAATATGGCCGTTGGGGGCCGGGCTGAACCAGGCGTCACTATAGGCCGGCGGAAAGGCGATCGCGTTGAGCCGTGCAATCTCGGCGCGCTCCGCGATATGATTGCCGTCGGCATCAAAATAGCACCAGCCCTTGCCTTTTTTCTGGCGGCTGATGCCAGGCAAGTCATCGTCGACATAGATTAATGCGTCGCTCACACCGGTCTCCCATGATCGCGCGTCAAGGAAATTGGCGCGCTTGGGAAACTGCCATGCCGATAATGCGTTCCGAACATACCCCTCAAGCATGCGATGCCTTCAAGAACGATGCCTTAAGAACCGGCTGACTTTTCGGGGCCGGATTATAATATGGGTTTATTTCGATGGGCCGGGGCCCAATCCGGCATCTCGTTTGTAGGAATGCGCAGGGTTGATTTTGATGAAGGCGATCGCGGAGCGAACGAGGCAGATGAGCGCAGACCAGCAAGACAACACCGACGCAGCCGCAGCGCTGCGGCTTGTCAACGCGGAATTGCGCGTCCGCGGCGACGAACTGAAGGCTGCGCGCGCGCAGCTGTCCGACCGCCAGGCCGAGATCGCAGCGATCTATGACCGCGCGCCGTTCGGCATGGCGCTGTTCGATCGCCAGGGCCGGTTCCAGCGGATCAATCCGCGCATGGCCGCCATCAACGGCGTGCCGCAGGACGAGCATATCGGCCGCACCGCGCGCGAGATCGCACCGCGCATGGCCGAAACGGCCGAGCTCTCGATTGCCGAGGTGTTCGATACGGGGGAGCCGATCCGCCATGACCGGGTGATGGGGTTTCTGAACGATCGCAGCGAAGACGCGCGCGTCTTCGATATCGAATGGTATCCGGTATTCCGCGACGGCGCCGTGGACGGCGTCGGCGTACTGATGGACGATGCCACCGAAGACGTGCGGCACGATCTGTTCGCCCGTCATATGGTGCGCGAGCTGCAGCACAGGGTGAAAAACTCGCTCGCCAACGTCATGGCGCTGGTGGAGCAGGCCTCCCGGTCGGACCGGTCGAAGGAGGAGGTGCTCCAGGTGCTGAAGGAACGGCTCGGCTCGCTTGCGCTGATCCACGGCAAATTGACCGAACGCAACTGGGAATCGGTGGGGCTCAGCCTGCTGGTGTCACAGGAGATCGGGCGCGACTATCGCCCCAGCCGGATCGATGTCGACGGGCCAGACGTGGCGTTCGGGCCGCAATCCTCGCTGGCCATGGCGATGGCCCTGCATGAGCTGGCCGCCAACGCGCGCCGATACGGCGCGCTGTCCTGCGCATCCGGGGGGCTGTCGATCCACTGGAAGATCGTCGGCGATGCGCCCGATGGCCATCTGTTCCTGCGGTGGCGCGAAACCGGCTGCGTTACCGCGGCGACCCGCAGGGCGCCGGGCTTCGGCTCCCGCCTGATCGCCACCAGCGTGCGCAATGCGCTGCGCGGCGAACTGACCGAGCAATGGCTCGACGACGGATTATGTCTGGATATGAAACTGCCGCTGCTTTCGGTTGGCCCGCCAGCGCAGGAATTCACCGCAGGCCTGAAAACATAAGGCTGCGCTTGAAACCGCAGCTGGCCAGGAAACGCATGCCAGCGAAAGCGGCGTTCGGATGAAGGCTGTATTCAGACGAAAGCGGGTAGAAGCGAAAGCGGATTCAGGCGCCGAACTTGATGCTCGGTGCTCCGAACGGAGGTGCCATCAGTCCAGCTTTTTGATCAGATCGAGCAGATCATCCGGCACGCCCTCGTCCACCGTGGACTGATAGGCGTTGCGCAGGGCCTGCGCGATAGGATCGGCGCTTTTGCTTTTTTTGACCTGCGGCCTGGATGTCGTCGCACGGTCGTCGTTTGGCATGTCGCCATTCCTGTTTTTGTCCTGAGCCATTCAGGACCGGGCATCTAGCATGGGGCGGTAGACAGTCAAATCATTCCCTCCGAGGAGCCACATCAACCGGCCAGTGACCAGCTTTTTATACGGCCAGTGACACGGCTATTCGCAAGCAGCGCAAACCGGCCGGTGGGTTTGCCAAATCGATCCGCTGCCGCTACTTTGTATCGAGGGCCGAAACCAATCGGTCGCGAAAAGGTTTCATGGCGGAGCAAGATGGCCGGACGCGGCTTCGGGTTCTCGCGCGACGATCACGATCCGAACGGATCTCAGGCAAAACGGATTTCAGGCAACCTATGAGCGAAAAAACATTGGGCGAAAAACTGGCGCCCCATCTCCCTTATGTGCGTCGTTATGCGCGCGCGCTGACCGGCAGCCAGCAGTCCGGCGACATGATCGTCCGCGCCACCCTCCAGTCGATCGTCGACGCGCCGGAGGAGTTTCCGCGCGATCTCGAACCGCGCATCGCGCTCTACAAGACCTTCGAGACCTTCTGGCGCGCCAGCGAGGAATCCGGACCGCGCGGTTCGGACCTGACCGAGGGCAAGGATTTCATCGTCCAGAAGCGCCTCGCCGATCTGACGCCCAAATCGCGCCGCGCGCTGCTGCTCACCACGATGGAAGGCTTTACCGAAAGCGAAGCCGGCGTGCTGCTGGGCGAGGATATCGATCAGGTCCGCGCGCTGGTGCGCGAGGCGACCGACGAGATCGATCGCCAGACCCATGCCCGCGTCCTGATCATCGAGGATGAGCCGATTATCGCCATGGATATCGAAACGATCGTCACCGAGTCCGGCCATGAAGTGGCTGCGATCGCGGTGACCCGGGACGAGGCCGTGGCCGCTGCCAAGGAGCACAAGCCCACGCTGGTACTGGCCGACATTCAGCTGGCCGACAACAGTTCGGGCATCGACGCGGTGAAGGATATCCTGTCCGATCATCACGTGCCCGTGATCTTCATCACTGCCTTCCCCGAGCGTTTGCTGACCGGCGAAAAGCCCGAACCGGCGTTTCTGATCACCAAACCGTTCCAGCGGGACACGGTAAAGACCGCGATCGCGCAGGCGCTGTTCTTTGACGGCATGAACATCACCGCCTGATCCGCTTGGAGTCCCTATGCCGTCCGCTGCGGCGTACCGGTGCGGCGGAGCGTTTTGGCAGCGGGGCGGCGGCACAATCCCGCTCGATTTCTTGCGCGGGTTCGGCCATGGCGGTGGCGGCACTTGTGGACAGGAGCTGGCCGCCGATCTAGGCGGGACGAAAGAAGGGGTTTTCGATGGACGATCACGAAGAACATCCGGATTTGGATCAGGACCGGGCGCGGGCAGGTTCCACGCCGCACGTCGTGCGTTACGTACTGGTGATCGGCACGGTAATTGCGATCGGACTTCTCAGCATCGTCTGGATTTCCGGCTCCTATTAAGGGTTGGCCTGGCCTGCAGGCCTGCCGGTTTTTGCTTGAAGGCGAATGATGTCGACGACTGAGGCCTATGAAGTTCTGACGGACGAGCAGTTCCGTGAGCATTTGACCGAGGTGCTGCCGCAACTGCGCGCCTTTTCGCGTTCGCTGACCAGCGGCCAGCCCGAGTTTGCCGACGATCTGGTGCAGGATGCGCTGCTGCGGGCATGGTCCGCGCGCGGCAGCTTCCGTGCGGGCACCAATTTTCGCGCCTGGATTTTCGTGATCCTGCGCAATCTGTTCCTGTCCGAAATGCGCCGGTCCAAGTTCAAAGGCGAATGGAACGAGATCGCGGCGGAAAAGCTGCTGGTCAGCCCGGTGCACCAGGAACGCCATATCGAACTGGCCGACATGCAGCGCGCGCTCTCGAGGCTTCCGGTGGGCCAGCGCGAATCGCTGATCCTGGTCGGCGCGGGCGGTTTTTCCTACAAGGATGCGGCGGAGATCACCGGCGTGGCCGTGGGCACGGTGAAGAGCCGGGTGGCCCGGGCCCGCACCGCGCTGGAGGAAATCATGGCCGGTGACGAGCCGCTGCCCGAGGCCAAGGCGGGCGACAGCCAGCCGTTCGAGGAGCTGATGGACCGGCTCGATACCATCGCCGACGGCCGCGGGGACGCCTGAGCGCGTGCGGCGTTTGTCTTTCAGTGAAAATCGCGCGATTTCGGTAGCACGCTGACATTGCGCGGGTGGCGTCCAACGCTGGCGGGCAAGGGCGATTTGACATGATCCGCGCGCGCCACTTTGGGGCTCAGCAAGTCCTCCGATAGCGTGAGCAGACCGCCGCTGCCGTCGGTCAGCTTTTCCACCACCACATGCAGCACGTCCGGGGCATCGCCGCTCTCGTCGCGCTGCACGCGTCCTTCCACCTCCATCAGCCGCGCGCCCATGATGATCTTGCGGTAGCGCTCCATCACGCTGGGCCAGATGACGAGGTTGGATACGCCGGTCTCGTCCTCCAGCGTGATGAAGCACACGCCCTTGGCGCTGCCCGGGCGCTGCCGGATCAGCACCACACCCGCCACCTTCACGCGCCGCCCGTCCCGCACCGTCTTCAGCGCGTCGTGCCGGGTGAAACCGCGCGCGGCATAGGCGGCGCGCAGGAAGCTGAGCGGATGCGCTTTCAGGGATAATCGCGTGGTCTGGTAATCGGCCACGACATGTTCGGGCAGCGCCATGGGGGGCAGCGCCGCAGCGCTCTCCTCCGCCCCCTCGTCGCGCGCGGCGGCGGCGGCGAACAGCGGCAGGTCGGGCACGTTCTTGAGCGCGCGCACCTCCCATAGCGCCTGCCGCCGGTCGAGCCCGATCGAGCGGAAGGCGTCCGCTTCTGCCAGCCGCTGCAGCACCGGCACGCCGAGCCCCGTGCGCTCGCGCAGCTCCTGTACCGAGGCAAAGCGCGCCGAGTTGCGGGCGTCAAGCAGCCGCGCGATGTCGCCCTCCTTCAGCCCGTCGATCTGGCGAAAGCCGAGGCGCAGCGGGCAGAGCTTCTTGTCCCGCCGCGCCTCCAGCAGATTATCCCACCCGCTTTCGTTCACGTCCGCCGCCAGCACCTCGACCGCATGCTCGCGCGCATCACGCACGATCTGGGCGGGCGCGTAGAAGCCCATCGGCTGCGCATTCAGCAACGCGGCGCAGAACACGTCCGGATAGTGGCATTTGATCCAGCTGGAGATGTAGACCAGATGCGCGAAACTGGCCGCGTGGCTTTCGGGGAAGCCATATTCGCCAAAACCCTTGATCTGATCGAAGCAGCGATGCGCGAATTCGGCGTCGTAACCGCGCGCGATCATGCGGCCGACCATCTTGTCCTGATGCGCCGTTACCATCCCGCGCGATCGGAAGGTGGCCATCGCCTTGCGCAGCTGGTTGGCCTCCTGCGCAGAGAAACGCGCGGCATCGAGCGCGATCTTCATCGCCTGCTCCTGAAAGATCGGCACACCCAGCGTGCGCTTCAGGATTCGCTCCAGCTCGTCTGGCGGACCGTGTTCGGGCGAAGGCGAGGGGAACGCGACCGTCTCCTTGCCCGATCGGCGCTTGAGATAGGGGTGCACCATATCGCCCTGGATCGGCCCCGGCCGCACGATCGCCACCTCGATCACGAGATCATAGAATAGGCGCGGTTTGAGGCGCGGCAGCATGTTCATCTGCGCCCGGCTCTCCACCTGGAACACCCCCACCGAATCGGCGCGGCACAGCATGTCATAAACACGCGCATCCTCGCGCGGGACATCGGCCAGCGTGAAGCGCGCGCCATAATGCAGGTCGATCAGGTCGAACGCCTTGCGGATGCAGCTGAGCATGCCCAGCGCCAGCACATCGACCTTGAGGATGCCCAGCGCATCGATATCGTCCTTGTCCCATTCGATGAAACTGCGATCGGGCATTGCGCCGTTGCCGATCGGCACCGTCTCGGTCAGCGGCCCCTGCGTCAGGATGAAACCGCCGACATGCTGCGAGAGGTGGCGCGGCATGCCGATCAGCTGGTCGGTCAGCTTGAGCACGCGGCGCAGCAGCGGATCGTCGAGGTCCAGCCCCGCCTCGTCGACGCGCTTTTCCTCCACCGCGCTGCCCCAGCTGCCCCAGATCGTGCCGGCCAGCGCGCTGGTGACGTCTTCGCTGAGGCCCATCACCTTGCCGACTTCGCGGATCGCCGAGCGCGGGCGGTAATGGATCACCGTGGCGCAGAGGCCCGCGCGGTGGCGGCCGTAGCGGCGGTAGATATACTGGATCACCTCCTCGCGCCGCTCATGCTCGAAATCCACGTCGATATCGGGCGGCTCCTTGCGCTCTTCGGAGATGAAGCGTTCGATCAGCATCTCATGCTCGGCCGGGTTCACGCCGGTGATGCCCAGGCAGAAGCACACCGCGCTGTTGGCCGCCGATCCGCGCCCCTGGCACAGGATCGGGGGGTCCTGCGCGCGTGCGAAATCGACGATGTCCTTGATGGTGAGGAAATAGCGCGCGATCCTGAGCTTGCCGATCAGCACCAGCTCCTTGTCGATCAGCTGGACGACCTTGCCGGGCACACCGCCGGGATAATGGGTGTGCGCCCCTTGCCAGGTCAGATCCGCCAGCCGCTGGTCCGGGTCCAGGCCCAGCGGGATCGGGTCTTCGGGATATTCATAGTGGAGTTCGTCGAGCGAAAAGGCGCACGCATCGGCCACGCCGCGCGCCGCGGTGATGGCATGCGGCCACAGCGCGAACAGCGCCGCCATCTGGGCGGGCGATTTCAGATGTCGCTCGGCATTGGCGTGGAGGCGATAGCCTGCGTCCCTGAGCAGCACCTTCTCACGAATGCAGGTCATCACATCCTGCAGCGGGCGGCGGTCTGGCGTGGCATAATGCACGTCGTTGGTGGCCAGGATCGACAGGCCGTGGCCCCGCGCCATGGCGTCGATCCGCGCGATCCGCGCGATGTCATCGCCGCGATAGAGGTAGCTGGCGGCGATATGGCGCAGTGACGGCAGGCGCGCGATCAGCTGCGGGAGCAGGGCATCGAGCGTGGCGGTGAGGGGTGCCGAGTGGACGAGGCGTAGATGATTTGCACCGGAAGAAGGATCGACTGTCCCGTCCCCGTCCCTGAAGGGAAGGGGAACGCTGTTGCGCTCCGCCGTAAATTCCGTCTCCAGATCGTCCGGCGGCAGCAGGATCAGCTGCACGCCGTCCGCGTGGCGCTCGAGCATGGCCAGCGTGATCTGGCATATGTCCTTGGCCTGCCACGCGCCGTCCGGCGTTGCCATGCGGCCGGCCGATATGAGCGCGCAGAGCCGGCCATAGGCGGTGCGGTTCTGCGGGTAGGCGAGGAAGGCGAGGCCCTCGGTGGTCTCGATCCGGCAGCCGATGACGGGGCGCAGCCTGGCTTCTTTCGCCTCGACATGCAGCCGCACCACACCCGCCATAGAATTGATGTCGGCCATCCCGATCGCGTCATAGCCCGCCTCCAGCGCGCGCAGCACCAGATCGACCGCATCCGATGCGCCGCGCAGGAAGCTGAACGCGCTGACCAGCCCCAGCTCGACAAACGGCGCGCGCGGGTTGGCGGCGAAGTCGCCCCGCGTCGCCTTCAACGTGCGTTTTCCAGGACCCTCGCGCTCGGGCATGCTAAGCGAACAGCCCGTGCAGATACCAGTCGGGCGCGCCGCCGCGGCCGTCGCCGACCAGACCGCCGCGATAGATCCAGTAGCGTGCGCCAGCCTGATCCTCGACGCGGTAATAGTCGCGCAGGCGCGCGGTCGATTTTTCGCGCCACCATTCGGGCGCGATGCGTTCGGGACCTTCCACCTTGATCACCTCATGCTGCACGCGCCGCCAGGTAAAGCGGCGCGGCACGCCGTCGGGCGTGATGTAGAGCACCGCGATCGGCTCGGGGGTGTCGAGCAGCCGCAAGGGCCGCTGATGGAAGGGAAGCGGGAGTTGGTGCGGCGTTTTGGCGTTGAAGCGCGCGGCAGCGGCCTTCGAGCGTGAGCGAGGAAGAGAAAGCTTTTCTACCGCGCTCACCCAGACCACGGACCGCTCCGGCATATGGCTCGCGCGCGGCTGCGGCAGGCGCACATTATGGCGGCCTAGCCGCACCACCAGCCGGTCGATCATGCTGGCGAGGAGCGCGTCGTCCGGCACGGCGCCGGACAGGTCGGGCTGCGCGGCGTCCAGCTCCTCGTGCCACAGCGCGGTCAGCGCAAAGGCGTCGAAGCCGAAGCCCGCCTCCAGCCCTTCCAGCCGCTCGGCGAACAGCTTTGTCATGTGCGCCGGATCGCGCGTCGGGCGGGCCAGTTCCGCCTCCAGCCGGGCGACATGACCATCGATGCGAAACGCCTCGAACCCCAGCCGCCGCGCGCCGCGATGGCGTTTGCGCAAGCTTCCGGACAATTGCTGGCTCAGCGTTTCGAGCACCGGCAGCAGGATCGCGACGTGCAGGATCGGCTCGGCCACGCGGGCAAAGGCGCGCTGCGCCGGCTCGGTCTCCAGCGCCGGGATCGCCTCGCGCGCGCTGCCGAGTGCCTGATCGAGCCGGATCAGCGGATTGGCGGCGGGATCGCGGCGGTTGCGGAAGCGCCGTACCAGCCCCTCGCGCGGCACCGCCATCAGGTCGCCGATCGTCTTGAGGCCAAGGCGTTTGAGCAGCAGCACGGTCGGCGTATCGAGCCGCAGCGCGGCGACGGGGAGCGGGGCAAGGGCGCTTGTGATCTGATCCGCTTCGCAGATCGCGGGCGTGGACTGGGACCGCTGCGCGTCACCGCCAAAACGCGCCAGCGCCCATGCCGCCGCCGCGGTGGGCGCCATGGCGGCGCGCGCGCTGTATCCGACCTGGGAAATGCTGCGCAGCATTTGCGCGATGGTGGCCTGTTTGCCGCCGAACAGATGCGCGCTGCCGGTGGTATCGATCAGCAGTCCATCGGCCCCGTCGAGCGCGGTCCATGGGCCCCATCGGCGGCTCCACCGGGTGAGCCGTTCGAGCAGCGCGGCGTCGCCTTGCGGGTCATGCGGCACGGACTGCAACTGGGGGCAGATCGCGCGCGCATCGGCAAAGCGTGCGGACGGGCCGACGCCGGCCGCGATGGCCGCAGCATTTGCCGCCGCGATCACCAGCCCATGCGTGCCTTCGCTGACAAGCGCGGTGGGGCGTTCCTGCAATTCGTTCGCGCTCACGACCGGCACCGGCCGCGCTTCACCGGATGATCCGCTCTCCTTCTCCCAGCGCTCGATCGCCAGCTTCGGGAGCCAGATCGAGACGATTTGCCGCGCCGTCATGGTGCAGCGTCCAGGTTGCAGGCGCGCGGGTGCGCGATCGGAACAGTTCGGCGGTGAAGGTCGCAGCGCCCGGCGCCGCCGGATTCCAGCGGTGCGCAGGCGAGGGCGCGGGGCCGATCCGCCAGCGCTGCCGCGCGCCCGACAGATTGGGCGCGCCGCCGATGCGCAGCAAAAAGGCGGGCACGCCATGCGTTTCGCTGGCCACGGCCAGCCGCCGCGTGGCGGTGAAATCGAGCGCCGCGGGCTCGCCCCACAATTCGCCGATGACCGCGCTCAACGCCGTGCATCGCAGCCCCTCCTCCATCGCCCACAGCGCATGTTTCGCGTTGGATGCGGTGACATGGATGAGCGACAGTCCGCCCGGCAGCCCATGCGCGAAGGGGCGGCCACCTTCGCGGATCGCGGTGCGTTCCTGCACCCACAGGATCGGCCCGGCCAGATCGCCGAACGCGCCGAGCTGACCGAGCGCAAACCCGGCTGCGCTGGCGGCATATGGGCCGGAAAAAATTTCCTGCAGGCACGGCTGGAAAGCGCCGTTTCCGGGCGGTTCATGGGCCGTGTCGGCGCTGGGATCGAGGCGTGATACATGGAACATAAGGCGAATCGCTAGTGGATATGTTCGCATTATGTTCCGGTTGCTCACGGAGTCAATCGGCGGCGCAAAACGCCTGGCCCAACCCTACGGCCTGGCCCAACCCTACGGCCTTGCCCAACCCTACGGCTTGGCTCAGCCCTACGGAAAGCGTTCGTCAGCGGAAAATGGGTTTGAGGAGTAAATCGCGTAGCGAACCAGGCTCAGACAAACCGCGCCGCCACCGCGTCCGGCACGCGCACGATCCGGCCACGTGCACGCTCGATGATCGCCCAGGTGGTTTTGGCCGAGACCATGACTTTTCCGGCTGCGTTGAGAAAATCCACGCGGCGGTCGAAGCGCGCACCGCGCGGGATGCCCTCGACCCAGGTACGGCCCGTCACCGGCTCGCCCGCCTTCGCATTGCCGCGATAGTCGATCTCGTGCCGGGTCACGACCCAGATATAGGCCGCGATATGGTCCGGTTCTGCGACTGCCTGCCAGTGCGATGTCGCCATGTCCTGGATCCAGGTGACCCAGACGGCATTGTTGACATGGCCCAGCTCATCGATGTCCCCCGGCGCGGCTGTCCAGCTTTTCTCGAATGGCTCGCTCACGCCTCCCCGCCTAACCGAACCCATCCATCTGCCAGATGATGAAGGCAAATTCCTCGGCGGTTTCCTTCAGGCTCTCCCAGCGGCCGGACTTGCCGCCATGGCCCGCGCCCATATTGGTCTTGAGCAGCAGCACATTATCGTCGGTCCTGGTCGCGCGCAGCCGGGCGACCCATTTGGCCGGCTCCCAATAGGTCACGCGCGGATCGTTCAGCCCTGCGGTGACCAGCATCGGCGGATAGGCGTGGGCGCCGACATTGTCATACGGGCTATAGCTGCGGATCAGATCGAACGCGGCCTTGTCGGTCAGCGGGTTGCCCCATTCGGGCCACTCGCCCGGTGTGAGCGGCAGCGAGGCGTCGAGCATTGTCGACAGCACATCGACGAACGGCACATGCGCCACCACCGCGCCGAACAGTTCCGGCTCCATGTTGATCACCGCGCCCATCAGCTTGCCGCCGGCCGATCCGCCGCTGATCGCAATGCGGCCCGTGGCGGTATAGCCCTGCGCGATCAGCCCGTGCGCGCAATCGAGAAAATCGTGGAAGGCGTTCATCCGGTGCTCGCGCTTGCCGGTCAGATACCAGTTGCGCCCCAGATCGTCGCCGCCGCGGATATGCGCGATGGCAAAGGCGAAACCGCGATCGACCAGGCTGAGGCGCGTGGTCGAAAAGCCCGGCGGGATCGCCATGCCGTATGCGCCGTAGCCGTAGAGGTGCAGCGGTCCGGCTTTCGGACGGTCCTTGCGATAGAGGATCGAGACCGGCACCTGCACGCCGTCGCGCGCGGTGATCATCAACCGCTCGGTGGTGTAGAGCGCGGCGTCATATCCGCTGGGGATTTCCTGAACTTTTAACGTCTCGAGGGTGCCGCTTTTGACATCATAATCAAACACCGTGCCCGGCGTAACCATGGAGTTGTATCCGATGCGCAGCACACTCTGGTCGAATTCCGGATTGTCGCCGAGGCCCGCGACATAGGCTTCCTCCGGGAACGCCACCGGCTCGATACGCGCGGCGTCGTCATAATAGCGCACCTCGATCTGATCGAGCCCGGCGCGGCGGCCCTCGATCACGTAGAAATCGCGGTAGGC